>JAZKCP010000096.1:11172-17476 GCA_040388035.1 Bacteroidota bacterium | reverse complement strand
AAATCTTTTATTTTTTCTTCTGTTTCCGGAGTTCCGTCCCAATGTGCTGAAATAAATCCGGTTTTATTCTCCAGAACATCCTTGAATTCTTCAAAAGTATTTACTTCAGTGACATGGTTATTTCTATATTCCAAAGCGCGATTGAATAAATCACTTTGGATTTGGTCTAATAAATCCGAAATGTAAGTTGCAATTCCATCTTTTGATTTCACTTCTTTAGATAATGTATCTCTTCTGGCAATTTCAAAAGTTCCGTTTTCCAAATCTTTTGGCCCGATAGCAATTCGCACAGGAACACCTTTCAGTTCCCATTCGGCAAATTTAAATCCCGGTTTTTGTGTAGTCCTGTTATCAAACTTAACTGAAATATTTAGCTTTTTAAATTGAGCAACTAATTCATTAGCAACAACAGAAATAGCATCAAACTCTTCATCAGTTTTGAATATTGGCACAATTACAACTTGAATTGGAGCTAAATTTGGAGGTAATACCAAGCCATTATCATCTGAATGTGTCATTACAAGCGCTCCCATCAAACGGGTAGAGACTCCCCATGAAGTTCCCCAAACATGCTCTTGTTTACCTTCCTGATTTGCAAATTTCACATCAAAGGCTTTGGCAAAGTTCTGACCAAGAAAATGTGAAGTGCCCGCCTGCAATGCTTTCCCATCCTGCATTAAGGCTTCAATGCAATAGGTTTCTTCCGCGCCTGCAAAGCGTTCTGTTTCTGTCTTCAAACCTTTGATTACCGGAATAGCCATAAAATTCTCAGCAAATTCGGCGTACACATGCATCATTTTCTCAGATTCTTCGATAGCTTCCGCTTTTGTGGCATGTGCAGTGTGTCCTTCTTGCCACAAAAACTCAGCAGTTCTTAGAAATAACCTGGTTCTCATTTCCCAACGAACAACATTAGCCCATTGATTAATCAGTAATGGTAAATCCCTGTAAGATTGCACCCAGTTTTTATAAGTTGACCAAATTATTGCCTCACTAGTTGGACGAACAATTAGTTCTTCTTCCAATTTAGCATTTGGGTCAACCATTAATTTCCCAGGTTTATCAGGATCATTTTTTAATCTATAATGAGTAACAATGGCACATTCTTTTGCAAATCCTTCGGCATTCTTTTCTTCAGCCTCAAACATACTTTTAGGTACAAAAAGAGGAAAATAGGCATTACTATGGCCTGTTTCTTTGAACATTCTGTCTAATTCTGCCTGCATCTTTTCCCAAATAGCATACCCATATGGCTTGATAACCATACAACCCCGAACCCCTGAATTTTCCGCCAAATCTGCTTTGACGACGAGTTCGTTATACCACTTTGAATAATCTTCTGCTCTTTTTGTTAAATCCTTACTCATATTGAATACTTTGGCATAAAAATTGTTTAACTAATTTTAACTAAATAGTTCGGCAAAACTAACTATTTTTGTATAGTCCAACAATTAAAAATGCTATAGATATGAAAACTTATTCTTATTCCATTAAAAGATTGTCCATTTATACTCTATTTGGAATAATCGCTGTTGCGGTTTCCTCATGTGGCTCTTATCAAAATAGTTCTTACTATGATGGTGATGGAGTTTATGGAAACTCGCAAAACAAAAAAGAAGTCACAAACAAGGACAATTCTCAAAGTGATAAATATCAGGAATATTTCAGTGACTTAAACAAAGACTCTCAGGCTTTTACGAATGTCGAGAGTTATAGCACTGTTAACAACGACACTATTAACAGAACAGAAAATAATTCAAGTTGGGGAAATAATCCTCAAAGCGTAACCGTAAATGTTTATGACAGCAATTGGGGTTATAGCTATTGGAACAATTACTGGTACGGAAATTACTGGGGCTGGAATAGCTGGTATGGCCCAAGTTGGGGTTGGGGTTGGAATAGCTGGTATGGTCCAAGTTGGAGCATAGGCTGGAATAATTGGTATGGTCCAAGTTATTATGGTTATTATGGAGGCTATTATAATAATTGGTATGGAAATCATTATCATAATAACTATTATTATAATGGTGGAAGAAGAGGTTATGCAACTTCTTCAAACGGAAGTCGATATGCTGTCAGAAATGGCACCAGAAGTTCAAATTACACTAACGGAAGAAGTGCAAATTTCAATAATGGGAGGAGTTCTTATACAACATCCGGAACAAGAAATTCCAGTTATAATAACACACGCACTTCTACAGACAACCCTGTAAGAACCAATACTTACAACCCAACAAGATCCAACACTTCATCTCAGTCAACAAGAACTGATTCAAACCCTGTACGCTCATACACCCCAAGTTCTAACACCCGATCCTCTTCTTATGGTGGTGGAAGTTATGGCGGAGGAAGCAGTGGCGGAGGAAGATCCTCATCTGGTGGAGGAAGAAGATAAAAAATTCTAAAAACAAAAATATCTATGTTATTGAACAAATTTCATAGATATTTTTTTGACTAAAAATAAAAATACTATGAAAAAATACATTACTATTATTATCGCAGGGTTGACTTTTTCAGCCTTACAAGCTCAGGAAACCTCACCAGAAGATGCTCTTCGATATGCTGTTGAAAATCTAACAGGTTCAGCCAGATTTAGAGCAATGAGTGGCGCATTTGGAGCAGTTGGCGGTGACTTATCGTCTATCAATCAGAATCCTGCAGGCTCCATTTTTTTAAATAATAATTATGCCACTTTTACAGCGTCAAGTTATAATTCGAAAAACATTTCGCGATATTTTGGCACTACCGCTAAAGACAATGATAATTCTATAGACTTAAATCAAGCTGGAGTTGCTTTTGTATTCGTAGACAATAATCCTAAAAACGATTGGAAAAAATTTACCCTTGCGTTTAACTATGAAAATAATAACAATTTCAACAACAGCATTTATTCCGCCGGGATTAATCCTTATAATTCTATCGATAAGTATTTTTTAAGATTTGCAAATGGGTTGCCTTCGGAAGGAGGAATAACTTTGGAAACACTCCGAAATGCTTATTTTGAAGACTTAAATTTTATCGACCAACAGGCTCTTCTTGGCTACAATGCGTACATATTTAACCCTGTTTCAGACGACGATCTAAATTCAACTTATGTATCCAATGTTCCTACCAGTGGAAATTATTTTCAGGATAATTACACTATAACGACTGGATATGATGGTAAATTCACCGGAAATTTTGCCACATCCTATAAAGATATTTTAATTTTAGGGATTAATCTTAACTATCATTATACCGATATTATAAAAACCACTTCGGTTTATGAATCGTATGATACTGTTGACAATACAACAGGTTTACAAGCAATACAATTCGATACTGAAACGCACACCTTTGGAAATGGTTTTTCCTTTAATCTTGGTGCCATTGTTAAAGCGACAAAAAATTTACGCCTTGGAGTAGCTTATGAATCACCAACTTGGTACAGACTCGAAGATGAGCAAAGACAAGCTGTTATTACAAACTGTCCGGATTGTGGCACGACAAATCCGATTGTATTTAATCCCGGTGTTACTATGGTTTATTTGCCATACACAATTCAGACCCCAAGCAAATGGACTGGAAGTATTGCCTATATTTTTGGTAAAAAAGGATTGCTAAGTGCTGATGTTTCTACGAAAAACTACAGCAATACTTCTTTCAGGCCTAAAAATGATTATGCCGGATTAAATTCCTATTTGAGTTCAGCACTTGATAATGCAATAGAAGTTCGTCTTGGAGGGGAATATAAATACAAGCAACTAAGTTTCAGAGGCGGATATCGTTTTGACCAAAGTCCTTATAAAGTGGACCAGACTTTCGGTGATTTAACCGGATATTCAGGCGGATTAGGATATACTTTTGGCGACAGCAGAATAGATATTGCTTACTCTTATGATCATAGAAACTTTAATTATACCTTTCTGACTTCAGGAATGACTGATCCTGCACGAGTTAGCAGATACAATAACAATGTGACTATAAGTTATTCGGTCGATTTCTAATTTTCTTTTATCCTATAATAACAGAACCACTTCTTTCGAGGTGGTTTTTTATTTTAACATTTTATATCGAAATAAAAAGCGTAATTTTGCACTCCAATTTTAAGTCTATGAGAACTAAGTCATTAAAGAAAAATAAAATCAACGTCATCACGCTTGGATGCTCCAAAAACACCTACGACAGTGAGGTTTTAATGGGTCAATTGAAAGCCAGCGGAAAAGATGTGGTGCACGAACAGGAAGGTAATATTGTGGTAATCAATACCTGCGGCTTTATCAATAATGCCAAAGAGGAATCGATTAATACCATTCTGGAGTACGTTGATAAAAAAGAAAATGGCATCGTAGACAAAGTTTTCGTTACCGGATGTTTGTCTGAAAGATATCGTCCCGACCTAGAAAAGGAAATTCCAAATGTGGATCAATATTTCGGCACAACTGATTTACCGCTTTTGTTAAAAGCGCTTGGCGCCGATTATAAACACGAGTTATTAGGTGAACGTTTGACTACAACACCAAAAAACTACGCCTACCTGAAAATTGCAGAAGGTTGTGACCGTCCGTGCAGCTTTTGTGCTATTCCTATCATGCGCGGCAAACACGTTTCGCAATCTATCGAGAAATTAGTAAAAGAAGCCGAAGGTTTAGCCAAGAATGGCGTAAAGGAATTGATACTGATAGCACAGGATTTGACCTATTACGGTTTAGATTTATACAAAAAAAGAAACCTTGCCGAGCTATTGGAAAACCTTGTAAAAGTTGAAGGCATCGAATGGATTCGTCTGCACTACGCCTTCCCTACCGGTTTCCCAATGGATGTTTTGGATTTGATGAAACGCGAGCCAAAAATCTGTAATTATATTGATATTCCGTTGCAGCATATTTCAGATAATATCCTGAAATCAATGCGTCGTGGAACTACAAAAGAAAAAACGACTAAATTATTAAAGGAATTCCGTGCCGCTGTTCCGGGAATGACCATTAGAACAACTTTGATTGTTGGTTATCCGGGCGAAACTCAGGAAGATTTTGAAATCATGCGCGACTGGGTTCAGGAAATGAAATTTGAGCGTTTGGGTTGTTTCACCTATTCCCACGAAGAAAATACCCACGCCTATTTATTGGAAGACGATGTTCCGGAAGAAGTAAAACAGGCTCGTGCTGCCGAAATAATGGATTTGCAATCGCAGATTTCATGGGATTTGAATCAGGAGAAAATCGGACAGACATTTAAATGTATTATCGATAGAAAAGAAGGACAATATTTTATCGGAAGAACCGAGTTTGACAGTCCGGATGTTGACAACGAAGTGCTTATCGATGCTTCCAAATTCTATGTGAAAACAGGCGATTTTGTCAATGTAAAAATCATCGACGCTACCGAGTTCGACCTTTATGGTGAACCGGCTTAGTAACTAAAGCTTATTCCTGCCACAAGGAAATTTTTGCCAAAGGTTTCCGTGTTTTGTGTTGCCCCATTATGAACATAGTTCAAAGACAATGGCATCGTAATTCCTTTTCCTAAATCAATTTCTTTGGTTGCCATGATTCCAATATTACAAAAGGAAACCTTGTCATAATCAGCATAGCTGTAATATCCTGCTTTGTTATTCAAAACCGCGCCAATAACTGGGTCAAGTATTATTCCCTGTATCGCTTTAAAGCTTGATTTTTCGAACAACGTAAAGGTATAACCCAATTCAAGATAGGTCGTAAAGTTTTGTTTTGGATTTTCATCGTTGCTGTCATAACGGAAATCATTTCCGGCAACGAGCGTACTTATCGTAGCATTAAACGGATATTTATAGCCTTCCGAAAAATCAAAATACAACATCGCATCAACCGTTTTCACACCATCTTCTCCATAATTGAAGAAACCATTATTAACGCCTTCCACTTTTTCGACGGATGGCCAATAATAATCCCAAAGCTGAAACTGCAGAAAGTCATTGAGTTGATAAGTCACATAAAAGTCAATTTCCTGATAGCCTTTACCTGGCGTTCCATCCGAATAAAAATAATCGTTTTGGAAATTAGTGGTTCCCCAAAAACCTAAAGTCAGTTTTGGCGTAACCTGATATTCTATTGTGGGCTGAACGGCAATATAATCGCCACCCCAGCATTGTCCACGCCAAAGATAACGACTGACAATATCTAGGTTTAACGATAGCTTTTTCTCATTTTCAACGCTGAGTGTGTCAGTTTCCACCGGCTTTTTCTGAGAAAGCATTGAAGTTGAAATAAGGATAAGGTGTAGGATTAGGAGCTTGAATTTCATTATGGTTTTTCTTTGTCTAAATATTTATTGATCATTTCAAATA
>JAZKCP010000096.1:0-11140 GCA_040388035.1 Bacteroidota bacterium | reverse complement strand
GCTGTTTGGGCAATTATTGGCAGATTTGGGCGTATCGGCCTTATTTGTTCCATCGCTTCAAAACCTGTCATTATTGGCATCTTGATATCCATAAGAACCAAATCGATATTTGGATTATTGAGGCAGATATCCACTGCTTCCTGACCGTTAATAGCTCTTATTATTTTGTAATTCCTATGCTGCATCATTTTTTGAAACAACAGGAAGTTGATGTTGTCATCTTCAGCAATCAATATGGTCTCTCCTTCTGATTTTTGAATTTCAACATTATTGATTTGTTTTACCGTAATGTGTTCCGCTTTTGAATACTCAAGCGGAATTGAAAAGTAAAAAGTCGAACCTTCACCAACTTTTGATTCCAGGCTAATTGTTCCGCCAAGTAAATCGACGTAGGCTTTTGTAATAGCCAAACCTAAACCTAAACCGCCAACCTTAATAGAAATGTCGCTGTCAACACGCTTGAATCTGTCAAAGATATGTTTATGATTGTCCTCATCAATACCTAATCCGGTGTCCTTAACAGTAAAGTTGATAAGCTCTTTTTCCTCATCAATTTCATAACCAAAAGTAACTGAGCCGCGTTCTGTAAATTTGAGCGCATTAGTCAATAGATTGATAATAACCTGTTTGAGTTTTATATCGTCCGTTACAATATTGAACTTAGTAGGCATTTTGGGCCTGATTAACTTAAATTCAATGTCTTTATTCTTAATCGTAATTTTTACGGTTTCGTAAAGTTCATTAATGCAGGATTCCAAATTAACAACGGTCAAATTTGGCGTCAGCTGATTCGAATCAATCTTTGACATTTCAATCAAATCGTCAATAATACCAACTAAATTTTTTCCACTCTTTTCAATAACATTCAAATATTCCAGCTTCTCAGTTTCACTGATATCGGTATTAAGAAGCAACTCGGTAAAACCATTGATGGCATTCATCGGAGTTCTTATTTCATGTGATAAATTGGCCAAAAAGGAAGATTTTAACCGGTCGCCTTCTTCTGCTTTTATCTTTGCCTTAATCAGCTCAATTTTCTGATTGCTGTTTTCCTCAAACAAGTTTCCAATATAACTAAACTCACCTGTCGTATTTTTCAATTCTTTTATCGCTCTCCTGTTTCCTGATTCCAATGCTCTTCTAACCAAATCCAAAGGATAATAAACCAATCTTCGGGTATAGATTAAATTAACGACCAGGCTTATGATAAAGAATACGATAATAACATACAACAGTCTTATTGCATTTTCAAAATACACCTCGAAATTCCTGGTAAATAAAAGCTTTCCAACAAATTGATTATTCGAATCCTTTAAGATATATAATGAGGATATTTTATGCTCCGCCACTGGTAAGTCGATATCCTTATCGGAAAAAATTATGGAGGAGCTTGTCAGTTCCTCGAGGTTCTTAATGTATTTAGCATCCATTAAACGAACAACAAAGAAATAGCCCGAGGTTTTAGACTTAGTTTTTGTCGGATCATTAGATGGATGGATAGCAGCTCCGGTAACTTCGACTGTTCCTTCCGGAATTTTTAGGTAGAATTTGTTTATCCCAACTTTATTCAGCAATTCCATTTCCTTTTTTGGGATAAAGTCAATGGCCTTAATTTTCGGAGTTGGCGTTCTCATTATAAAATTCATATCCGCATCATAGACGCCCAAATAATCAGCTTCATAAATTTCCAACTCATTCCCAATGGTTTCATCATACCAATTGGCATCCCGCGTTGTTATGAAGTTTACGAATTCATCCCAATTGGTATCATTGTTAATCGCAACAAGTATGGGTTTGGAATTAACTTCAAGCAGCTTCTTAACCTCATTGTCAAATTGTTCAATTGTAGTTTTATAGACTTGTCGTTCTGCTTTTTTTGTGTAATAAAATAATGCAAAATACAGTAGGATGAAAAATATACTCGAGGAAAATATTAACCAAAGTATTTTTGGAAACGTTTTTTTAACCTTCATAATTAGTCAGGAAATTAACTTTTGTTTAGCCTTTAAAAATAGGGCAAATAAACACAAATAAACATTTGCCATGTAAAAACAATCAACAAGTTATTAAGAATTTATGTAAAAAATTAAATCACCAATAAGCCAAATTCTCTTAGTGTATTCAATGGTTTTGAATACCAAAACAATTCAAAATCTTCAAACTCAATTTCAAAACCGGACTTAAGTTGTGAAAAAGTAGTTGCTTTCTCATTTGAAACAGAAAGCGATTCAAGGTTGTTTACCAACCAGGCAGCTTTATCTTTTTCCAATGAAATTTCAACAGTTTCTGTTTTGTCATGAAAAGTCAATTTCATCATTTCCCACGAATTGCCTTTTTTGGATTTTGTAAACGTCTCCGTTAACGGCTTTCCTGCTATCCAAATAATTTTTGCCGAAGGCTTTATGGCAAAATTGTTTTCTTTCTCAAGGCACGAAACAATATAATCGGAAGGAATTGTAGTATGCGGAATCCTGAAATCAAACCATTCCTGGAGTTCATACTCAAAACAGATTCCGTGCATAAAATTGAACAGCGATTTCTTTAATCCGAAACTAAATTTATCATGATCAATTCCGGTTTTGTCGGTAAATTGTATATCATTGTTGGCAAAAGTAATGTCGTTCATCTCAGGAATCACACCAAACTCCTCCGGGAACATCCCAACCGGACTGTGCGCAGTCATAGCAAACTGATGCCAAAAACCCGATTGCAGGATTCCGAGTTCAAACATTTGACGAACCATTTCCAAACTGTCAACCGTTTCCTGAACGGTTTGTGTAGGATAACCATACATCAGATAGGCGTGCACCATGATGCCGGCTTCGGTGAAATTGCGTGTGACTTGTGCCACCTGCTCTACCGTTACGCCTTTTTGGATAAGTTCCAATAATCTATCCGAAGCCACTTCCAGTCCACCTGAAACAGCAATGCAGCCCGAAGCTTTGAACAACAAACACAAATCGGCAGTAAAGCTTTTCTCAAAACGAATATTTGTCCACCACGAAACCGTCAGTTTCCTGCGGAGTATTTCCAAGGCAACTTCACGCATCAATGCCGGTGGCGCCGCTTCATCCACAAAATGAAAACCGGTTTCGCCCGTTTGGGCAATGATTTCCTCCATCCGGTCAACCAAAGTTTTAGCAGCTATCGGCTCGTAGAGTTTTATATAATCCAACGAAATATCACAAAATGTACATTTTCCCCAATAGCAGCCGTGCGCCATCGTCAACTTATTCCAACGGCCATCGCTCCACAAACTGTGCATTGGGTTCGCGATTTCAATTACCGAAATATACTTATTCAAAAGCAAATCGGAATAATCCGGTGTGCCAACATCGCTTTGTTTGTAGTCGGGTTTGGTTGTATTGTTTTTGTAGACGACTTCGTTGTTTTCAAGAAGAAAAGTTCTTTTAAATTCATTGGAAGTAGTAAGCACATTCGAATGTAAAAGTTCAACCGGCAATTCGCCATCGTCAAGCGTGATAAAATCAAAGAATTCAAAAACACGTTTGTCTTTTAAGTCGCGGAGTTCGGTATTTGGAAAACCGCCGCCCATGGCTGTTTTTATAGTTGGATAATTGGTTTTGATGAATTGCGCACAACGAAAAGCACTATAAAGATTTCCCGGAAACGGAACCGAAATCAATACCAGCTTGGGCTGGACTTCAGTAATTCTTCTTTCAAAGATTTGCAATGAAATCGTATCAATATAGGTCAACTCACTTTGCAACTCACTATACATTTCGTCAAACGAGTTGGCGCTTCTGCCCAATCGTTCGGCGTAACGGCTGAAGCCAAAGTTTTCATCAACCGTTTCCTTGATAAAATCTGATAAATCCTCAAGGTATAATGTTGCAAGATGCTTGGCTTTATCCTGCATTCCCATTGAGCCAAATGCCCATTCCATGTCATCTAACTGTTCAAAACGCGACGCCTCCGGAAGAAAGTTCCCGGCACAGATTTGCCTTGCCAGTGTTTGGTTCTTTCCCTGAAGAAAAGCAATAACCGAATCTATAGTATTAATATAATCCTGACGCAATGAATAAATCCGTTGGAGATTATCTATTGCCTTTTGCCTATTGCCTATTGCCTCTTGCCCATTGTAGGTTGAGAAAATCTTGGTCAATCCTTGTTTTGAAAAGAGTTCCAGTATCACTTCTATACCCAAATCCATCTGAAAAGCGCTTATGTTTTTAGTGTTCAGAAAGCCCTTTAAATAAGCCGTCGCAGGGTAAGGCGTATTAAGCTGGGTAAAGGGTGGCGTGACTAAAAGAAGGTCTTTCATTAGGACAAAATTACGCGGGTAAAGATAAAGTTTTGTCGTTTAAAAAATTAAATTATATTTGAAAGGCAATACGTTATAAAATAGCAATTAAGATTATTCTATAAACCTTTAAACCAATATAATGAACAAATTTTTAGTATTACTTGTCTTAATGTCCTTTACCGGATTTTCGCAACAGTTGACTTATCGCTCCGGAGGAAATGTATATGATTCCGGTTCCGATAAGCTGCAACCGGATACCGTCCGCGATTTGATGGCAAAGAACCGCTCAGCACTTGCATCCTATAACGCCGGAAGAAACAAGAAAACATGGGGAAATGTGTTGTTGTATGGCGGATTGGGCCTCGCGGCAATTAACCTGATTACGGCAGTGACTACAAACACAGCCGAGATAGACAATCAGGGAAACGTTAGCACAAATAAAACTGGCCCGGAAATGGCTATTATTGGAGGCGCGATGGTGTTAGCAGCGATACCTATAAAAATTGGGTATTCCAAAAAAATAAAAACTGCCGTTGAAAATTACAACCAAAATGTTACGGCTAACGATAATTGGAAAGCAAACATGTCTGTTGTGGCTGACAATCAGGGTATCGGGCTAAAGATATCGTTCTAAACGACATATATATGTTTTTGCAGCAACGCAGCAAAGCTTTAAAAAATTAAATTATATTTGAAAGGGAATACGTTATAAAATAGTGGTAAGTTATTGAATTATGAGCTATTTTATTTCATATAGTAAGTTAGTAGCTATTTTTAAAATTCTTAATATTACAATATGGCAAAAAAGAAAAAGTTAAAATTAAAAGTTATATTTGACACTAACGTCATACTGGCTCAGTAAGTGATTTATTAAGAAATGAAATTGTAGAGTTAATAGATAACCACAAATCATTAAGTGATATAGAAATTGAATGGTATCTTCCTGACACCGTTGTCCAAGAACGGGTATTACAATCTTTGTTTAAAAAACAGTTGCCAACCCCCGCTAGCGCGAGCATCTTGCTCATACACATAAAACACAACCCTTAAAACCAACCACCATGAAAAACATCCTAAAAAGCAGTCTTTACCTTATCGCTTTTGCCGGAGCCGGCATATTGTTTCAAATCAGCTGCTCTGCGGAGGACAGTACGACCTTACTAACCGACAAACTCATTTATACGGTGTTCAACCCATCAGGGCAATCCATCTGGACTTCCGACTACGACGGCACCAATCAAACCCAGGTTCCGATAACGCTTCCCGCAAATATTGAATTTAATGCTACTAATGGTAATGCAGATGCAAAACTTTCACCTGATGGGCAAAAAATATTCTTTATAGTATGGAACACCACAAGTGGCGGAAATGAGATATACTCCTGTGACATAAGCGGAGCAAATGTACAGCAGGTGGTTTTCCCTTCAGTACCCTCAACTGTTTCAGTCAATGTGAATTAAAAAAATTATTCAGCAACAATATTTTGCCTAATCAGCATAAAGACTCCGTATAACATCGTTTAGCGTAATATCTCATTTATTTTTTGGCAGCGGAAAACTGCAATTCAACCGAAATTTATGTATTTAAATCGCTTTTTGCTTGTCAGAACAAGCACTTTGTTATATTTGGCGACATTTGTATATAAAGCCGTTGAAACAATCATTTTTTTTATTCGCACTATTACTGACAGTTACCGCTATTGTTGGCCAAAATAAAGGTCAATCAGAAAAGAGCAGCCAGCCAATTCCGTTTTATGGGAAAACTAAAATTGAAGACCGCCATGGTCATTTGATTACAGATTCTATTAAAAGAAAAGCCTTTTTTGAAAAAAGGCAAAAAACCATTGACGGGCAAAACAGGAAAAGTATCTTTTCTGCTTCTTCACTTCCGGCTGTGCCTTTGTGCTCCAATGGTGGTTTTGAGGAATTTGAAACAGTTGCGGGTGGAAACGTGTTGAAAAACTTTGAATACACTTCCGGCGATCCTCTCAACCCAATGCAATGCGCAAACATCGAAGGCGCTGCAAACTACAGGATCAGGCAATACGATCCGGCTTTTACCGGCTTAATGGCTACAACAGTCCCTTCAAATTTCATAGATGAATTTATTGGCAACATCAATGCCTTCGATCAATATAACTTAAAGGTAAATTATAAGGAATCCACAACCTCTTTGGGATTGGTTCAGACGAAACGGTTTAAGACCGATAATGAAACCCAGGTAAAATTCAATTATAAAGCCGTACTCCAAAGCATCATTGAAAGCGACCACGACGACGAACAGCCTTTTTTCAAGGCCAGGGTTATTAATAGTTCCGGAGCTGTCGTAGATGAGTTTTGTTTGATTGGTGATCCAACCAATTGTATTTTTACACAGGCTCCCACAGTGGAAGGAGGAAGCATTATTTTGTATACTCCCAATTGGCAGTCAGGCGTATTGGATATTTCGAGCATTCCGGACAATCAGGAATTTACTATTGAATTTATGGCGTCGCGATGTGGATTAAACGGCCATTTTGGTTACGCTTATGTAGATGACATTTGTCTTTTACATTCAAGCGAAAGCCTGCAGGGAAGCATCGAATTAGATCCAATGTACAAAGTCTGCCCGACATTGCCAATTTCGGTTTGTGGTAAATTTACCTTTCCGACTTCCGGTGGAGTCAATGCCACTGTAACCTCTATTGTTTTGAATGTAAGGGATGCAAGCGGCGCGATAGTGTATACTTCATCAGCACCTGTTACGATGGACCTGGTCACAAAAAGGTTTTGCTTTACCATTGCTGCGGCTGATCTGCCTGATACAACTATTGGAACGTACAATATTAGTGCAACAATAAATTTTGGTATCCCGTCAACAGCTTGTACGGGTGCAAGTTTTAATTCGGCGACAGACGACGATGCCAATCCCGGTTGGGATATCTGGTTTCTGAATTGTACCGGTTGCGATATCAATGTGCAAACGGCAAACCTTACTTTGTGCGATACCAATCATAACGGCAGGGAATTCTTTAACCTTTCTAATGCAAATACCTTGATTACTCCTGTGCAGCCGGGCTTAACTTTTAGTTATTTCAGTTCGCTTGCCAGCGCTACAGCGGATTTAAATCCGATCACTACTTTCGCAAACTATGATAGCACCTCGGCGACAATTTTTATAAGGGTTGCACTGAGTCCAACCTGTTATAAAATTATACCTATTAAATTGATTGTAAAAAATCCGTTTGTCCATATAACAGGTATATTAAATGTATGTAGCGGAAGTACTGTTTTAACAGCCACGCAGGGAGCAAGCTATTTATGGGGCGGGACTTTACAAACAACACAAAGTATTACGGTAACCTCAATCGGCACGTATACCGTAACGGTAACAGACAGTAATGGCTGTCCGGCCAATGGAACGGTAACGATATTAAGCAATATGGTGGCACCGTTGCCTTCGATAGTCCTTACACAGCCAACCTGTTTTACAAATACCGGTTCTATTCAGGTTACCTCTCCGGCATCGGAATATAGCTATGACAATGGGCTTACCTGGTCAACTAATTCAACCATGAGTAATCTTCCTTATGGTAATTATCAGATTAAGGTAAGGACTCTGGCGGGTTGTACTTCTTATAGCTCAAGTGTTAACCTGATTCCATACTTGTCTTTCTTCCCAAGTTTTACTTCGGTGGATCCGACCTTTTGCGGTGGATTGGGAAGTATAACTATTACCTCTACAGCTGCAGAATATAGTTTTGATGATGGCGTAACCTGGACAACTAACAATGTTGTTTCCGGACTTCCTTCCGGCATATACCTTATCAAGACAAGAGATGCACAGGGATGTGTTTCCAACTTTAACAGTGTTCAGTTGACCAGCGAGTTTTTATTGGAACCGCTTTACGTCAAAGACAATCCTTTTTGTGGGAATCCGGGAAGCATTATCATCACAACTCCCGCCAACGAATATAGCTTTGATGGTGGAACAACCTGGCAAACTTCCAACACCCTGGGCAATTTATTTGAAGGAAGCTATATCATAAAAATTAAGGATGCACAAGGTTGTACCTCACCAAACGTGTATGTTTATTTAACCAATCTGGAAGAGAGTTATCCTGACTACAGTTTAATTGACGCCGGTTGTGGCACTTATGCGACATTAACCATTGAAACACCGGCAGATTTTTATAGTTTTGATGGTGGATTAACCTGGACGACAGATCCTGTACTTCCCAATTTAAATGGGCCGGCCACCTTTAGGATAATGGTCAGAAAAGGCAGTTGTACTTCTTATATAAGATATGTTTATTTATACTCACAATATCTTCAGATACCTTCGGTAAATGATTATCAGACAACACTTTGCGATGCCTTGAATGATGGCTCGGAAAATGTAGATTTGACATTGTTTACTTCAAACCTGATTGCCAATGCGGCAAATTATACTTTTACCTATTATACAAATGTGGCATCAGCGGAAACAGGTAGTTCTTCGGGTATGATATCCAATTTTGCTTCCTATAATATGAGTAACACAAACAATACAGTTTATGTTGGAGTGACCTCTGCAGATGGTTGTTATGCTGTAGCTGAACTTAAATTTACCTTCATCGATTCGCCGAGGATTTATATGGAAGATACCTATCCGTTATGCGAATTTAGAACCGCTTTGATAGAAGCAGGTCATGGTTTTGACAGCTATTTGTGGTCAACAACCCAAACTTATCATTCGATCACGGTTGCGGCTACGGGAAATTATTATGTAACCGTTACTGAAGACCACGGAACACTTACCTGTAATTCGCGGAAAGATTTTACCGTATTCTTATCAAATCCGGCGACGGTAACCTCTATAAACACTGTGGACTGGACAGCTAATGAAAATATCATTGAAGTATTCGTAACCGGCTTAGGGAATTATGAATATTCCTTAGACGGAATTGTATATCAGGACAGCAATATATTCGAAAACCTTGTGCCTGGTATTTATCAGGTATTTGTTAAGGATAAAAATGGCTGTGGTGTTATAAAAGACGAGGCTTTACTACTTAATTATCCTAAATTTTTTACTCCAAATGGTGACGGAATCAACGAAACCTGGTACATCAAATTTTCACAATTTGAATATGAATTTGATGTAAAGATTTTTAATCGCCATGGCAAATTAATTAAGGCTATGAACAGCTCCGAAGCTTGGGATGGCACTTATAACGGATATTTAATGCCATCTGATGATTACTGGTTTTATGTAACCCGTGCAGACGGTGAAATCCACAAAGGCCATTTTGCGATGGTTAGATAAATCCTGTTACCTATCTTTTGCTGCAGCAATAAAATCAACAGCTAAAAATTTAATATCTTTACGACTAACCATAAACGCTCCTCACTGGGCAAAGCCGCAGCACGTTGAAGTTTAAAAATTTGAAAGATAAAATTGAGAACAAAACAAATTGATATACTAAATATTGGATTGCTATTATTCTCTTTTATTTTGGCATTGAAGCTGCCCTTTGACCTTTTTATTTTTTCTTATGTTATATTAGGTCCTCTGCATTACCTGACAGAATTAAATTGGCTCAAAAAAAACGACTACTTTGTTAATGGCAAGAAATGGATATGGGTTTTTATTCTCCTTTCGTTATTGATTTCTTTGCCTCTTCTTTTAAAACTTCCAATAATTACTAATTCCGGTGGACACTTAATTAATGATTTATCAAAATTTTTAAATACTTTTTTTAGTGAAATAATACTGATTATGTTTCTGTTTGCGATAGGATTAGCCTTTTTTACCAAGTGGCAATACATTCTATTGTCTCTTTTGGCAAGTATCGCTCTCGGATTTATCATCATAAAGTATGTTCCGTTTTCCTTTATTATAGCGGGCTTGTTCCTGCCATCTATAATACATGTTTACCTGTTTACGCTGTTATTTATGATTTTTGGAGCTTTAACTACTAAAAGCAACGAAGGAATAATAGCAGTTGTCCTTTTAATACTATGTCCAATACTACTAGCATTCATCACTATTGTTCCAACTGATTATGTTGTTTCGGCATATACTGAAACATCGTATTCAACAAGCCGGTTTTCTGTTCTTAATTCCTATATCGCAAAAATCGTAAGTCCGCTGGAAAAGGAAAAATTCTACTTTCTTTCGGAAATAGGAATCAAAATTCAAATCTTTATCGCGTTTTGTTATACCTATCATTATTTAAATTGGTTTTCTAAAACATCAATCATTGGCTGGAGCAAATCGCTAACGAAAAGAAATAGTTTCATAGTAGTCCTTCTATGGAGCCTTAGCATAATTTTATATTTGTACGATTTCAGAATAGGTTATACCGTGTTATTTTTCTTTAGCATAATCCATGTCGTTTTGGAATTTCCACTAAACATAGCGACTATAAAAGGAATAGTAAGCAAAATGAAATTTCGGTTTACAACATAAAGCTTATTGATTTATCTTTACGTCTACAATTAAAATCTTAAAAAAATGGCAAAACAAATTTTTATCAATTTAGCTGTAAAAGACCCGCGAAAATCGATGGCTTTTTATACAGCATTGGGTTTTACAAACAATCCTCAATTTTCTGACGAGACCGGAAATTGTATGGTTTGGAGTGAAAACATATTCGTAATGATTTTGACACACGAGAAGTTTGCAAGCTTTGCAACCAAGCCTATTGCCGACACAAAATCAAATGTAGCAGCGTTTTTTGCATTATCGGTAGATAGTGTTGATGAAGTAAACAGCGTTATGGAAAACGGACTCAAAGCCGGCGGAACTGAACCCAACGAAATTAGGGATTATGGCTTTATGCAACAGCGCACAATCGAAGATTTTGACGGGCATACCTGGGAGATTTTCTTTATGGACGTTTCAAAATTT
>JAZKCP010000095.1:3748-5141 GCA_040388035.1 Bacteroidota bacterium | reverse complement strand
AAAGGAAGGCTATAAAATCAAGGAACTAAACTTTCAGGAAGGTGAGGTTGCCGGAATAAAAACGGTGACTTTGGAATTTGAAGGAGAGTATTCCTTTGGGTATCTAAAAGGTGAAAACGGCGTGCACCGACTCGTGCGCATTTCTCCTTTTGACAGTAATGCCAAACGGCATACATCTTTTGCTTCGGTTTATGTTTATCCATTGGTGGATGATAGTATTGAAATTGATATTAATCCGGCCGATATCGAAATTACGACTTCACGGTCGAGTGGTGCCGGTGGACAAAATGTAAACAAGGTAGAAACGAAAGTACAATTGGTTCACAAACCAACAGGAATTCAGATTCAATGTTCAGAAACGCGTTCACAGCAGGACAACAGGCAACGTGCTATGCAGATGTTGCGTTCTCAATTGTATGAAATTGAATTGAAAAAGCAACAGGCACAACGAGCGGATATTGAAGCCGGGAAAATGAAAATAGAATGGGGTTCGCAAATCCGGAACTATGTAATGCAGCCTTATAAATTGGTTAAGGATGTAAGAACTGGCTATGAAACCAGCGATGTTGATGGCGTTATGAATGGCAATATCGATAAATTTTTGAAAGCCTATCTGATGATGATGGGACAGAAAGAAGAGTAAATTGTTAGAACTGCTTCGCTCTTAGATTATTAGATACGCTTCGCTCTTAGATCGTTAGACTGTTAGATTTTTTGCTTATCTAAGAGCGAAGCGTATCTAAAGCCCGGAGGGCGTTTCTAACAATCTAATAATCTATTTTAACTTTCTTTTTTAGGATTTACAATTACAAATTCTTTTATTTGGTATCTATTCTCAAATCTTATAAACTTATGAATACATATTCAATTCAGGAAATCAATGATGTATTGCATGGCGAAATTGTTGGCACAACTTCTTGTAAAATAACTGCTCCTGAGCAATTAGAGGCAGCAACCGAAACCGAGATATCCTTTATTGGAAACAAAAAATACGAAAAACTTTGGCAAGCTTCCAAAGCCTGCGTCGCAGTAGTCAATCAGGATGTTTCTATTGAACCGGGTGAAAACCGTGCTTTTATAAAAGTCAAGAATGCCGATTTGGCAATGTCACAAGTATTGGAACTCTTTGCTCCTGCTCCACCGATTTTTGCTACTGATATTCATCCAACTGCTGTAATTGATAAATCGGCAACGATTGGAAACGGAACAAGAATTGGTGCAGGAAGTTATATTGGGCCTAATGTAAAACTTGCCGAAAATGTTACTATCTATCCAAATGTCACTATTCTTGATGAATGCAGCATTGGAAAAAATACAACTATCTGGTCGGGAACAGTGATCCGTGAACGCTGCCATATTGGTGCTTTTTGCATATTACATCCAAACTGTACTA
>JAZKCP010000095.1:3499-3738 GCA_040388035.1 Bacteroidota bacterium | reverse complement strand
GGTTTCGGATTCAGGCCTTGCCCGGAAAAAGGTTTGGTAAAAATTCCACAAATTGGAAATGTAATCATTGGTAACGGTGTCGAAATTGGCGCCAACTCTTGTGTTGACAGAGGAAAATTCAGTTCTACAATACTTGGTGATGGCTGCAAGATTGATAATCTGGTTCAAATTGGCCATAATTCCAAACTTGGTAAATTCTGCATCATGGCAGGAAATTCAGGCTTGGCCGGTTCGGTAAC
>JAZKCP010000095.1:2394-3489 GCA_040388035.1 Bacteroidota bacterium | reverse complement strand
ATAAAAGACCACTTAACTATTGGCGATGGCGCTATAGTTGGTGCCGGTTCCGGAGTAGCTGCAGATGTTGAAGCAGGAAAAGTTGTTCTTGGTTATCCCGCAGTCGATGCCCGTGACGCCCTAAAGCAATGGGCTGTTTTAAAAAGATTGGCAAACCCTAAATAGTTATGAATTATAAGTTATGAGTTATGAATTGTAAAGCCTGAAAGACAAAGTTTAATTTTTTTAAAATAACTTATAACTCATAATTTATAACTCATAATTAAGTTATATATTTGCACCGAGGATTCCGAAAGGAAGTTACACCTCACCGCAATAGTCGATCGCTCCAGATCGACTTTTGTATTTTATAGCGCTTCCTTTAAAAAATCAAGCATTGCCAGCCACGAGCGTTTATCCGCTTTTTCATTATAAGCAACACCTTTTGAATTGTCATTTCCCGCAGTCTTTTCGGTAAAGGCATGAACTGCATTGGCATAATAGACCATCTGCCAATCAGCACCTGATGCTCTCATTTCGTTTTGGAAATTATCAATTTCTTCTTTTGGAACATTCGGATCATCAGCACCATGAAGTACTAAAACTTTGGGATTGATTTTTCCGACAGGCCTTGTAGCGTCTTTTCCTAAACCACCATGAAACGAAACAATTCCTTTGACTTTCATATTTGTTCTTGCAGCTTCAATAGCTCCAGTTCCGCCAAAGCAATAGCCAATAACTACAATTTCATTAGGATTAGCGCCTTGTTTTACCAATTGGTCTAAAGCCAGTTGAATCCTGGTTTGATATTCTTTTATATTTTTTTTGAAATATCCGGCTTTTGCTCCAGCTTCCTTTGAGCTTTTAGGCCGCTGGTCAACACCATAAATATCAGCGATGAATGTGTAATAACCCATTGACGCTAAAATATCAGCAACATCTTTTTCATGGTTTTGGATTCCCATCCAGGCTGGAAGGATTAAAACACCTGGTTTTCCTTCGATAAATTTTGCCGGTCTTACAGAAACGCCACTAAGAACTTGGCTGCCGTCTTTATATTCAACATCTTTTTTTTCCAATACTGAATTCACGATCTCTTCTTGCAAAGGCCGGAAG
>JAZKCP010000095.1:0-2384 GCA_040388035.1 Bacteroidota bacterium | reverse complement strand
GATTGGGCGAAAGATTGAAAAGCAAACATTGCAAAAAGAAATAGGGAAGTGATTTTACTTTTCATATCAAATATTTTTAAAATTGACATAAAAGTAAAAAATAAAGCGGTCAATTGTTGTTAAGTAAACAATAAAACTTAGATTCCTATTTCAACCTGAAAACGCAGATACCAATTGTTTTTTGAAGTTCCGTCACTAAAATCTAAAGTGTCAAAAGTCAGTTCGGTTTGAAGTTTGAATGAATGTTCCCAAATGTATTTTGTTACACCAACACTGTATTCCTTTGTATTTGGCGCCAATGACTGAATATCTTTGCCAACTTTCTGAATAGAATATCGACCAATGATTTCGTAATTCGAACGAAAATTGTAACTCAATTGATAGTCAAATCCGTTTCCAACAAATACATAATTGCTTTCGGTAATATCATCGGGATTAAAAGTTATTGCATTTTCATTGGTGGTTCTCGACATATAACTCATCATCGCAGCCCAGCTATTGTATTTGAACATAGCATCCAGTAAAACAGATTTCATTGTTCTTCTTTCAAACATATCATTTCCAAGTTGACCCTGCGTTCGTTGAGCATGATTGTTTTGCTGAAATGCGCCGGAAAGCATCAGTTTTGGTTTTTTCTCGCGCAGGATATCACCTTCAAAATAAGTTCCGTCTTTGGCAAAAGCTCCAAAAGGCAATAATTCAATTTTTCCTGTGAATGCTACTCCATCATCGCCTTTCCCGGTTTGATTCCTTCCTTCACCGCCACTAATGGCGGTTTTGAAGTTATAGGAGAATTTATCTTTGAACTCATTCAGGTTATGCACCTGAAAACCAAAATCCCTGTCAATGGTAAATTTGGCGTTATTGATTGTTCTGTCTGTCAATTGCAAACCACCGGAAGAATTCACACGCTGGCGGTTTCCGGGTAATTTGGTCTGCCCGAAACTAATATTCCAATTCTTGTTTGGACGGTAAAAAACTACCGCATCACGGATAATATTGATATTCTCTCCTTCCTTTACTTCACCAACATCACCGGGAGCAAAGGACAATTGAACTACATAAAGGAATTTCGGATTTCCAACATAACCGTCAAAACGCAAACGCAAACGACGTACCTGTCCATCATAAGCTCCATTTTCGGCTTCATCTTTAAGATAAGTTACCCTGTTCTGCATCCTGAATCTGATGTTCAATTGAAACAAACTGTCTGGCGATGTAATCCCGATTCCCTTTCCAAAACTATAATAAGGCAAAGCCGATAATTTTATATCGTTATCTTGTTTTGTTTGCTGGATTGTAACCTGCGAATAAATTGAAACAGTAAAAAGCAAAAGAAATAATTGCAATGAATTTTTACTCACGCGAGCTAATTTTTTATTGTGTTCGTGAATCTTCGATTTCATTTAGAGAGTGTGTTGTGTTGCCGACAAAAGTAAGAAATCTGAATCAGTAATAAAATAAAAAACCGACAGCATAACTATCGGTTTTAGTATTATTTTTTCTTTTTGGATTTAGATTTCTTTTTGTCTTTGGCTTTAACTTTTTTAGCCTTAGCCTTTTTAGCTTTCTCTTTTGCCTTTTCTTTTTTCTTTTTAGCCTTAGCTTTTTCTTTAGCTTTTTCTTTTTTGGCTTTCTCTTTAGCCTTTTCTTTTTTCTTTTTGTCTTTGGCTTTTTCTTTGGCCTTAGCCTTTTTTGCTTTTTCTTTGTCGGAATCTTTCATATTTTCTACTGTTTCTTCATTGGAAGGAGTAGATTTTTCTACAATTGCTCCCGGTTTAACTTCGTTTGTTGCAGCAACCTTTACAGTTGTTGCTCTTGTTCTTGTTGGTTTAGCTGTCGAATTACTACTTACGGCTGGTTTTGCGGGAGCCGTTCTGGCACGGGCAGTTTTAGCTACAGGAGTATTTTCCGTTACTTTTGCAGGTTCTTCGTTTGGTGTTAAGTCTTTATCAGTCATGTTGTTATTAGTTATTTTAAAACTCAATGTAAATTCTATGTTAACAAAAGTAACCTTTAAACTAATCCACCAATGTTAAGTTTTCATTTCAGCTAAAAACTTAACATTGGAAACTTGTAAAGCCTCACTGTGACTAGGTTAATAAAATGTCATTAAAAAAAGGCATAAAAAAACTCCTAAGGAAATAATCATTAGGAGTCTGTTTTTGTAAGATTGAAGTTTAGATAAATAATTTTAGTAAATAATAAACTAAAGCGGCTAAAACTGCCGAAACCGGAATGGTCAAAACCCAAGCCCACAATAGTTTTACGGTTACACCCCAACGAACCGCAGAAACCCTTTTTGTAACTCCAACTCCAATGATAGAACCTGTAATCGTATGTGTAGTTGAAACCGGAATCTTAAAATGTTCTGTTGAAAATAA
>JAZKCP010000094.1:0-5627 GCA_040388035.1 Bacteroidota bacterium | reverse complement strand
AGTGGTATTAAGTTTATTTGAAGCAGACCTTAAGTAATTCTTAAGTAAATCCTTATCTTTAAATCTTAGATTTGTAAAAAACAAATTAAGGTAAAAATGCTCGAAAAAATTATTGCTTTTAGTTTAAAAAACAAACTGATTATCTTACTCTTTACTTTGGGAGTTTTCGGATTTGGTTTGTTTTCTGTTTTCCAAATATCCATTGGAGCAGTTCCAGACGTTACAAATAACCAAGTTCAGGTAATCACAACTTCTCGTAACCTTTCTACACAAGATATTGAACAGTTTATCACGTATCCTGTAGAAATTGAAATGGCCAATTTGCCTGGGGTCAAAGAAATTCGTTCTATTTCAAAATTTGGTTTATCCGTAGTCACGATTGTTTTTGATGAAAATCTGGGAACCTATCTTCCAAGACAACTTATTGCAGAAAAAATAAAAACGGCTTCAGAGAAAATTCCGCAAGGTTTTGGAACACCAGAAATGGGTCCGATTACTACAGGACTTGGAGAAATCTACCAGTACACTTTAGAAGTAAAGCCAGAATTCAAGAATAATTATTCGGTAACTGATTTGCGTACGATACAAGATTGGGTTGTAAAACGGCAATTATCAGGAATAAAAGGTGTTGTAGAAATTAATACTTGGGGCGGTTTTTTGAAACAATATGAAATTGCTATTAATCCTTCGAGTTTGAAAGCCATGAACATCACTACTGCGGATGTTTTTACAGCACTGGAGAAAAACAACAGTATTGCCGGTGGAGCATACATCGAAAAAGTAAATCAAAGTTATTTTATCAGGGGTGAAGGAAAAGTCAATTCGCTGGAAGATATTGGAAACATAGTTGTTAAAAATACTAATGGATTACCGGTTTATATCAAGAATGTAGCGCAAGTTCGGTTTGGTCATGCCAATCGTTTTGGAGCAATCACTGGTAATGGAGAAGGTGAAAAAGTTTTGGGGCAAGTTATGATGCTCAAAGGAGGAAATTCGAAACAAGTCATCAGCGATGTCAAAGACCGAGTGATTGAAATAGAAAAATCTCTACCTGAAGGCGTGTACATCAATGGCTTTTTAGAGCGAAGTGAATTGGTAGGAAAAACCACTTTTACCGTTGCCGAAAACTTGATTTTAGGATGTTTAATTGTGATTTTTGTCGTGGTTTTATTGTTAGGAAACTGGCGTTCGGGATTGGTTGTTGCTTCCGTAATTCCGTTGTGTTTATTGTTTGCTATTTCATTCATGAACATTTTTGGTATCGATGCCAATTTAATGAGTTTAGGAGCTATTGATTTTGGAATTATCATCGATGGTGCCGTAATTATTGTGGAGTTTATTGCTTTTCAAATAGCCAGTAAATCAGCTCATTTAGTAAATCTCAGCAAGGAAGAGCGTCAGTTAGAAATTGACCAAATAACGTATAAAAGTGCTTCCAAAATGATGAACTCGGCTATTTTTGGCCAATTGATTATTCTGATTGTTTTTATTCCTATTCTCTCATTATCCGGAATCGAAGGTAAAATGTTCAAACCAATGGCAATGACCTTTAGTTTTGCATTATTGGGTGCGATGATTTTCTGTTTTACGTATGTTCCGGTAGTTTCTTCTTTGTTTTTAAAACCAAAAGAAGAAAATCCAAATTCATTATCCAGTAGATTAATCCACAAACTCAATTCTTGGTATTTGCCCATAATCACTTGGGCGATAAGCAATACCAAAAAAGTATTGTATGGCGCATTAGGATTATTATTGTTGGCTATTGGATTATTTGCAACTATGGGAGGAGAATTTATTCCTACGCTTGACGAAGGTGATTTTGTGATTCAGCCCGTTTTAAAAACAGGAACTTCTTTGACAAAAACAATAGCGATTACTACCAAAATCGAGAAAATAATCCTTAAAAATTTCCCGGAAGTCACACAGGTTGTCAGCAGAATTGGAGCTGCTGAAGTGCCAACAGACCCAATGTCTATGGAAGAAAGCGATGTTATTGTAAAATTAAAACCCAAATCGGAATGGACTTCAGCTTCGACCAAAGATGAATTGGCAGACAAAATAAAAGCAGCATTGGAAAAAGAAATTCCGAATATGGAAATCGAATTTACACAGCCTATCGAAATGCGATTCAACGAATTAATTTCTGGAACAAGATCTGATGTGGCAGTTAAAGTTTTTGGCGAAGACTTAGATATTTTGGCACAAAAAGCGCACGAAATCAAAAATGCTATTGCAAAAGTAGAAGGTGCTTCGGATATTATTATCGAAAAAACAGAAGGTTTGCCACAAATGTCTGTCGTTTATGATCGTTCTAAAATTGCCCGCTATGGTTTGAATATTTCTGATTTGAACGAAATGATTGCTCTTGGCTTTGCCGGAAAAACCGTTGGAAATGTTTTTGAAGGCGAGAAACGTTTTGATATGGTGATTCGTTTGGATCAAGCAAACCGTCACGATATTGAAGATTTACGTAATTTATATGTGCCAACGCCAAACGGAGAACAAATTCCGTTGAGCGAATTGGCTTCCATCGAATATACCGAAGGCCCCGCAAAAATTTCTAGAGACAATACCAATAGAAGAATTGTAGTGGGAATCAATGTTCGCAACCGAGATTTGCAAAGTGTGGTTACCGATATCCAAAAAATTGTAGACAATCAAATAAAATTACCATCTGGATATTATGTGAAATACGGCGGACAATTCGAGAATTTACAAAGTGCCAAAGCCCGCTTGATGATTGCAGTTCCAATCGCTTTATTTTTGATTTTTATCCTTTTGTATTTTGCATTTGGTTCCGTAAAAGAAGCCTTAATGGTCTATTCAGCGATTCCTTTATCTGCAGTTGGCGGTGTTTTGTTTTTATGGATGAGAGATTTGCCGTTCAGTATTTCGGCAGGCGTTGGATTCATAGCACTTTTCGGAATTGCAGTATTAAACGGAATTGTACTAATCGAACATTTTAAAGAACTCAAACACCAAGGTATGAAAGATATCGATGCATTGATTTTAAAAGGAACTACTGATAGATTACGTCCGGTTTTATTAACCGCTTCGGCAGCTGCATTAGGATTTTTACCTATGGCAATTTCATCCTCGGCTGGGGCAGAAGTGCAACGACCATTAGCAACGGTAGTCATTGGCGGATTGTTTACGGCTACTGTTTTAACGATGATAGTCCTGCCTATTTTATATAAAGTTTTTGATAGTGCGGCGTTTAAAAAAGCGAAGTTCAAGAAACATCAAAGTTCCACTTATATCATTTTGTTATTGTTGAGTTCTTCGTTGGCTTTTTCACAAAATGCTAATCCGGAATTGGATAGTTTATTGGCTAAAGCAATTCAAAATAATAAAGGAATAAAAGCGGCTCAATTGCAAGTGGATAAAACAAAAGTCAATATCAAAACGGCAAATACTTTTGATAAAACCAATATTTATTACAGTTACGATCAAAATAATTTGGCACTCAATAACGAACCTTTACGAGTATTTGGCGTACAGCAACGCTTTTCTTTTCCAACGGTTTACGGAGCGCAGAAAAAAGTATTTTCTTCCGAATATGAAAGGGAAAAAGCCAATTTTGATATTCAAAAAAACAAACTTTCTTTGGGAGTTTCAAAGGCGTATCAGCACATTGTTTATTTGCAACATCAAGAAAAACTGTATCATTATTTAGATAGTTTGTACCAAAATTTCTCTAAAGCAAGCGACAGACGTTTTGAATTGGGAGAAACCAATTATCTGGAAAAAATTACTGCTCAAGCTAAATTCAGACAAATAAGAACGAAGCTTTCCCAAATAGAAAATGATAAAAAAGCACAATATGAACTGCTACAATCCTTGCTTCAAAACGATGAAATAATAGCAATAAAAAGCAATACAATTACACCGTTAAATACTTTTACTGATGAGATAAGTAAAACAACTTATACTGCTTATTTAGAAAGTATTACTGTAAATTATAAAAATCAAATAAACTTGCAAAAACAGCATTGGTTACCGGACATTAACTTAGACTATTTTCAAGGAAGAAATAACGGATTATCACAATCTTTGTACGGTTTTCAAGTTGGTTTGGCAGTACCAATATTATTCTCTGGTAACGTTTCTAAAACTAAAGTAGCGCAGCTCGAATTGCAAAGTTGGGAACAACAAAAGCAAAATGAAGAAGTAAAAATAGAGAAGTACATTAATCAAAAAAAGAACGAATTAGCCAAATATCAGGAAGCCATAAATTATTACAATACGTATGGTAAAAAATTATCGGATGAGATTATAAAAGTAGGAAACAATAGCTACAAACATGGCGAAATAGATTTTTTCCAATACATTCAAAGTTTAGAAAATGCTACGACCATCCAAGTGGACTATTTAGATACTATTTTACTCTTCAATCAAACCCAATTAGACTTACAATACCTTAATTTTTAATTCGCTAAAAATGAAAAAAATACTATATATAACTGCTTTGTCTCTTGTTTTATTTTCTTGTAAAGAATCGAAAACAGAGGAAGTCGAACAAAAAGACAACGGTTTGATTACCGTAACTTCCGCCCAATTTAAATCTTCGGGAATGGAGATTGCAAGTCCAACAGAACAAGATTTTGATGTAAAGGTAAAAGCATCGGGAAAAATTGATGTACCGCCACAAAACCGCGCTAAAGTGAACACTTTTATGGGCGGTTATGTAAAATCTACTACGCTTTTGGTTGGAAATAAAGTCACAAAAGGACAAGCTTTGTTAACGTTACAAAACACAGAATTTCTTGATATTCAAAAAGATTATATGGAAGTGGCGGAGCAGCTTAATTTCTTAAAATCCGAATATGACAGACAAAAAACGCTGTATGATGAAAAAATCACTTCTCAAAAAAACTACTTGAAAGCCGAAAGTGACTATAAAAGAGCCAAAGCAATGCATCAAAGCTTGCGCGCCAAATTAGTGCTCTTGAACATTAATCCGAAAAATGTAGAGAAAGGAAATTTGACTTCAACAATCACTATTTTTTCTCCAATAACTGGCGATATTGTGATTATGAATGCAAATGTGGGAATGTATGTGGCGCCTTCGGATGTGATTTTAGAAATTGTCGATACGGATCACTTGCATTTAGAACTGGCCGTTTTTGAAAAAGATATTTTGAATGTGAAAATAGGACAAAAGATTCTTTTTAAAGTTCCTGAAGCAACAAAAGATGTTTTTAATGCTGAAGTACATTTGGTTGGAAAATCAATAGAAGGAAACGACAGAACGATTAACATTCATGGACATTTAGACGATATGATTAAGCAAAAGCTATTAACAGGAATGTTTGTTGAGGCTGAAATTATTATTGATTCTAAAAAAGGTTTAGCGGTTCCTTCGGAAGCCGTATTGACAGAGAATAACAAAAATTTCGTACTTTTATTGGAGAATGAAAAAAACGGATATTCATTCAAGAAAGTAAGCGTTACGGTAGGCGAGAAATCTGAAAAATTCATTGAAATACTTCCAAATACTATAATTAATGCTTCTTCGAGGATTTTAACAAAAGGTGTTTTTGATTTGGCTAATTAATAAAAAGCAAATAAAAATGGACTTGAATAAACTAAAAGATCAGTTGCAAACAGAGGTTGATACGGCTTTT
>JAZKCP010000093.1:0-7196 GCA_040388035.1 Bacteroidota bacterium | reverse complement strand
GATAACCGCTATTTCAGTAGTTCCACCACCAATATCTACAATCATGTTTCCTTTTGGCTGCATAATATCAATTCCAATACCAATCGCCGCAGCCATTGGTTCGTGGATAAGATAAACTTCTTTTCCGTTTACACGTTCGCAACTTTCCTTTACCGCACGCATCTCCACTTCCGTAATTCCGGATGGAATACAAACCACCATTCTAAGTGCCGGAGTAAACATTTTTTTCTTTAAGGCCGGAATGCTTTTGATGAACATGCTGATCATTTTTTCAGACGCATCAAAATCGGCGATAACCCCATCTTTTAACGGACGTATGGTTTTTATGTTTTCATGTGTTTTACCCTGCATCATGTTGGCTTCCTTACCAACAGCGATAATTTTTCCCGATATTCGGTCTCTGGCAACAATTGAGGGGCTGTCAATTACAACTTTGTCGTTGTGTATTATCAGAGTGTTTGCGGTACCAAGGTCAATTGCAATATCCTCGGTCATGAAATCAAAAAATCCCATAGATTTTAGTAGGGTTAATGTTTATAAAAATTTAACGCACAAAGTTAAACAAATTAATGTTTAAAATGACGTGTCCCGGTAAATACCATTGCAACTTTATTTTCGTTGCAAAAATCAATACTCAACGCGTCCTTTATCGAACCACCAGGCTGAATAACAGCTGTAATTCCAGCGTTATGAGCAATTTCCACACAATCCGGGAAAGGGAAAAAAGCATCGCTTGCCATCACTGCACCATTCAAATCAAAGCCAAAAGTTGTCGCTTTTTCAATCGCTTGTTTCAACGCATCCACTCTCGAAGTCTGACCAGTTCCTGATGCCACTAATGTACTGTTTTTTGCAAATACAATCGTATTTGATTTGGTATTTTTACAAATTTTTGAAGCAAATAATAAATCGTCAATTTCCTGCTCGGTTGGCTTGATATCAGTAACGTAATTTAGGTGTGTTTTATTGTCCGTTATATTGTTTTTATCCTGCACCAATAATCCGTTCAGACACGTTCTTACCTGTCTGTTAGGCAATTCCACATCGTGTTGCACTAAAATAATCCTGTTTTTCTTTTCAGATAAAACGGCAATCGCTTCGTCATCATAAGCCGGAGCAATGACAACTTCGCAAAAAAGCGAATTTATTTCATTGGCTGTAGCCAAATCAATTTTGCCATTAGCAATCAAAACACCACCAAATGCCGAAGTTGGATCGCCAGCCAAAGCTGCCAGATAAGCTTCTTTCATAGTTTTTCTCGAAGCCAGTCCGCAGGCATTATTGTGTTTTAAAATGGCGAATGTCGGTTCGTTGTTTTTGAATTCCAATATCAGGTTTACCGCTGAATCAACGTCTAACAGATTGTTATATGAAAGTTCCTTGCCATGGATTTTGGTAAACATTTTATCAAAATCACCAAAGAAAAACCCTTTCTGATGTGGATTTTCACCATATCTCAAAATCTGGCCATTATCAATACTTACTTTGAATATTGTTTCATCCGTATTGAAATAATTGAAAATTGCAGTGTCATAGTTGGAAGAAACATGAAATGCTTTTGAAGCCAAAAGTTTTCGTTGTTCCAAAGTTGTTGCGCCATTTTGGGTTGAAATGAAATCCAATAAAAGCGAATATTCATTTACTGAAGCTACAATAACAGTATCATTAAAATTCTTTGCCGCAGCACGAATTAACGAAATTCCGCCGATATCGATTTTCTCGATTATATCAGATTCACTCGCGCCGGAAGCAACTGTTTTTTCGAACGGATATAAATCGACAATCACCAAGTCGATTTGCGGGATTTCAAAATCCTTCATTTGAGCCACATCGGTTTCATTGTCCTGACGATTTAAAATACCTCCAAAAATTTTCGGGTGTAATGTCTTTACTCTTCCGCCAAGAATTTCAGGAAAAGAAGTAACCGCTTCAACCGGAACAACCGGAATTCCCAAATTATTGATGAATTCTTCTGTGCCGCCGGTAGAATAAATCGTTACGTTTTGTTCGTGTAGTTTGCGAACTATCGGCTCTAATCCGTCTTTTGAAAAGACTGAAATTAGTGCCGATTGGATTGTTTTTGTAATAGTCATGTTGTGTGTGTTGTGCCTGTCTGCCGACAGGTAGATTTAAGGTGCAAAAGTAGTTTTTTTCAATCTGAACTTGATTCAGATTCTCATTTTTTTTGTAACAATATTTTATTTTTTGACACCAATAAAGCAATTTGAAAAATAGTGGGGATTTTCATTATTTTTATCGAAATTTACATCACCATAAACCAGCCTAAATGCTACTCTACTTAAGACTGCTCAAAGAAAGTTTTGCTTTTGCCATGAATGCGCTCCGCAACAACAAATTGCGAACCATGCTTTCTTTATTGGGTGTGACTATTGGCATCTTTTCCATTATAGCAGTGCTAGCCGCTGTTGATTCTTTGGATAAAAAAATCAAGGCCGATTTGAGTACTTTAGATAAAAACACGATTTATTTGACTAGCCAGTCTTTTGGACCAACAGATGTTCCGCGTTGGAAAAGAGAGCAGTTTCCAAATATGAAATATGAAGAATATCAATATTTGAAAACGGCTTTGTCTGGCGTAGAAAACTCTTGTTTTCAATATTTTACCGTTCCGCAGAATATTAAATTTGAATCGAAAACTGTTTCCAATGTGAATATTGTTCCGGTAACTTTTGAATTTGTAGACATACAGCGAATGGAATTTTCGCAAGGAAGGTTTTTTAATGAATTGGAATCTAATTCAGGACGACAGGTAGTTGTTTTAGGGTACGATATAGCGGAACAACTTTTTGAGAATGCTGAACCTATCGGAAAAACGGTTCGAATGTATGGCAAGCGGTTTACCGTTATTGGCGTGACAAAAAAGAAAGGTGCCGGAATGGATCTTGGCGGTGGCGATGATACATCCGTCTTTTTTCCTTCGAGTTTTCTTAGAAGCATTTATGGAGATAACAATCCAAATGTACTTCCGGTAGTTATTTTAAAACCGGAAAAAGGCGCAGATATTGACGCGTTAAAAGGGGAGATTTCACAAAAACTTCGCGATTACAGAGGTGTAAAACAAGGAGATATAGATAATTTTTTTATTAATATTTTATCCGGACTTACGGATCAAATTGACGAAGTGCTTTCTATGATTCGTTTTGGTGGAATCATAATAAGCCTCTTTTCGTTTTTAGTTGGCGGTTTTGGTATTGCCAACATCATGTTTGTTTCTGTAAAAGAAAGAACCAATTTAATCGGAATCCAAAAATCATTAGGTGCCAAAAATAAATTTATCCTTTTTCAATTTTTGTTTGAAGCGATTATTCTTTGTGTATTTGGCGGAATCATAGGCTTGCTGATAGTGTGGCTTTTGGCAATGCTGCTCACAAACATACTGGACTTTGAATTTGTCTTAAGCTTCGTGAATATTTTGATAGGTTTTGGTTTATCTATGGCAGTAGGTTTGGTATCCGGAATTTTACCGGCCGTTTCAGCTTCAAAATTAGATCCTGTTGAGGCAATCAGAAGTGGGATGTAATTAAGGAAGCAGGCGTATTGCTTTTATTTACTCCAATCCTCCCGCTATACGCGCTACGCGGTAGCCAGCTCCTATCGGGGCTATAAATCACAAATAGTTAACCTATCATAAATAAAAAAAACACAAAGCATAAACTTTGTGTTTCCCAGTATTTGTCAATCCCGCGATGGCGGAATCTAATTATCGGATATTCTGATTCAGAATTAAATCGATATATAAATTAATCTTGTCTTTCAGTTCTTTTCGAGGTGCAATAAAATCAAGGAAACCGTGATCTAATACAAACTCAGCCGTTTGAAAACCATCAGGTAAATCTTTTCCGGTAGTATCACGCACAACTCTTGGACCGGCAAAACCAATCAAAGCACCGGGTTCAGAAATGTTTACGTCGCCAAGCATTGCATAAGAAGCCGTTGTTCCACCAGTTGTTGGATCGGTACACAAAGAGATATATGGAATTTTGGCTTCAGCTAATTGTGCCAATTTTGCAGAAGTTTTTGCCAATTGCATTAATGAATATGCCGCTTCCATCATACGCGCGCCACCTGATTTTGAAATCATCACAAATGGCACTTTGTTTTTGATAGAGTAATCAATACCGCGGGCAATTTTTTCACCAACAACGGCGCCCATAGAACCACCAATAAAGGCAAAATCCATACAGCAAACCACTAAATCATTTCCTTTTGATTTTCCAACGGCAGTTCTGACAGCATCTTTCAATCCTGTTTTGTCCATGGCATCTTTCAATCTGTCTGCATACTTTTTAGTATCGACAAATCCTAAAGGATCTTTTGAAGTCATCTTGGCATCCAATTCCTTGAATTGGTTATTGTCAAATAAGATTTCGAAATATTCCTTGCTGCCAATTCTTACGTGAAAATCATCCTCAGGGCTTACCCAAAGATTTCTTGCCAATTCGTCCTGGTCAATAATTTTTCCTGTCGGAGATTTATACCAAAGCCCTTTTGGAACATCTTTTTTATCTTCGGTTGCGGTTGTGATACCTTTTTCTGTTCTTTTAAACCAAGCCATAGTTAAGTTTATTTGTTTATGATTTGCTGTTTGCGGTGGGTTTAGTCTTTAAACGATAAACTACAAACGAACAAACTTAATTTTATATTATAATGTATTTACGTTATTTAAGTCGGCAAATGCTTCCTCTAATCTTTTGTTGAAAGTCATTTCGCCTTCGCGTATCCATTTTCTGGGATCGTAGTGTTTTTTGTTTGGGGAATCTGCTCCGTCAGGACTACCAATTTGGGTTTTAAGATAATCAATATTTTTGACCATATAATCACGGATTCCTTCAGTAAAGGCAAATTGTAAATCAGTATCAATATTCATTTTGATTACACCATAGGAAATCCCTTCCCTGATTTCTTCAAGCGTAGAACCGGAACCACCATGGAAAACAAAATCAACAGGATTGTGACCTGTGTTGAATTTATTCTGAACGTAATCCTGGGAGTTTTTTAGGATTTTTGGAGTCAGTTTTACATTTCCCGGTTTATATACGCCGTGAACATTTCCGAAAGCCGCCGCGATAGTGAATCTTGGAGAAATTTTCATCAACTCTTCGTAAGCATAAGCTACTTCCTCAGGTTGGGTATATAATTTTGAACTGTCAACGTCCGAATTATCAACACCATCTTCCTCGCCACCTGTAATTCCCAATTCAATTTCTAAAGTCATTCCCATTTTGCTCATACGGGCCAAATAGGTTTTACAGATTTCGATATTTTCATGGATTGGCTCTTCTGATAAATCAATCATGTGCGACGAATACAAAGGCTTTCCTGTTTCGGCAAAATACTTTTCAGAAGCATCCAATAACCCATCAATCCAAGGCAATAATTTTTTTGCACAATGGTCAGTATGTAGAATAACGGTTGCGCCATAAGCCTCGGCTAAGGTATGAATGTGTTTTGCGCCCGCAATTCCACCTGCAATAGCTGCTTTTTCTCCCACATTCGAAAGGCCTTTCCCTGCATTATACGCGGCACCACCATTTGAAAATTGAATAATAACCGGAGCGTTTAATTTTGCAGCAGTTTCCAAAACGCCATTAATGGTACTTGAACCAATGACGTTTACTGCAGGAAGCGCAAATCCTTTTTCTTTAGCGTAAGCAAAAATCGCCTGAACTTCATCGCCTGTTGCTACTCCCGGTTTTATATTGTGAGCCATTGTTTGTGTTGTTTAAAGTTAAGTCTACAAAAATAATAATTTCTAATTTTAGAAAGGATAATTTATCCCAATATTTATAACCGATTTGTCAAAGCGCATTTCCTTGAACCATTTTTCATTTTCGGGATTAGCCGGATTGTAGGTTTTGAAACCTAAATCCAAGCGAATGACAAAGAAATTAAAGTCGTATCTAAATCCAAACCCAGAACCAACGGCAATGTTTTCCAACGATTTCAAGCCTGAAAAAACAGCTTCAGGTTTGGTAACAACATCACTGATATTCCAGATATTACCAGCATCGACAAAAAATGCACCATTCAATTTTCCGAAAATCCCAAAACGGAATTCTGTGCTGAATAGCAATTTCATATTGGCTTCATTGAAATCCTGAATAGCACCAGTGCTTCCCGGACCCAAATTGTAGGACTGCCAGGCTCGGATATCGTTAGTTCCTCCGGCAAAATAACTTCGTGAGAAAGGAACACTGTTTGAGTTGCTATAAGGAATGGCCACTCCGGCAAACGCCTTGGCTGCCAATACTTTTCTACGGGTCAGATCCCAATGTTTAATGTATTCGAATTCGGTTTTAATGTATTGCGAAAAAGCTACGCCAAAAGCTGTTTTAGAACCATTTTCAGTTTGTTTTGAAGCGCCGGCTATCAGCGACATTAAATTTCCGGCAGATTCCACCTTTGCTTTGACAGCATAAAATGTGTTGTCTGACAAATCTTTTTGGGAAGTTTTTGAAAAGGAAATACTTGAGGCTACAATTAAATTGTCCTCAGTTAATCTTGTTTTTTGTTCGGCTATACTTCTAATTGTTTTCAAATCTGTTACGTTAGGAGTAACAATGGGATTTTCACCTAAAACATCGTTTAAAAAAGCATTGGTTCCTGCGTCAATATCCAGTTTTCCGGTATCTGGATTTATATAGTCTGAATTTAGATTATAAATATCTGCCAAATCATTTAATGCATTAAAGGAAGATTTATATACATTAAAATAATTACTTGGATTTATGTTTTTCACAAACTGTATATTGATTAAATCAAAACGAAAGGTTGTGTTTTTTCTCGGCGTCCAGTTGTAAACTAAAGAGCTGGTAAAATTTTGTTTGTCCAAACCAATGTTGGTCTGCTTCGAATAGCCCACACTAATTGTCGTATAAGGAATCATGGTTTTCGGAATGATTTTGTCCGTTTTGAAAGGCAAAAACAATCTTGGTAAATTTAACTTGGCATCGGTTCCAAACTCTGAAATATTGAAAAAATTATTTTGTGGATTGGCGAAATCCTTTGAGGCGCCAATGCTTCCTCTGGCTCCAATTTCAAAAGTTTCAGCACCATTAAACACGTTTCGGATACTCAAAAATGTATTGCCCGAGATTCCGAATTCCTGAATGTTAGAATGGATAAAATCGGTCGAAAAACCAAATGTATATTTTTTTCTTGGCGACAGATAAATA
>JAZKCP010000092.1:0-6786 GCA_040388035.1 Bacteroidota bacterium | reverse complement strand
TTTTAATATTATAGAAAAGCGAACTAAAGTTCGCGTACCTGAAGCCCACCGGGCTTCCTCCTCTTAATATCAAATCACCAAAAGTCGGATAGCAAACAATGGCAATTTTCATGTGTTGGTTTTAGAGCTACGAATTTAAACAAAAATGGTTTGTCTTTTTGTTAGTTTCTGTTAAAAATGATATAAAGTTAGATGAACCGACAACTATAACAATCCGTTATACTTTCTTATAAACCATTCTGCAGCAAGGGAAATTGCAATCAGTACCAACAACCAAATCCAATCAATCAAAGGGGATTTCTTAACCAATGCTTTTTGAACGGCTTTGTAGCTATCATCAGCAAGCAATTGCTTAATAAGTGCATCAGTTTGGTTTGGAAGGAATGCTTTTCCTTTGGTTTGTGTCGCCAATTGGTTTAGTTTATTCCAATCCGGATTTACAAATTGTTTTTCAATATCAAAATCCAACACTTCAAAACCGCTTGAATAAACCGAATTTGAATTCAATTCTTTTACTTTAAACGCATAATTTCCTGCCGCGAGTCCATCCAGGTTAACTTGAAAAGCGTTTGTAGTTCTAAGCAAATCATAATTTTTGACTTGTTTGGTTTTAGTATTTACAACAGCGATAGTCAATCGTGCTTTCTCGTCAAGCTCATAATTTTTATTGAAAAACTGAGCTGTTATTTCGATGCCTTCACCCGAATTATAAAAACGCTCATGTGTTACGACCAATGACTTCCTCGAATTATTTGATGTCAAATATTGTATCGTCTTGTCCAAGAAAATATCAAAATCCGCAAAGCTTTTTTTGTCAACATACATATTAGCGCGCCATTTCCAGATGTTTTCTCCAAATAAGAACGCACTTCTTTTCCCTTGGTTTTCAGCGAAAGCCAACAATGGCTGATTGGTTTGAATATTACGGATTGTGGATGATAACAAAACATTGGTATTACCATTTGCCGTGATTGCCCCGAAAGGATTTTCCAAAGGCGGAAACTGTTCAAAACCGATATTATCTAACGCAAAAAGGTTGAACTGGCTGTCAAACGACGCCAAATAATCCTCTTTACTTCCACTCATTTTGAAGCTGAAACTATTTTGATTTTGATTTAAAAAACTATAATCAGTATCATTTCCTGTGATTATCCAGGTATTGATTTTGGCATTTTCATTTTGATCAAATATTGCTTTAAACTCTGCATTTGGCTGATATAATATTAAAACATTATAATTTGTTAATGAATTGATTTGGTTAGGTTTAAGAATAGTTACCTTTCGTTGTGCATTACTTTCAATACTTCGTTTAATGGCTCCCAAATCCGGATGCGAAATCGAAGATATTAAAGCCACTTCTGTCTTTTGATCGATAACTTCGACAGCAAAATTTTTGGTGTTGTTATAGGTGTTTTTTTCTTGTTCTTTTGAGGAAATTGTAGCTCTTAAAATCTGCAATCCAACTTTGTTCGCTGGTAACAATACATTCAAGGTTGCCGATTTTTTTGAAGGTGAAAAAGCTACTGTTTGCTCATTCAAAACAGCATTGCCTTGCAAAATTTTAAATGTTGCATTGATGCTTTTGGTTCCGGCATAATTCAGGAAAACTTCAACTGGGAATTTATTCTTGTGAAAAGCGTATTTATTGACATTCAATTGCGAGATTCTTAAATCCAGATAAGTTGCGGTATCACCAACCACCAAAGGATATACCTTATTATCAGGATTGAATCCGAAAACGTAATCTTCTCCGGAAGTTTGATTTCCATCCGAAATTAAAACCGTTGGATAATGCTGGCTTTTGTAAATATTCTTTAAATTTTTGGCAACAACATCGATATTCGATTGTGTTCCTTTGAAGTCAATCGTGTCTGAAGGCAAAAAATCAGTGTCAAACTGATAGGTTTGCACATCAAATTTATCAGCAAGGGCTGCATTTTCAGAAAGCTTTTGGAAAATATCCATTGCCGATTTATCGGCTTTCAAATCTATTATCGAAGCTGAGTTGTCGATAACAATTGGCAAAGGTGTTTTTACTGTCTCTACTGATTTTCTTGTTATGATTGGATTTATCAGTAACAGCAGCAATCCGAAAATTGAAAAGAAACGCAAAAAAGCCAAAAGCAAAGTGTGTTTCGACTTGACTTTGACTTTGTATATATATTGATAAAATGACAAACCAGCAGCAATAAGTATCGATACGAGTAATAACAGGATTGTTGTGGTATTCATTTATAAGATATTCGATATTAAATTAATTCGTAATTCTAAATTCGTAATTACGTTAGCATTCCTCCGCAAACATTCAACACTTGTCCGGAAACATAGGCGCTCATATCAGAAGCAAAGAAAAGACATGCATTGGCAACATCTTCCGGCGTTCCACCACGCTTTAGCGGAATAGAATCTCTCCAACCCTGAACCACATCTTCGTTTAATTTGGCGGTCATTTCAGTTTCGATAAATCCGGGAGCAATGGCATTGCAACGAATATTTCTTGAACCTAATTCCAGTGCAACAGATTTGGTAAAACCAATCATTCCTGCCTTTGAAGCAGCATAATTCGCCTGGCCGGCATTTCCTTTTACTCCTACTACACTGCTCATATTCACGATAGAACCTTTTCGGTTTTTCAGCATGATTTTCTGAACCGCCTTTGTCATATTAAAAACCGATTTCAAGTTAATTTCGATTACTTTATCAAAATCCTCTTCCGACATACGCATTAAAAGATTGTCTTTGGTAACTCCGGCGTTGTTGATTAACACATCAACGTTTCCGAAATCTGCCATAACATCATCTACAAGCTTTTGAGCTTCGTTGAAATCGGCGGCATTTGATTTATATCCTTTGGCTTTGATTCCCATAGCCGATAATTCGTTTTCCAAAACCATTGCTGATTCTGCAGATGAACTATAGGTAAATGCCACGTTTGCTCCATGTTGTGCAAATACTTTTGCGATTCCGCTTCCAATTCCTCTGCTGGCACCAGTAATAATGGCTACTTTTCCTTCTAATAATTTCATTCTTTAAAAAGTTTAGTTTGATAGCCCAAATATAGAATAATTTATACTTAGAAAAAATCATTTATTTCTAAACCTTTAGTATCATTGTAAGCCTGAAGATTGCAAAACCAAGCAAAATGATTGAAAACCAATTGCACTTTGAAAAATTATATCATGAGTATAAAACGCTTGTGTTCAATGTGGCGTTGAATTATCTTCAAAACATTGAAGATGCTGAGGAAATTACGCAAGATGTTTTTGTAAAGGTTCATAATTCACTTGAAAACTTCAATCAAAAATCGTCTTATAAAACTTGGATTTACCGAATTGCCATTAATCAGTGTTTGGATTATATCAAACAAAAAAATAGTCAGAAACGTTTTTTTATATTTGGAAAGAAAAGCCAAAACGAACAGGAATACCTGAATACAGCAACCTTTGAACATCCCGGAATATTAATGGAAAATCAGGAAGATGCCAAAATCCTATTCGAAGTCATTAGTACCCTAACCGAAAATCAAAAGACGGCCTTCCTGCTATCAAAGCTTGACGGATTGAGTAATCCTGAAATTGCCGAGATTATGCAACTGAGCATCTCATCAGTGGAATCGCTTATTTTCAGGGCGAAAGTGTCGCTTCAGGATAAATTATCTGAAAAATTCAACATCTACCACAAGAAAAAATAATAACCTTCGTCAAAGTAATTATGGAAAGAAATAATTGGATAGACAACATTTTAAACAGCACTAACGGAATTATTCCGGTAGCACCAAGTGATGATTTATTTTCGAAAATTCAGCTCCGGATTCAACTGGAAAGCAAGGTTTCTTCGAAAACAGTTTGGCTTGTTGCCGCATCAATTGCAGTTTTAGTTATTCTGAATTTTTCAGTGTTAGCTTCCAAAACCAAACAAAAAGAGAGTTCAACCACAGCATACTTAGAGATGACTGTCAATAAAAGCAATCAGTTATATCAATAAAATGGAAAAAACTAAACTGTTAACGATTACCATAATCGGGCTATTGTTGCTCAATCTGGGTACCTTAGGATTTTTATTTTTAACTGGCTCAAAAGTTCATCAACGTTCTCATGAAGGCGGCAGACCGGAACCAAAAGAAATCATCATTGATAAGTTGCATTTTGATTCTCATCAACAAAAGGAATATGCCAAATTAATAAAATGGCATCGTGGTGAAATTACCAAACTTGACGATACTATTCGTGGAGCAAAAAATGAATTGTATAACCAATTAAGTCAAGCTGATGTGGACGAAAAAATTAAAGACAGCCTGATTACTGTGATAAATACCAATCAGAAGCAAATTGAAGAAACGCATTTTAAACATTTTGAAGATATTAAAAAGCTCTGTAGCAAAGAACAAATGGATGATTTCGATTCCTTAACCGAAGAATTATCCCGGATATTTTCTCTGAAACCGCACGGACGACGACATGAATAAAAAAGGAATATATATTGTTTTCTTTTTTTTGTTTTGCTTTCAGGGTTATTCTCAAAGTAAAAGTGACTCCCTAGCGGTTAACTTTCATTTGGAATTTAATAAACTTCCTCTCGAATCAAACAAAAAATATGTTTCGGCAAATAAAGATACGTTGACCATTGAAACCTTTAGATGCTATGTTTCTAACATTCAGATTCAATATGATGATGATTCTGTTTTTAATCAAATAGACAGCTATCACCTACTCGATTTGGATAATCCCAATTCTTTTCAGATTCCGATAGGCCGAAGGAGCGATAGGTTAATTTCCAAAATTATTTTTGATATCGGAATTGACAGCCTAACGAATACTTCCGGAGCTATGGCTGGCGATTTAGATCCAATCAAAGGAATGTATTGGGCATGGCAAAGCGGTTATATCAATACAAAAATAGAAGGAAAAAGTTCAAGTTGCAAAACCCGCAAGAACGAATTTCAGTTTCATATTGGCGGTTACCTACAACCCTATTACACTATGCGTCAGATGGAATTTGAATTGGATAAAAAAGTTCATAATGACATCAATATTGGTATTGACTTATATTCGTTTTTCTCCAATTTGGAATTAAAAGAAACAAACAGCATTATGTTTCCTGGGAAAGAAGCTAATAAACTGGCGAATTACGGCACCAAAATGTTTTACTCCAAATGAAACTGAATTGGAAGCATATCTTGGCTGTTTGCCTTGTTCTGGTTGGTTTTGGATTTTCCAATCGATTTACCACGCCGTTATATCTTGAGGTTCCCAACGGTTGGCCAAAACCGAAATATAATTTCCAAAAAAATCCATTAACGGAAGAAGGATTCCAGCTTGGCAGGAATTTATTTTATGATCCGATTTTATCAAGAGACAATACCATTTCCTGCCAAAGTTGCCATTTGCAGCAAACAGGATTTGCCCATGTTGATCACGAATTAAGTCATGGTATTGAAGGGAAAACAGGCTCCAGGAATTCGATGGCCTTAATCAATTTGGCCTGGAACAAAGACTTTATGTGGGATGGCGGGGTAAACAATTTAGAAATGCAGCCAATAAATCCAATTACGAACCCGTTAGAAATGGATGAAACATTGGAAAATGTAATAACAAAATTAGAAGCAAGTGAAAAATACAGAAAGCTTTTTGCCAAAGCTTTTGGTGATGAAAAAATAACCAGTCAACGGATTTTGAAAGCATTAGCGCAATTTACAGTAATGCTTAAATCATCCAATTCCAAGTATGACCAAGTTATGCGCGATGAAGAAAAATTTACAATGCAAGAACAGCGTGGTTATGATTTGTTTAAAGCGAATTGTGCTTCATGCCATAAAGAACCATTGTTTGCTGATGACAGATTTGAGAAAAATGGTTTAGTTACTGATAATACTCTGAATGATTTTGGCAGGATAAAAATCACCGGTAAACCCGAAGATAACCTGCGCTTCAGAGTGCCAACCTTAAGAAATATTCAGTTTACGTTACCATACATGCACGATGGCAGATTTAAATCCTTAACGGAAGTTGTCAAATATTACAATTCGTTGCGAAATGATAAAAATCTTCCCAAAGAACTAGCGCAGCCTATGAATCTTTCAGATAATGACAGAGTCGATTTAGTTGTTTTTTTACATACGCTAACCGATAAGGAATTTTTATTTGACAAACGATTTTCATTCCCAAAAGAATAATTTTAACCAATATGCAAGAATTAAAAATATCTTTCGTCTAAACCGTTATAACCAAACCAAACAATATGAAAAAAGCATTCTTATTTTTACTTTTTACCGCTGCCTCTCATTCGCAAACCAATCCCATTATTACGCAATGGTTGCGCAACACTACCGGAGTAACCGGTCGCCATTATGTTTCGGGAAACCCAACTCCTATTAATGATGCTGTCGCCGCAAATGTGCAAACCGTTCAGTATTCAACTAATTGGGTTTATGTAACTACCAATGGTATTCCGGCCTATATAACCGGACCTTTTTTGGATGGAAATCCATCATTGGCAACAAGCCAAAACGGAGCAATATTTAAAATGCCTTTGACTCCGACTCAAAATACAGGAACACCAACGGCTACAAATGGAGGAAATATTGGTTTGTTCAAAAATGGGGTGGCATTGTTTGATTATCGTGACGGAGTTTCCTGGAAAAATAGCACACAAACAATTTGCGGTGGCCCTATCCAACCACCTTGCGCAGGTGACGGAGTCTGGAACAGGGATGCAATTCCGGCAGAAAAATTAGGATTCGATTGCGCCAAAGCACATCCGGCGATGGGAAATTATCATCATCACCAA
>JAZKCP010000091.1:2187-2774 GCA_040388035.1 Bacteroidota bacterium | reverse complement strand
AAATAGGTTTCATATCAAAGCGTTATTTGCTTTCTTGCGATTTAATTTGATTTTGGTATTCTTTCAGACACGATTCAATTACCGGCATTGCAATTTCTAATTGTTTCTCAATCGATAATTTGATCATTTTGTTATATTCTTGCTTACTAAACTTTGCTTGAAATTGAGTTACTGAGCAATCGCAATATTCTTTTGTCATTTCGGGATATTTTTTCCCCAGTTCTTTTGTTTCCAGTATACAATTCTTTACCATTTCAGTCGTATCATTTTCTTGCCAAACTGTTTGCTGTTTTTTTTGGTAAAGAAACTCTTCAAGGTCATTAAAAAATATAAACCCGATAATTAAAAGTATTGGAATAATAATCCAAGGATTTCTTTTTATAAAACTTCCATTATCTGTTGAATTGTTATTTATCATCTAAGTGTTTTTCACAGGGTTTCCGGCAAACCTTGCAGTTGTTGCAAACTGCTGTTAGCGGTTAGGCTTAAAACTTAATTATAAAACTTATTTATTTTTTCAATGTCCACAACCAAGCATCGCCAATTTCATCATCTTGTACTATTTCAGTAAACTCAAAACCGTTATT
>JAZKCP010000091.1:0-2177 GCA_040388035.1 Bacteroidota bacterium | reverse complement strand
TTTTGTTGAAGCATTATTTTCGGGCGCTGTTGTCGCCGTTATTATTATTGTTGAATCAAATTGTTGCGCAATTAATATAAGTTCTTTACATGAAAATGTTGAGATTCCTTGTCTTTCAAATTCTTCGAATGTCCAATACGCAATTTCAACTTTTCCGTCTTTTGGCTTTCCTTTAAAACCACAAGAGCCTACAATTTGACTTTCCTTTATTGTAAAATATCCAACCCACGGAAAATGATAACCAATGTTTTGATAGTAATCGTTATAAGCATTTAACAATATCTGGCAATTTTCGGAAGCATAGATTCCTTCGGATTTATCAACATTCAATTCAATTGGTTTAAGCTCCATTTCCATTAGTTTTTGTTCAATTTTCTAGTTCAATGCAGTCGTTGTATGGGATTGCCGTAGTTGCTACAAACTGCTGTTAGCAACGGTGTCATTCGCAAACATTAGCTTTTAAATGAGCTTTAGAATCTTCATCGCCCAACTCAGCGGCTTTTTTCAAATCTTCACAACCGCCTGCTACATCATTCAATTTCGTATACTTTAGAATTGCTCTGTTTGAATATGCATAGCTAAAATCTTTATTCAAGTCAATTGCTTTATCAAAATCATCTTTGGAATTTTCCACTTTATCAATTTCATAAAAAGCTCTTCCTCTGTAAGCATAAGATTCTTCATTTTCTGGAGATAATTTTATGGCTATGGTGTAGTTGTCAATTGCTTTATCATACTGTTTTAAGTCAAGATATGCACTTCCTCGGGATATGTAAGCTGTTGGATATTCAGCGTCTAATTCAGTTACCTTATCATAACTTTTAATTGCGCTATCTAAGTTTCCATTTCGTTGTTCAATAAAACCTTTCCAATAATGGAATTTCACTAAAGGGAAATTTTTACCATATAAAATCATTGATAATATAACTAGAAGAAGAATAGGAACAACTGTTCCTGTAATAGCAATTAATATGATTTTTAAAATCCTGTTCTTCTTCATGTTCAGAAGTTTGATTATGTGTTGCTAACTAGCATACAGGCGCTATTTTGTACTTTATGTTCAAATATAATAATAATTTCAATACACGCCTTTAGCCCATCGCTCGGCAAAAAACAACCTAATTTTTCGTCGTCGTTACCGCTCCGGAAAAATTCGGAGGGAATTTGACTTTTTTTTAGGCTCATTTCACATCACATTTTAGTCTGTTTGTTTTTTTTGCCGTTCCTTTGCAAAATAATTGATGACCTCGAATGGATAACATTCTACTAGTTTTTCTCTGCCTAATCATGGGTTTGGCGATGCAGCGAGTTGCCGCTTTCCCGAAAAACGGACACTTAGCCCTAAACCAATTCGTAATCTATATCGCTTTGCCGGCTTTGGCATTGTATTATATTCCCAAAGTTTCGATTTCAACCGACTTGTTATATCCACTAGGCATTGCCTGGATTGGATTCCTATTGTCGTTTGTTTTTTTCTATGTTATTGGAAAGAGAATGGGTTGGCCCAACCGATTGATTGGTTGTTTGGTCATTACCGCAGGTTTGGGAAATACTTCGTTTGTTGGTTTTCCAATTATTCAGGCACTTTACGGAGAAGAAGGTTTGAAAACTGCCATTATTGTTGACCAACCAGGCTCGTTTGTCGTAATGGCAACACTTGGTATTATCACCGCCGGAATCTTTTCAAAGGGAGAACCAAGTCGGAACGAAATCCTAAAGAAAATATTGCTTTTTCCCCCATTCATTGCCTTCGCTTTGGCCTGCTTGATGAATGTATTCAAATTTGATTTTAACGATCATTTCCAAACCGTTTTTCAAAAATTGGGAGCTACGGTTACGCCAGTAGCTTTGTTGGCTGTGGGTTTGCAATTAAAAATCGACAAAGAAAGCCAACACTGGAAATTCCTGAGATTAGGATTGTTATTCAAACTGATAATCACACCGGCAATTTTCTTTTTGCTGTATAAACCTGTTGACAGAATTGTACAATTCGAGATTTGTTGAGAAACCTAATACTTCCAGCCCATACTCAAGTACATTTTTTCCCTGTGGTACAGGTACGGAGTACAGATTGATGTATTCATAAGTTCTCGACCCTTCCAGTTTGACTATATTTTATCTGTTTCACTACGCAAAACACCAAGGTGATCACAAGCGTTCATAATTTCTTCGATACT
>JAZKCP010000090.1:20521-20787 GCA_040388035.1 Bacteroidota bacterium | reverse complement strand
CTGCCTTTAATTTAGATCTACTGGTAATATCTACGGTTTGTGACACCTATCCTTCAGATGGATTGTATGTTATTAATTCAGCTGAACATTCACCATTGCTTGGCTTTGCCTATGACGGCTTTCCCATTTATGGTGCTTATGGCTATGCTAATGTTGATGGAACCGGTGGTGTTGTCCGAATCAAATCAAGTTATCAATTGCGCAACATTACGACCAGGACTGTTTATGCCGACGGAACCAATGTAACCGATGGCCCGGCAGTCAGT
>JAZKCP010000090.1:0-20511 GCA_040388035.1 Bacteroidota bacterium | reverse complement strand
GGCCTGCGGTTAATTCAACATATCCCATCGGTTATTTCAGGGAAGATTATGAATATGTTGCCCATCCTTCTGATCCGAGTTATTTGGATGTCCACAACGGACGTTTTTGCATAACGCCTGAATATCCTTTAGGGATTTATTGTTATTTTGCTACGGTTGATGCCAATCATAATTCTGCTTATCCTTATGTAGTCGGTCCAACATTTTACGGTAATAAAACTTCAGTTAAAGTGACCACTATTTCTGAAAGTACAACGCAATACACTTTGGCAAATGCTGATTTTAATTTGTCAAAATTGAATATTAAGGTCTATCCAAATCCGGCACAGGAATTCATTGCAATTCAATCGGATATGATAGCTGATAATCTAGATGTAGCTCTGATAGATGAGCTTGGAAAAGTGGTGCAAACAAATAAAATCCTTCAGGGAAGCACACTTTCCATTATAGATTTAAGTACAGTTTACAATGGAATTTATTTTATAAAAGTTGCCAGTGCAAAAGAAAGTAAAACGTTTAAAATAGTGATAGACAAATAATATTTATAAGCCATTTAAAAACGAAAACTCCCGATTGCTCGGGAGTTTTTTATTCTTTAATAAATTTGCTGCTTGCTGTTCCTTTGTCGCTTACAAGCTTGATAAAATAATTACCTGTTTTTAATCCGGAAACATCAATAGTTTCGTTTGGATTGGTAGTTACTTGAACTAATTGTCCCAGTGTATTATAAATATTTACCGAACTGATAGTTATATTTTGTTTGGTTGTGATCGTTAAACTATTCTTCGCAGGAACTGGTGATAAACTAAACACACTTCCTAACTCAAAATCTAGAATACCTAACGCAGTGATTGTAGTTGTAGCCGTATTAGTAGCTATCGGGAAATTATAATCAAAATAAATACTGGCGCTATTGCTAAAATCATCTCCCTCAACTAACGTTGGTTTGGTTCTAATTTTAAAGACCACATAACCATCATTGTTAGCATCATCAAAGGGTAGATTTATATTTTGGAAAATGAATTCGACTTTATTTCCATTTATTCTTGTATAGAATTCGTGGCTGCTGCTTTCCGGGATTAATGTGGCAATGTCGAATTTATTTAAGTCTATTACATCTGCAACGACTATGTTTTCTGCAGCAAACGTTCCTGTATTTTCAAAACGAATTATATAATGAACATAATTACCAATCATCTCAGGAGTAATGACGTTTCCTTCAAGGCAGATTTTATCATTAGGATCTAATGAGTTTCTAACCGTTTGATTGAGTGCAAATGTATTATCATCAGGTGTTTCATCAGTTAATCCTGAAATTGTTGCAGTATAATGCAGCACATCTCCGTCATTTACAGCCGGAGTTTCCATCGGTGAATTAACATTTAAAGTAATTGTTATTTGCCTGCTTTCAAAAGGCAGTAAATTTGTAAAATTCCAATTTAAATTATTGGCAGCCTGACTTGAAAGAGTCGGACTAGCAGAAACAAAATCAAGAACATTATCATCAAAAGATAAGTCTAACAAACCGCTTTGTGTATTGGTTCCTTTGTTTTTATAGATAATTGTATAATGAGCATCAAAACCTGGACGGGCAGCAGTCATTGGTATTAAAAAAACTTCTAAATCATTGTGGAGTCCATTAGCTGAAATACAAAAATCCTGAATAAACGGACTAGTCGTAGTTGGGAAAGTAACATTTGAAACTGTTGGGAAAACCGAAAAATAGCTTGGGTTTTCAAGTGTTGGTGTTATAGTAAATGTTCCATCATTAACATCATAATGATATGCTCCGGTATCATTCCCCATTAAATTAGAAGTAGTCGTTCCGTCTGAGAAAGCTACGCTTAGATTAGGGAAATGGATATCACTTACATCACATCCGTTTCCATCCAGATTATATCGGTTAGTTCCCTGCATTGTGTAAAACTCTCCTCCGGGACTAAAGCTGCAATAGGAGTTTACATGGCAATTTGTTAAGTTGTAGATAGATATCATTGTCTGAAACCAAGGAACCCGTGTGTCATCGGCGCAGATATACTGAAGATTCGGACAGTTTTCAATATCAAAATATTCTTCTGCTGAGCCGTTTTTTACATTTAGTGTCGTTAGAGGAGGGTTTTCAGCACAGCTTGAACCGTAGAGATGATGGTTGGCACTTAAATCGAGCGTTGTCAATAAATTTTCCCTACAATTAAAATGTGTCAAATTGGGTAGACCCGAAACATCCAATGCTGGAAGCTGGTTTGTCGCACATCTTACGTCGGTTAGATTTTCATATACGCCTGCAAAATTAAGGCTTGTCAATTGATTCATACCGCATTCTAAAAACTGCAGCTGATGCAAACTACTTAAATCTAGTGAAATTAACTGGTTACCCGCACAACCTAAGGTTTTAAGGTTAGGTAAACCAGAAACGTCAAGCGATTGAAATGCATTACTATAACAGTCGAAAAATGTCAGATTGCTTACTTCATTAAAATCAAGAGAAGTTAAATGATTTAAACCACAGTCTAAATAATTAAGATTGCTTAATCCGGACAAATCCAGTGAAGAAAATTGATTTTGTCGAATATCCAAATGTTGCAGATTTATCAGACCTGATAAATTCAAAGAGGTCAGTTGGTTCTGGCTGCAATTAACGGTTTGAAGGTGAGTCAATCCGTTCAGACTCAATGAAGTGAAGGCATTTCCATAACAACTCAGCGTTTGTAAATTAGTCAAACTACTTACATCCAATGATGTTAGATCATTGGCATTAGCACTAATAGTTTCAAGATGTATCAAGCCAGTACAATTCAACGTAGCTATATTGCCCCAATCACAGTGTAAGTTTTTCAGATTAGGCGAACCTGTTAAATCCAGCGAAGTCAGAGAATTGTTGACGCAGGAAAAAGTTTCAAGATTGACCAAACCATTTAAGTTTACTGTGCTTACATTATTGGAAGCGTATAAGATTTTAAGGTTTGTGAAATTCTCAATCCCGTTCATGTCCTGAATACCAGACATAACATGCAAGTCAAGAAAACTTACCTGTAATGCTTCCGATATTTGTATCTCACCATCATCATTAGCATCTATCCTAATAAAATTACCTGAAAGATCTTTTACCAAATGATGTTCTGGAGTTATAATAAGCAAGATATCCTTTAAATCGGGGTCGGGAAAAGAAACAATTTGGGATTGAACGCCAAATCCGGTGAATACAGTAATTAAAAGTGAGTAGAATTTTTTCATAAGTTGGGTTTGTATCCAAAGATAAGAAAAAGATGAAATAAAAAAAGCCTCACCAAAGTGAAGCTTTAAATTTAACATATTGATAATGATGATTATCCCATCACTTCTTTTACTTTTTTACCAATCTCGGCAGGAGAATCAACAACGTGTATACCACATTCTCTCATAATTCTTTTCTTCGCTTCGGCAGTATCATCCGCACCTCCAACGATTGCTCCGGCGTGTCCCATTGTTCTTCCTTTCGGAGCTGTTTCTCCGGCAATAAAACCAATAACCGGCTTGCGGTTTCCATCAGCTTTTATCCACTTGGCAGCATCAGCTTCCAATTGGCCACCGATTTCTCCAATCATTACAATGCATTTCGTTTCTGAGTCATTCATCAATAATTCAACAGCTTCTTTTGTTGTAGTTCCAATAATTGGGTCGCCACCAATTCCGATAGCGGTTGTAATTCCCATACCTTGTTTTACTACCTGATCCGCTGCTTCATAAGTCAATGTTCCTGATTTTGAAACAATACCAACCGTTCCTTTTTTGAAAACGAAACCTGGCATGATACCAACTTTGGCTTCTTCAGGAGTAATGACTCCAGGGCAGTTTGGACCAATTAATCTACAATCTCTTTCTTTAATATATTCGTATGCTTTAATCATATCAGCAACAGGAATACCTTCTGTGATAGCAATAATCACTTTGATACCCGCATCAGCAGCTTCCATAATCGCATCAGCAGCAAAAGCTGGCGGAACAAAAATAATGGAAGTATCAGCGCCCACTTTCTCAACAGCATCTTTTACGGTATTGAAAACAGGCTTGTCTAAATGGGTTGTGCCACCTTTTCCCGGCGTAACTCCACCAACAACATTAGTACCATATTCAATCATTTGCGTAGCATGGAAAGTTCCTTCGCTACCTGTAAATCCCTGAACTATTATTTTTGAATCTTTATTAACTAAAACGCTCATGTTTTTATTTGTTTATTGGTGTTTATTTTTTGTGCCTGCCTGCCGACAGGTAGATTGCAAAAGTAGAAAAAAGTGTTCAGTGTTCAGTACACAGTGTTCAGTTTTTTTCTGCCTATAGTTGGCTCATTTGATAACCTCTGTAAAGCTTATTGTTTTTTAATTCCCAGATGACCATGAAATGTGCCAAAAGCATTTCTTCACTTGGATTTTCTATGGTCTTTACGTAATGCGAATAACGAATTGAAACGGTATTTCCTTCTTCAAGAATGTGTGTAATCCTGGCTTTGGAACTAACATATGCTTTTGTCATCTCCGAAGTCAAATCAATTATTTCCTGGCGTTTAAGTTTCAAAAAGCCTTTAGAACTGTGCCATTCCAAAACGACATCGGCATGTAAAAGTTTGGAAACCCGTTCGTTTTCCAGTAACGCATCTGATTTATAAAATTCCTGAACGATTTCTTTAGCGCTCATCTTTATTTAAGTTTATTTAAAATTTCCGGTATTCTTTTAACGTTGGCCAACTGCTTCAGCTTTTCCCTTGATTCTTCTATTGGCGTTCCAAAATAACTTTTTCCGCCTTCAACCGATTTGGTTACTCCGGTTTGACCCATGATAACCGCTTTGGTTCCGATTGTAATTCCGCTTGTTGTGCCAACTTGTCCCCACATTGTAACTTCATCTTCAATGACAACACAACCTGCAATTCCGGTTTGTGAGGCAATTAAACATTTTTTACCTATTACAGTATCGTGTCCGACATGCACCTGATTGTCGATTTTTGTTCCTGCACCAATCGTTGTATCGCCGGTGACACCTTTATCAATAGTACACAATGCTCCTATTCCAACATTATCCTCAATAACTACTCTTCCTCCGGATATCAATTGGTCAAATCCTTCAGGACGTTTTTTATAATAAAATGCATCAGCACCAAGTACGGTTCCCGAATGGATAATCACGTTATCTCCAATTACTGTATTGTCATAAACGATAACATTCGCGTGAAGCAGGCAGTTTTTGCCAATGGTAACATTGTGTCCGATAAAACAATTTGGTTGAACAACAGTATTCTCTCCAATTGTAGCCGATTGTGAAATGCTCACATTTGAAGCGACAAAAGGGCGGAAATGTTTAGTCAATGTATTGAAATCCCTAAAAGGATCATCAGAAATCAATAATGCTTTTCCTTTTGGACAATCGACTTCCTTGTTAATCAACACAATGCTTGCAGCCGATTCCAAGGCTTTATCATAGTATTTTGGGTGGTCTACAAAAACAATATCTCCAGGCGTAACCACATGAATTTCGTTCATGCCTTCCACCGCAAAATCATCGGCACCAACATATTGACACCCGATGATGGCTGCTATTTCTTTTAAAGTATGTGTTTTTGGGAATTTCATTTATTGAATTTGGAAATTTGAAGATTTGGAAATTTGAAAATGGAGAAAAAAAATAATTTTCAAATTTTTAAATTGGCACATTTTCAAATTAAATTACTCTTTTACTCTTTCCATATAAGAACCTGTAGCAGTATCAATTTTAATTTTGTCCCCTTCATTGATAAATAACGGAACGTTTACAGAAGCTCCGGTTTCTACTTTCGCAGGTTTTGTTGCGTTTGTCGCTGTATTTCCTTTTACTCCCGGCTCGGCATAAGTAACTTCCAAAACAATAGAAGCCGGCATGTCTACAGAAAGTGGCAAGTCGGTTTCTGTATTGATTTGTACCATTACGATTGTTCCTTCTTTTAACAAGTCTGGCGCATCAAGCACTTTCTTATCCAACGTAATTTGTTCATATGAATCGGTATTCATAAAATGAAACTGATCTCCTTCTGCATATAAATACTGGAAATTTTGTGTTTCCACACGAACTTCTTCAATTTTATGCCCGGCAGAAAACGTATTGTCCAATACTTTTCCGTTGGTCAAGCTTTTTAATTTGGTTCTAACGAAAGCCGGACCTTTGCCAGGTTTAACGTGAAGGAATTCAATGATTTTATAAATATCGTGATTGTACTTAATGCATAATCCGTTTCTAATATCTGATGTAGATGCCATTTTATTATATTTTTTTAATTTCTATTTTTATTCCGCTGCGCTCCTATTAATTAATTTTCTTAATATCAAATGCCTCGGGTCTTTGTTCTTTCTCTTTGTTCTTTCTATTATGCTCCAGAATAACCTTTCATAATTCCTCTTGATGAATTTCTAATGAAATCTAAAATCTCATCACGCTCCGGTGATGCTGACATTTCAGCTTCGATAATGCCAACGGCCTGTGATGTATTATAATTTTTTTGATATAGAATTCTATAAATATCCTGTATTTCCCTAATTTTCTCAGAAGTGAATCCTCTTCGTCTCAATCCGACAGAGTTAATCCCAACATAAGAAAGTGGTTCTTTAGCCGCTTTCGTGTAAGGCGGAACATCTTTACGGACTAACGAACCTCCGGAAATCATAGCGTGATCTCCAATCTGGATAAACTGATGAATAGCTGCCAAACCCCCAACGATGGCAAAGTTTCCAACGATTACATGTCCGGCTAAGGCCACACCATTTACTATAATAGCATTATCGCCAATATGACAATCGTGTGCTATGTGTGCTGTTGCCATGATTAAGCAGTTGTTTCCAATCTTGGTCTGACCCGAAGCAATTGTACCGCGGTTAATCGTAACACATTCTCTTATAGTGACATTATCGCCAATTACCGCAAGCGATTCTTCTCCTCCAAATTTTAAATCTTGCGGAACGGCAGCGATTACTGCGCCTGGAAAGATGTTGCAATTTTTTCCAATTCTGGCGCCTTCCATGATGGTAACATTGGAGCCAATCCATGTTCCATCACCAATCACAACATTATTGTGAATAGTTGTAAAAGGTTCAATCACTACATTCTTGGCAATTTTTGCGCCCGGATGGACATATGCTAAAGGTTGATTCATAGGTTATTAGTTGTTTAATTAACTCGGGCAATTTGCGCCATTAATTCTGCTTCAGCTACCAATTTTCCATTAGCATAAGCACTTGCCGACATGTGACAAATTCCTCTACGAATTGGTGAAATCAAATCACATTTAAATATCAAAGTATCACCTGGCAATACCTTATGTTTGAACTTCACGTTATCAATTTTCATAAAGTATGTTAAATAATTTTCAGGATCAGGAACAGAACTTAAAATCAATATCCCACCTGTTTGGGCCATAGCTTCAACAATAATTACTCCCGGCATTACCGGTGCGCCTGGAAAATGTCCAACAAAAAATGTTTCATTCATCGTCACATTTTTCAAACCTACTACATGGCTGTTCGACATTTCAATAATCCTGTCGATAAACAAAAATGGCGGCCTGTGCGGAAGAATACTCATGATTTTATGAATATCCATTAACGGTTCCAGATTCAGGTTATAAACCGGAACTTGGTTTTTTTGTTCAATTTTTATCATCTTGGACAATTTCTTAGCAAACTGGGTGTTTACAAAATGTCCTGGCTTATTGGCAATTACTTTTCCTTTGATGCGCATTCCAACCAACGCTAAATCGCCGATTACATCAAGTAGTTTATGGCGTGCCGCTTCATTTGGATAATGCAGAGTTAGGTTGTCAAGAATACCATTTGGTTTAACCGAAATGGAATCTTTGCCAAAAGCAACTTTTAGGTTTTCCATTGTTTTTCCTGAAATTTCCTTGTCAACATACACTATGGCATTGTTTAAATCGCCACCTTTGATCAGGCCGTTATCCAATAACTCTTCTAATTCGTGGAGAAAGCTAAAAGTCCTGGCGTCGGCGATTTCTGTTTTAAACTCAGAAATGTTTTTCATAGTAGCATTTTGGGTTCCTAAAACTTTAGTACCAAAATCAACCATAGTTGTCACCTGATATTCCTCGGATGGCATCAAAAGAATCTCACTTCCTGTAGCTTCATCTGTGAAGGAAATTACTTCTTTTACAACATAGTAATTACGCTCAGCATCTTGTTCTACAACTCCTGCTTTCTCAATTGCTTCTACAAAATACTTTGAAGAACCATCCATAATTGGTGGTTCAGATTCGTTCAATTCGATAATGACATTATCGACATCACAACCTACAAAGGCAGCTAAAACGTGCTCTGATGTCTGAATTTTAACGCCTAGTTTTTCAAGGTTTGTACCACGTTGTGTATTTATTACATAATTGGCATCAGCTTCTATAACCGGTGAACCTTCAAGATCAACTCTGACAAAGGTGAAACCGTTATTTGCTGGTGCAGGTTTAAAAGTCATCTTTACTTCTTTTCCTGTGTGAAGTCCGACACCGGTAAGTGAAATTTCGTTTTGAATGGTTTTTTGTTTAACCATGGTATGCTATTTAGTTTAGTTTTATTACGTTATACTCAATTCAGTGCGGCTAGGCCTCAGGGGTGCCGTTTTTTTTCAATTCTTCTATATCGGCAACAATCTTTGGCAAATTTCTAAAATGGACATATGATTTACTGTAATCGGCATATCCAAAAGAAGGACTTCCCTGCAATACTTCTCCATCATTTACATTTTTCCCAACACCGGATTGCGCCTGAACGCGCACATTATTTCCAATCGTAATATGACCGGCAATGCCTACCTGGCCGCCAATCATGCAATTATTTCCGATTTTGGTTGAACCTGCAATGCCTGTTTGTGCGGCGATTACAGTATTCTCCCCAATTTCAACGTTATGGGCTACCTGAATATGATTGTCCAGCTTCACTCCCTTTCTAATGATTGTTGAGCCCAATGTTGCCCTGTCAATAGTGCTGTTTGCGCCGACATCAACATCATCTTCAATGATGACATTTCCGATTTGGGGAATTTTGCTGAAAGTTCCATCTTCCGTTGGAGCAAAACCGAATCCATCTGAACCAACTACACTTCCTGAATGAAAGCTGCAGTGTTTGCCAATTTCAGTTTCAGAATATATTTTCACACCGGCAAAAAATATACAGCCGTCACCGATGGTTACATTATCGCCAATAAAACAATTTGGATATATCTTTACATCGTTACCAATTGTAACATTTTTACCGATGTAGCTAAAGCTTCCTAAATAGAGATTTTTACCATAAGTCACATCCTCTGAAATCACTGATGGTTGTTCAATTCCCGATTTCATAAGTTTTACCTGATTGTAATACTCCAACAATTTGGAAAAAGACTGATAGGCATCTTCCACTTTAATCAAAGTAGTAGTTAACTCATTTTCCGGAACAAAATCATTATTGACAATGGTAATGGTAGCTTCAGTAGAGTAAATGAAATTAACATACTTAGGGTTAGCCAAAAACGTTAGTGAACCTTCAGTGCCTTCCTCTATCTTGGCCAATTTAAAAACCACGGCTTCGGGGTTGCCCACCACTTCGCCTTCAAGAATTCCCGCTATTTGAGATGCCGTAAACTTCATGGTCACAAAAGTATAAAAAAATCGATTTTAATAGTGCTTTTCGTCAAGTTGTTTTGGATAACAAATAAAATATTTAGTTACCGGTTTTGATAATGCTTTTAAATTCAATTGGTCAGAAGCTTCGACTACATCCTCAATGGTTTTGTCTTTCTTCAAAATCCGGATTGGCTCTGCGTCTTTGCTATAGGCTTGGTTTTTTATCTTTCCTTTAAAGATAAAATATTTTGCATCCTGCTCTGTAATGTTGTTTTGTTTTGCAAAATGCGTTGTCATTTCCTCCAAAACTTCTTTCGGAAACTTTTCGCTGTTGAGTTTTATTTTTGATAAATCTCTGTTTATAATCATCTTGCTTAAACTGCTCAGGATAAAATCATTATGATGCTGCCAATTTTTTAACGCGCTAATAATATCAAAATCATCTAGTTGTGCAAAGCTATCTAAATTATTATTTGAAAAATTTTCTAAGGTCACTTTGTTTTCCATAAAATGCTTTAAAGGTTTGCTGCATTCAATCTCGACACCTTTTTGAAGCAACTCTTTTGCTCTTTTTAACGCATTGGTCAATGTCAGTTCGGCAACCAAACTGGTCTTATGCAAATAGGCCTGCCAATACATCAATCGTCTTGCCATTAGGAACTTTTCGATAGAGTAAATGCCTTTTTCTTCCATAACCAAAACATCATCTGTCACGTTCAACATTTGAATCAGCCTGTCAGAATTGATATTTCCTTCAGCAACTCCGGAATAAAAGCTATCGCGTTTCAAATAATCCATTCTATCCATGTCCAATTGGCTTGAAATCAGCTGCAGCATGAATTTTCTATGATATTCTCCTTTAAAAATCTGGATTGCCAAGCTTAACTTTCCAGTGAATTCCTCGTTGAGTTTGTTCATAAACAACAATGAAATTTCTTCGTGATGGACTTCCACGATGCTGTGCTCCATAGTATGCGAAAATGGTCCGTGACCAATATCATGCAAAAGTATCGCAATGTATAAGGCATTCTCTTCCTCTTTAGTAATCAAAACTTCTTTTGAACGCAATACTTCAACCGCTTTTTGCATCATATACATAGCGCCGATAGCATGATGAAAACGAGTGTGATGAGCTCCGGGATAAACCAAATAAGACAATCCCATTTGAGTTATTCTGCGTAAGCGCTGAAAATAAGGATGCTGGATTAAATCATAAACCAACGTATTCGGAATGGTAATAAAACCATAAATGGGATCGTTAAATATTTTAAGTTTATTAGTGTTGCTCACAAATTTTTTGGTTTTAGTAAAGATATGAATTTATGCCAAAGCTTTAAAATAGTCCTTTAACAGTTTATCATTTTCACGTGTTGGAGTGAAAACTTCCAATATTATTGGTCTGTCATTTTGCTTATAAAGTTTAGCCAAACCTTTTTGCAATGAAGCATCATCACTTGCAGTAACATAATCCAACTGATACATTTTGGCCAAATGTTCTCCAGTTAAGCAATGCGAGGTTTCAAAATAAGTATGGAATGTTTCATTTTCCTGATGTCCCGGCAATATTCTAAAAATACCGCCACCGCCATTATTAATCAAAATGATTTTAAAATTCGTTGGAATATAATTATTCCAAAGCGCATTGCTGTCATACAAAAAGCTGACATCGCCTGTAATTAAAACCGTTGGTTTTTTACTTCCAACCGCAGCACCTATAGCTGTTGAAGTGCTGCCATCAATACCACTTGTGCCTCTATTGCAAAATACTTCTATCGATTTATCGATGTCAAATAATTGCGCATAGCGAATAGCGGAACTGTTGCCAATCTGCAATAGGATTTTAGTCGGTAAACTTGATAAAATACTTTCAAATGCCTTTAAATCAGAAAAAGGAACCTGAGAAAGGTACTCGGCATGTGTTACTTTTCGTTTGGAATGAATATTTTGAAAAGTAACTTTGTAATTGCTGTCAATATCTTTTACAAATGGCAAAAATTGTTTAAAAAACTGATTCGGATTGACGCTAAAATGCTTAGTTAAAATACCAAAAGTGTCATAGGCTCGACTTTCATCAATATGCCAATGGTGCCTTGGTTTGTATTTTCTGAGAAATGCTTTTACTCTTTTAGAAACTATCATTCCGCCAAAAGTGATGAGAATCCTTGGCTGCAGTTCCAAAAATTCCGACGGAGAAAAAGGCGTAATTAGCGTATCAATATTGTTGATAAAGCTCGGATGGTCCAAGTTAGAAGTTGTTTCGGTCATTACCACAACCGACGGAATAGCGGCTAACTTGTCCAGCCATTTTTGCTCGATGGAATTCGGTTGACATTCTCCAACTAAAATTAAAATCTTTTTACTGTGATTCCAAAGCGTAGAAAAAGCAATGATATCATCAACATCAACTAGCCTGTGTGGAATAACCAAACCGGTTATATTAAAATCCACTGAAAGTTTATTGGTGGTTTCATATAACGGCTCTTCAAATGGCACATTGATATGCACCGGTCCTTTTCTGGCAATGGCAACATTAATGGCTTCGTTGACAAATACATCATTCTCTTCTGAAGCTTCCTCCGTTAGATTGGCATTGTATAGCGAATGATTGATAAATACATTTTCCTGACGAATGGTCTGACCATCACCGATATCAATTTTATCAAAAGGCCTGTCTGCTGAAATAACGATAAACGGAATCTGGCTATAAAAAGCTTCGGCAAGAGCCGGATAATAATTCAGCAATGCCGAGCCTGAAGTACAAACCACGGCAACCGGTTTTCTGGTTTGCTGTGCAATGCCCAAAGCAAAAAAAGCAGCACAACGCTCATCTGCAATACTATAGCAGCGAAATTTTGGATTGTTGGTAAACCCTATTGTTAACGGTGCGTTTCTTGAACCTGGGGAAATAATAATATCATGAACTCCTTTGGCATCGCATATCTCAATAATGCTTTGCGCTAAAGGTATTTTAGGATAAATCATTGTTAATTTTTAATGGAAACAAAGATACAAATTGTATCCCTTTTTCAATACTGTAATTTGTTTTCTTACTTTTACGACTATTTTTTATTTATGGAAATTAAAATAAGGCCTTATCAAAATTATGATGCTGAAGCTATTGTAGCCATTCTCAATTATTATATTGTAAATTCTACTGCTTTATATGAGTACGAATTGCGAACAACAGAACAGCAACAAGCTATTTTTGAGGAAAAACTAGCGAAAGGATTCCAAGTTATTGTTGCAACAATTGACGAATATGTAGTTGGCTTTGGGTATTATAGTGAATTTCGTTTTCGCGAAGCTTATAAGTTTACAGTCGAGCATTCGGTTTATGTAACACCAAATGAGCACGGGAAAGGTGTTGGAAAAGTGATTCTGCAAAGCTTGATTGATTTAGCCAAAATGCAAAAATTGCATACCATGATTGGAGTAATAGATGCTGAAAATACAAGCAGCATTTCTTTCCACGAACAGTTTGGGTTTACTACAGTAGGAATTATAAAAGAGAGCGGTTTTAAATTTGACCGATGGCTGCACAGCGTGATTATGCAATTGATGCTGGAATAAATTAGATTATATCAATACCATTTTCTTCCAGTATTCCCAAAAGATAGCTGCTTTGATCGGGATTGTACTTTTCGATTCCGCTTTGATACCATTTGGAAATAACATCAATCTGAAAAGCAGTGTAATCGTCATCATTTATACTTATTCCGAGCATACCTGCTAAAAGAAAATCTTCTAAAACCTTATTGGTAACGATCAACTTTGGAATGCCATAAGCAACTTTTCCATTCATTCTTTCGTAATCTAATCTTCCCTGATTAAACCCGAAAACATAAGCGTCATTTTGATTTTCTTCGATATTCAAATAAGGATTTTGTCCTTTTGAAAAACCTAATAAATAATCTTGTCTGTATACTGGGCTGAATATATTCTTCATAATGTAGAAGTAAGTGGCATTTGAATTCTATCTCAAAACTATTAAGAATAATTTAGTAATTATCTAAAAATCGTTTAACGGAAAAAAAACTCTTTAAAGCACAATAGGTGTGACGTTCGTCGATAGATAATGCAAAAAGAACCTGATGAATATCATCAGGTTCTTTTGCATTATTAAGGTAATTCTATTTAGCGTTTTATCAAACGGAGTGTTTTAATTTCATCTCCCTGTGTTATAACTACGTTATAAATCCCTGATGGGTAACCCTCGCCTATCTGAATGTCAGCCATGTCTCTTGGCCTAACTTCATATTTGTAAATCATTTTCCCTGCCATATCGTAAACTCTAATTCCTACTTCATCGACGCTTGAAGTAGATAATTCCAAGTTGAAATTCTCTGAGTAAGGGTTAGGATAAGCAGTTACATGAAATGCAGGACGGGCTGCTTTTACTATTTCACCGCCTTCAGTATTTCCACAATCTTTGTAGTATACTGTAACTGCTGCTCCAACTACCGCTACTCCACAACTATTTGTAAATCTAGCACGGTAATAGTTTGCGCCAACAAAAGGATTGGTGATAGTATAACTTGATGAAGTTGCACCTTCAATAACTGAAAAGCCAGTTGTAGTTGAAATTGCCGACCGTTCCCATTGGATATTACCAACATAACCTCCACCTATAGTCAATATTTTTGGCACATCATCAGTGCACATTGCATTTAACACAGTTTTACCTGAAGGTATAGTTATATTTGCCGTAATGGTTTTGGCTAGTGGTTTTGGCACCAAATACACATAAGCAACATTGCTGTAGACTGTTGAGCAACTTCCAATAGTGACCATAGCTCTGAATGCTGTATTATAGCTTAGATTTCCCGTTGGATAAGACAAGCTGTGATTGGTTGTATTGGTCCAGGTTGGCGTTGCCAATGTGTAGTTGACTGATTTTTGCCAGGTAATATATCCTGTAGCTTCCGACAAAGTTAAAGTAGTTCCCGTCCCTGAGCATACTGTTGTCTCAGCCGCTGCTATTGTTCCTACTTCAGCCTGTGCTTTAATAATAAACTGTACAGGTGTTGTGTAAACCGAAGAACAAGCTCCATTGGTCACTTTGGCTCTGAAATACAAATCGGATGTAATTGTAGTTACTAAATAAGTTACCGCTGTACTGTTCGTAGAAGTAGTTCCAAAAGGAATAGTTTGTCCATCCAATGTTTTTGGAGCATTAGCATAGCTAACACCATCGGCAGAATACTCCCATTGAATTTTACCCCTATAGCCTGCTACTTTCAAAGTCCCTGAACCACCAGTACAAACTACTCCACCTCCGGTTACGGTTCCTGCTACTGATGGTGGATTTACCGTAATTGTTTTAGTGGATGAAGTGGCTGTGGTTCCGTTGCACGCATTGGTTACAACCACTCTATAGGAACGGTCGCTGTTCAACTGAGCGTTGGTTAGTGTATATGTAAAATCAATAGCTCCAGGAATATCAGTAAAAGTGCCCGGAGCAGTACTGCTCGAAAACGGAGACGACTGCCATTGCAAAGATGTTCCTACCGGATTTGTAACCGTAAAAGTAAGATCTCCTCCCAAACATACTGTTGTTGAAGGTACGGAAATTGTTCCGGCTTTGGTTGCAGTTATCACGGTTAAAGACGCAATATCTGAAGTCGACTGAGGACAATCTGCAGCGCCATTAACCAATACGCGGTACTGTGTACCTACTGCCGGTAAACTGGTAGTTCTGGTAATACCTAATGTCCCTGTATTGTAATTGGAATACACTGCCGAATGAGCGGAAGTAATTGTAATCCAGGTTGGGTTTGGATTAGTCTTGGTAGGCACTCTGTACTGCCATGTATAAGTACCACTGGCTCCCGATGTTCCTACACTTACAGAACTTGTTGACCCGGCAACACCACATATAAACACCTTAGCCTGTATGGAATCAATAATCGGGCATGCTTTAGTGGCAAAACTAACTGTAGCATTGTTACTCCCACAAGAATTTTGCGCAGCAATAGTATAGGTAGTTAATGGTGTTTCAACTGTTGCTGCCCCGGATATCGCTCCCGTTTCACCGTCAAAGACCATTCCTGCCGGTAAGGCCGGAGTAATGCTGTAATTAGGGCTCAAAGCCATTTTTAAGATAGTGCTGTCGCTTGTTCTACAGGTGTATAAATTATTGGAGGCATCCAACACAATACCTCTGTGTATGCTTGTAACTGGGCATACTGTGGAAACAGCACCATCAGGAGAAACCTTTTTAATAAAGTATGGGGACCCAATACCGGTTGCCACATAAATGTTGCCATGGCTATCTGGCGCGATTCCAATCGTTGAAGATTTAAAGCCACTTGCCAATACAGTCAGGACGCCATTAGGGGTCAATTTTCTTAAACTTCTGTCTTGTAAATCCATATAGATAAGATTACCCGAGCTGTCAATATACATTGAATACGAAATCGTAGCAGAGAGCAAAAGAGTATTAGTACCATCTACTGCAATCTTGCGAATAGCATTAGGACCGGCTGTTGAATAATATAAATTGCCCTCAACATCCCTTGCAATACCTACACAATTTCCTAAATCACTATATAAGGTCGTCACCGTACCATCAGGAGTTATTTTTTTGATTGTACCAAGTTCGTTATCAATAACATAAACATTTCCTGCCGCATCAATAGTCAAGGCATTTGGGGTAATAAAATCCCCTTCACCACCGTAGGCGGTAATGACACCATCGGGGGCCAGTTTTTTGATATTCCCATTTATAACATCACCATAATAGATATTGCCACTGCTATCTGCAACCATTGAATAAACGTAAGAAGACGAATCGGGTACAGTGGTGCTCAAAACCGTTTTTGATGGGTAACCGCCTGCATTTTGTGGCGTGGCGGTTATCAGCAAATCTATTGGATATACGCTATTGAAGTTGGGATACGTAATATTGGGTGGGGTGTTAAATACAATAGTTCTAGGTACTGCTACTCCTTTGCAGCCATTAAGGGTGTTAGTTCTTTCTAAAGTATAAATTCCTGAAGTAGTAACGGTGATGTTTGAAGTTGTCTGCCCTGTTGACCAAAGAAAGGAGTTGCCGGTTGTTGCAGTCAGTATAACACTATTCCCCTGGCAAAGGGCATTGTTGGCCCCGCCTACCGATATAGATACACTTGGTGTTGTACCAGGAGTACATTCCACAGCAAAGCTAATAGTTGTAGTAACGCTGCCACAACCGTTAGAGGCAGTAATGGTGTATTCGGTTAATGAAGCCTTGTAAGGCTGCCCGGATATAACGCCCGAAGTGGTATCAAAATTCAGTCCTGATGGCAGTGCCGGATTGATACTATAGGACGTCGATTGATTACCTACAGTTGAAGGTGACAGCGTAATATTATCCTCAACGGTGTAAACACTCGCTACACCGCTATATGATATGCTTGGTGCAGAACGGAGAGCAGTTACAGTTATAAAAGCCGTATCCGAACAACCATTGTTGTTGGAAACCGTCAGGCTATAGGTTCCCGGTTCGGTTACTGTTATAGTCGGTGTAGTGGCTCCTGTACTCCAAAAGTAGTTGGCAGTAGCCGAAGCATTGGAACCGATAATGGCACTTCCACATGGAGGGGTTGTAATATCGGTAATTAAATTGAGGTTTTGATTGTAAATCAGGCTGTCCACACAAAAAGACTGGTTTGCATTCAACCCTCCGGTACCTCCTGTAAAGCCCATATACACTTTGGAATTGCCGTTAAAAATGGTGTTCACCAAATCGGCTGTATAGCTTGTGACCAAAGTACTGTCATAGTATATAGAAAATAAATGGGTAATATGATTCCAGGTAAAGCGAACAGGGACATTTTCACAGCGAATTAATTCTACATCGTATATTGGTGCCACGGGTTGTGGATTGCCATCTTTTACCACGCTGATATGTGTGTTATTACTATCATAATAAGTTTCCATACCACTGCTATAAATATCGAATTCAACGCCTAATGAATGAGGAAAACTTGTGGAGTATCCGATCGTATAATAACCTAAATCACTTCCTGCTTCTCCCAGCCCATTTGTGCCGGAATTCTGCATAACAAACATCATTCCGTCAGCACTACCACATTGGTTTATGGTAAAACGTAAATCAAAATCATTACTTAAGTCAATCTGTGACGGATACCAGGCACTGGCCTTTTGATATCCATCTACATCAGAGGTAAGCAAATAGCAATTATCGCCGTTGGCAGCTGCCGAGCCATTGAGCGCAAAAGGTTGGGCGCTCGAATACAAAGACATAACGGTTATCGTGATACTGACACAGCTTCCTAGTGTTGCACACCCTCCTTCTCCCCTAACATAATAGGTTGTTGTTACAAAAGGAACGACCTGTATGGAAGTTCCCGTGCCAATAGTAGGGCCTTCACAACTACCGGCATACCATACCCAGTTGGCCGAATCATTCAGATTTCCTGAAGTGATACTCAGCGTGCTCGTTTGGATGCTACAGTTAGTAAGCGATGAAGTGCTTACCACAGGCTGATCTGCTGGTACGCAATCGGTAAATTTTTCAGCGGCTAACGTTGTTGCGCAAAATAATAAACAGACAATCGGGGCAAGAAATAAAGTAATTTTTTTCATGATTGTAATTTTGTTTCGTTGGTTTTATTGGTTTTGACAGTGTTCTATTCTATTAAAAACGGTTAAAAGTATCTATAGTCAAAAGGAATTCCTATAGCGGTTTTCCCTGAATACTGGTGAGTAACAGGTAAAACAGATAATCTACCGCTTTAGTTTCGGAAAAGACATCATTTAATTAAAAAAGAAAAAGGATTGTAGATTAGAGATTGGGTAAATAACCAAGTTTGGCTACTTCCCTAATCATGCCTGCTACATTTTTAACATCGAGTTTGATGAAGATGCTTTTGCGATGATTTTCAACGGTATTAATTGAGATGCTGAGTTGATCAGCAATATCACTGGTCGTAAATTCGCGGGCTATAAGTTGGACAATTTCTATTTCGCGTTCGCTTAATGAGTTTTGCTTAGGAAGCTGTGTCTTCTTTATCATAAAACTATAATCATCCGGTAGTGATATCTGTCCGTCATGAACCAACTGTACGGCTTCGACTAAATCTTCCAAATCCTGATTTTTATTGACATATCCTTTTACGCCAACCGCTAGTAAGTTATCTACCAAAACAGCGCTTGACAAGGAAGTAAACGAAATCACTTTACTGTCAGTATAACTTTTGCACAAGAACTCATAGATTTCCAAACCTTTGATATCTATACCCAATAAATCGACTATAAAGACATCTATCTGTGGCCTATCAGCAAGTTTTTCATGAAGTTCAACTTTGGTTTTGGCAGCAAATACCACCTCAATAGTTTGTTGTTCGTTCAGAAAGCTGATTAAACTTCTCAATACTACAGGATGATCTTCAAAAATGGCTACTTTAATCATGTCACAAAAGTGATTTTTTATTTGTAATAAAACGATAGCGGTTTTCCCAATTAAGGAAAAACTATAGAAAAAGTGCAACCGCCAAGTTCGTGATTTTCTACCGAAATAGTTCCTTTGTATTTTTGCATTAATTCATAGGAAAGATACAAGCCAAGTCCAAAACCTGATTCCTGATTGGTTCCCAATCCCGGATTGATTACCTGATGAAATAATTTTGTTATTTTTTTTTCCGGAATACCGCCACCATAGTCTCTCACTTTGATACTGTTTTCCAAACAATAGATTTCAATGCTTCCGTTGGCATTAGAAAACTTCAACGCATTGTTGATTATATTTCTCAGTACAATTTTTAAAACTTCGGAAGAAAACACAACAACATCTTCCTCGGCAATATCATTGCGAATGGTGATATTTTTTTCCTTTGCTTTAGTTTCTGACTGTTTGATTATTTCGTTTACTAAGCTTTTGAGCTTAATTTCAACCGTATTGGTTACATTGATATTTAGTTCAGTTTTGGCCCAATCCAATAAACTTTCGAGTACATCATCCGATTGTTCAAGTTGTAAACCGACATCTTTTATATAGGCTGCAATCATTGGATTCTCTGATTTTTCTATTTCTTTATTCGAAAGCAAAAGTTTTAAAGTAGTTATTGGTCCTTTAAAATCATGTGAGATTACTGAAAATATTTTTTGGTGCAAAATATTGAACCGCACTAATTCTTTATTGTTGCTTTCAATTTGTGTTTTTTGCTTCTCCAATTCCAGATTGGTAAACTTTTGTTTTTTTGAAAATTTGAAAAGGTAAAAAACCAATGCCAAAAAGATTAAAAGAGTCAAAACCGAAATCAACAAAATTATTTTTTGTTGGCTAATGACTTTACTATTCTTTTTATTAATCAAGACCAATGAGGCATTTTCCTGTGTTTTAAGTTTGTCTTTATATTGAGCTTCAAGCGCATCCATTTTCTGGTTGCGCTCATTAAAAGCAAAATCGTTTTCCATCTTCCTGATGGAATCCATCAATTCCGTAGCCTCTCTGTATTTGTGATTGGACCTGAGTATATCATGTTTTGAAAGCCTCCCGTTTATCGAGTTGACTATCTGGCCACAGGAATCCGACATTGTGATGGCATTGTCCACTATAGACACGGCTTTATCGTGATAGCCTAACTTGTCGTTAATTTTGGCTATTTTATACAATAACTCAGAAGCTTTGCAGCCGGTATGGTGTTTTTTATTGAGGGCATTAGCAAACTCATACTCTTTCAAGCTTTCAGCATAGTTTTTTTTGAGGTACAAGCAATAACCCAATATAGAAGTATTGTCTATGATCATCAGCTCGTCAACAAGTAGTGGCTTAGCTTTTAAGGCATAGTGATATGCTTCGTCATAACGAAGCATCGTAAAATAATTGTCGGCTAGATTAAAGTAGATTATCTTTAGGTTTTCTTTGGCAATAGCTGGTGGTGTTTTACATGCCAATG
>JAZKCP010000089.1:0-10373 GCA_040388035.1 Bacteroidota bacterium | reverse complement strand
GAGGATATTCAGGAATGGTTATCGCTTACCAAATGGTCACAAAAACCTTTAGGGGAAAAAGTGTTAAACAATATCCAAAATCAATTGTTTGACCTGAAAATTATCGATAAAAAAGGTACTTTTGTTGAAATAGTGAAAGCCGTTTAGCTTTTGCCATTAGCAATATGATAAAATTTGGAAGTCTTACTTATCAGCAACTTAAAGAAAAATTCAGGATAAAAAGTCCATGGGACATGATTATCATTTTTATCTTAAATATCCTGATTACGATTCCTGTTTTTATTATTGCACATCACAATCTTATTACCCTCGAATGGGCAAATCACGTTGACAGGATACTTTTATTCATTCTTATTCTTGCAGCAATACAGTTTATCCTTAGACTGATGAGAAGAGTAACGTTGATTTCAGTGATATTGTACCTTCTATTTCTTATTGTTGGAACACTTTCAGGAAGCTATAGTTTTCAAACCGTATTTGAAGATTATCGTTCGATGATGTATACCATGAATGATGATCCGTATCCGCAGGATATTATTATTACCAAACTGCTGCCTTTTCCAAACAAATCAAAGATCTTAGACGCTGTAGAATATCAAAATCCTAAAATCAGAACCTTCGCTATCAAGGCTATCGATAAGCATTTTAAAGATGTAAAAGGATATAATGACTATTTTACTGTCATTCAGTCGTTTGCTATTTTTAAGGAAATAAACAGTCGTTGGTATTATATAAGCGATCCCAAAGGCCGCGATTATATCGCCAAAGCAACCGAATCTGTACAGTATCTTTCCGGAGACTGCGATGACCATTCGGTATTTATGGCTGCCTGTATTAAATCTATTGGCGGCACTATGCGTTTGATTCATACCAAAGGACATATTTATCCTGAATTGCTGATTGGAAATAAAAAAGATTTGGAACATATTAATTATGCCATCAAAAAAGTGCTTTTTACAATGGAAAGCAAAGGCAAGCCTCTTAATTACCATATTGACGAACGAGGGAATATTTGGCTTAACCTTGATTATACTGCGAAATATCCTGGCGGGCCATTTATGAATGAAGAGATCCTCGGAGCATTGACACTAGATTAATTTGGTTATTCAATTATTTGAAACTCATAACTTATAATTCATAACTCATAATTTATTTCTATCTTCGTTTTCAAATAAAGCAAACGATAATGAAAAAACTTATTTGTCTATTTTTCCTATTGCCTCTGGCATTATACGGGCAAGATGGTGGAGAAAACACTGTGCTTGCCAATAAAAAGAATGAGCTTCGAGTGGATGTCTTGTCTGCCATCGTTTATACAAAAGCAAGTTTCAGTTACGAGCGTTTTTTTGGAAAAGATTGGTCTACCGGTTTTAATGTAAACTTTTCCAATAGCAAAAAGTTAAATGAAGATTTCGATAATGGATACAGAAACAATGTACCTAAGTTTGAGTTCAATCCTTATTTGAGATATGCGCTTTCAAAAAGTAAATCAAGGTATTACTTTGCGGAAGTTTTCGGTTCTTATAATGGCGGCGATTTCAAGGAAATTATCCTTTTGACAGATGAAAACAACATAGATTATTACACAACCAAAAAATCAAAATATACTGATATAGGTTTAGGTGGTAGTTTGGGTTACAAAATGTATTTCAACAATAGTATTGCCTTAGAATTCATCGTCGGCTTTGGTTCAAACCTTACCAATAAAGAGAAAAGCCCGGATGTGATTTCAAGAGTTGGTTTAAATTTAGGGTATAGATTTTAATAAAAATAAGATGAAAAAAATACAACATATACTGCTAATGACCGTTGCGGTTTTAGTTTCAAATTGCGATACTGATGATGACGGTTTTTATAACAATGTATTTATAGATATACCGAATTTGGTAACTATTGATCCACATTCATCAACCTATTCCGTTGGAGAAAAACTATATGTGAGCGCTGATTTTTCCAGGTATTTGCCTGATGGCGTAAGAACCGTAGATGCTTTTCACACCACCGGCGCTACTGAATTTGCTTTTTCGTATGTAATAGAAAAACAAATAAATGCGACAACCTGGGAAGTAGTAACAGTGGACGATAGCCAGCTGGATGTTTTAAAAGGCGAGGCTCAAAATGGTTCTTATGTTTACGGAATTTGCATCTACAACCCTACCGACGAAACTTATGAATACCGTGTCGGATTTCCATTATTGTCTGCCGGAACCTATCGTATGAGTTTTGGATATAACAGTGATTCCCTGAACAGCGTTGAATTGCGTTCTTTAAGTCCGGCTACGCGCTTAATCTTAAATATCAATTCTGAAGTTACAGGATTAGATGCAGGTGGATATTATAACTTCACAGTAAATTAAATTACCATTTTATCGGTTCTTTTCCTAAACTTTCCAGGTAAACATTCGTCTGGCTGAAATGTTTATTTCCAAACCACAATCCGCGATTGGCACTCAATGGAGATGGATGCCCGGTTTCCAGGACATGATGTTTTGTTCGGTCAATCCTGGCGCCTTTCTTTTTGGCAAATCCGCCCCAAAGCAGGAATACAACGTTTTCTTTGTCATCTGATATTTTTTGGATTACAGCATCAGTAAACGTTTCCCAACCTTTGTTCTGATGGCTTCCAGCTTCGCTTTCCCTAACCGTTAATGTCGCATTAAGTAACAAAACACCTTGGTCTGCCCATCGTTCAAGGTTTCCTGATTTTGGAAAAGGGATTTGCAAATCGGTTTGGATTTCCTTAAAAATATTGATTAATGATGGCGGAAGAGCAATACCATCATTCACTGAAAAACACAATCCATTCGCCTGACCATATCCATGATATGGATCTTGGCCGATGATGACAACCTTAACTCTATTAAACGGGCAATGGTCAAAAGCAGCAAAGATTTCGTTTCCTTTTGGAAAACAGGTTTTGGCAGCATATTCGTTTTTGACAAACGAAATCAGGTTTTGAAAATAAGGTTTTTCAATCTCCTCTTCGAGTTCCACTTGCCAGGATGGATGAATTTTGACTAACATTAATTTTTTTTACAAATATATGTACTTTAAAACTTTGTAACTTTGACCCGAGCCATTTTTATGGCGAACAGATGAAATACACTTTACAATATTTATGATATCAATCACCGATAAAACATTACAGGATTTAGAATTTGACACGGTTTTGCAAACCATTTCAGAAAGATGCAATACTGAAATCGGAAAGCAGAAAGCACTCGAGATCGTTCCTTTTAAGGATAAGGAAACCTTGATGGATGCCTTGTTGCAAACATCTGAATATCTGTCTTCTTTTTCCAATAATAATGCGATTCCCAATCACGGATTCGACAATCTGACTAATGACTTAAAATTCCTTGCTATTGAAGACAGCTTTCTCGAGGTTGGCAGCTTCAGAAAAATAGCCACGCTATCAGAAACAGTAAATGTATTATTATTGTTCTTTAAAAAGTTCGATGACTATTACCCAAAACTAAATGATAAAGCGGCTCAAGTAGAATACACCAAATTCATTATTCAAAAAATTGATGAAGTGGTTGATAAATATGGCGAAATCAAAGACAATGCTTCTGTTGAATTAACAGGTATTCGAAGAGATATGAACTTGGTTCGTGGCAAAGTAAATCAGAGCTTTGGTCAAGCAATGACGCAATACAATTCGTTGGGTTACTTAGATGAAATCAAGGAAAGTTTTGTTCAAAACCGCAGGGTTTTAGCAGTTTTAGCGATGTATCGCCGAAAAGTGAAAGGCTCCATTTTGGGGAGTTCTAAAACCGGAAGCATCGCCTATATAGAGCCTGAAGCCACACTTCGCTATTCAAGGGAATTAAGCAATCTGGAATATGAAGAACGCGAAGAAATCACCAGAATACTGAAAAAATTGTCTAACGATATTAGACCATTTTTAGAACTATTAAAACAATATCAGGAGTTTCTCAGCGATATTGATGTTATTTCGGCAAAAGCCAAGTACGCACATAAAATCAACGGAATTTTACCAACAATAGCCACTGAAAAGCAATTATATTTCAGAGATGCCTTTCACCCGATTTTGTTTTTAAACAATTTAGAAAAGAAACAAAAAACATTTCCGCAAACCATTGAATTAAGTAATGAAAATAGGATTATTGTTATTTCGGGGCCGAATGCCGGTGGGAAAACCATTTCACTAAAAACCGTTGGGCTGCTACAGTTAATGCTGCAATGCGGAATCCTGATTCCGGTTCATGAACGCAGCAAAACATTTTTGTTTGATAGAATCCTGACTGATATTGGTGACAATCAATCAATAGAAAATCACCTGAGCACCTATAGTTATCGCTTGAAAAACATGAATTATTTCCTGAAGAAATGCAACGGCAAGACTTTGTTTTTGATTGATGAATTCGGAACTGGTTCTGACCCGGAATTAGGAGGTGCTTTGGCCGAGATATTTCTTGAGGAATTTTATCATAGGGAAGCCTTTGGTATAATAACAACTCATTATTCCAATTTAAAAATCCTTGCCAACGAACTGCCCTTTGCTTCCAATGCGAATATGCTTTTTGATGAGAAATCTTTAGAGCCTATGTACAAATTGATTTTGGGTCAGGCCGGAAGTTCTTTCACCTTTGAAGTTGCACAGAAAAACGGAATCCCTTTTGGTCTTATCAATCGCGCCAAAAAGAAAATTGAAGGCGGAAAAGTGCGATTTGACAAAACTATCGCCACACTTCAAAAAGAGCGCTCAAAGTTGGAGAAAACTTCGCTAAATTTGAAAGAAGAAGAAACCAAGGCACGTGAAGAAGGAAAAAAAATGGAGAGCATTAATTCTAAGATAAAAGAGAAATTAGAGCGTTATCAGGAATTATATGATGCCAATCAGCGTTTGATATACATGGGTCAGAAAGTTGATGATATATCGGAAAAGTATTTTAATAATAAAGACAAAAAGGTTTTGATTGGTGAGTTCTTAAAAATGGTAGAAATAGAGAACTCCAAAAGAAAAAAAGCCACCGTAAAAGAGAAAAAAGAAAAAGAAATTATTCAAAAAGCAGTAGTCGAAGAGGTTAAAATAAAAGTGGAAGAAATTCGCGCTGAGAAGAAAGAAAAAAAACTAAAAGCTATTCCTGTTGAAAAACCTAAAGTTGCACTTAAAGTTGGCGACCGAGTCCGAATGGTTGAAGGCAAATCAATTGGAACTATTGATAAGATTGAAAAAAATAAAGCTATCGTAAATTATGGCGTTTTTACTTCTAAGGTAAGCCTGGAAGAACTTGAGTACGTTCAGGCAAAATAATAAAAAATGGAAATTTCAGAATTACCAAAAGATAAAAAAATAATTCTTTTTGATGGAGTTTGCAATCTTTGTGACTCAGCTGTTCAATTTGTGATTCAGCACGATAAAAAAGATATTTTCAGGTTTGTTCCGCTTCAATCAGAACTGGGACAAAAAATCGTCAGCCATTTGGGTGCCTCAAACATTGACAGCACTATTCTGTATGAACCAGGAAAGGCTTATTATTACAAGTCAGACGTGGCTTTTAAAATTATAAAGGAAACTACCGGAATGTATAAAGTTTTACTGGTATTTTCTATTCTTCCAAAATCCATCCTGGATTGCATTTACGATTACGTAGCAAAAAAAAGATACGCATGGTTTGGGAAAAAAGAAAGCTGCATGATACCTACTCCCGAACTGCAATCTAAATTTTTAGCATAAAAAAAGCCATCATTACTGATGGCTTTCTTATATATTGTTTTAAAAATTATTCCTTGATAATTTTCTTAACAGCAACTCCTTGGTCAGTAGTGATTTTCATCATGTACATTCCTGTCGCTAAATCGCTAACTGAAATTTGACCTTCAGTAGCATTAACTTTCATTGATTTAATTGTTCTTCCATTTAAGTCACTCATTTCAACTGTGCTAACTACTGCATTTTGATCGTTAGAGAAGTTGATAACATTATTTACCGGATTAGGAAAAACTGAGAATTTAGAAGATAAGAAATCGTTTGTTCCCAGTACAGACGTCATTGATACAGTATCAAGACGCAAACTGGTTGCAGTAGCAACTATCCCAGTAGCATTGTTAAACATAAAGTAATAAGTACCAGCTGTAGGAGCTGTAAAAGTTCTTGTTTGTAGCGTATACGTGATTCCGGACACTGTTATGTCGGTACCTAATTGAGCAGCACCAAGTGGGCTTGGTGTTGAATTAACATACACTTTTAATGTCATAGCAGAACCGGCAGCAGTACCCGCTCTAGTATAGAATGTTAAGGTTACTTGTTCGTTAGCTACAAGCGAAATTGCTTTGGTGTATAAGTAAGCGTTAGTCGCAGCAGTAGTACTTGAATTACTAAAGAAGTAGATAAGCCCACTTTGTGCAGCACCAGCAGTATTACCTAATCCCCATCCGCCAGTTTGAGTGAAACCATCTGCGTAATCATCGACATTATCAAAATTGTTTGAGTAAGGTAATGTTTCAGCCAAATAAAGGTAAAAAGGACCAGCATATGTACTTTGTGAAGCCCCACAGTTATTTCTTAAATAATATTCGTAGGTAACTGAAGGCGTTAATCCGCTGATAGTTACCGAATTTGTAGTAGTATTAACCACAGTACCAGTACCCGGAACAAAACCAGCTACACCGTACTCGATATCATAACTTGCAGGATTTCCAATACCTACAGCAAAGTTTAATTGAGCAGAATCAGTAGTAATATTCGTTGGGGCAGTAACTCCCGCAGCATTAACACCAACACAATCTACAACAGCGAAAGTGAATTCAAAATCAAAAGTTTTGTCTGTCCATCTGTCATCCCATTGGATTAAATAAGTAACACCTGATTGAACCGGAAAAGTTACAGTAGTTAAATAATTGGTATCAGATACATCATCTGCACCAGCATAACAAGCCAAAGTTGTACAAGTTCCTGAGAATACAGATACTCTTGTATCATCACTGTTAGTAGCACCATCATTCTGAAGTAAATCTGAATTTAGTGTAACTTCACCGTCTGCAGTAGCAGTGTAAGAATACCAAATAGCATTTTGACCAGTGCCATTACCATTTGGAGCACAGGTTCCAACATAAGTTCCTGTAATTGTAGGTACGGTAATTAACCCGTCACCCATGATTTCTTCAGCCGTCGCACATGTTAACTGCGCTGAAGAATTTGAAATTCCTAATACAAGGAAAGAAAAAAGTAATAATCTTTTCATAAGAATAGTTTTTAAGTTTAAGACACAAATTTAATAAAGAATTTCTAATATAATAATTTTTTAACTATCTTTTTCCCATTTACCTACAACTGATGTTGCCAAAGCATTTCCCAGCACATTAGTAGCACTCCTAAACATGTCGCAAAAATGGTCGATGGGAAGTATTAATGCGATACCTTCAATCGGTATTTTAAACATTCCGCAAGTGGCAGCGACTACAACCAAGCTTGCTCTCGGAACGCCCGCAATTCCTTTACTAGTAAGCATTAAGACTAAAAGCATTGTCATTTGGGTGCCAAAATCCAGTGTGACACCATAGGCCTGAGCTATAAAAATACTGGCGAATGTCATATACATCATGCTGCCGTCAAGATTGAATGAGTAACCTAATGGCAACATGAAGGAAACTATTCTGTCTTTTACTCCAAATTTTTCCAATTCTTCAGTTAATTTTGGAAAAACTGCTTCAGAACTTGTCGTTCCGAAGGCAATAATCAACGGACTCATAATATGTTTTAACAAAGTTGTCATTCTGGTCTTTAAAAAAATATAACCAACCAATAACAGTACAAACCAAAGCGTCGAAATTCCAACCATAAAAGAACCAAAGAATTTCGCGTAAGTAAGAAGCAATTCATTTAAGTCCCGAATAGCAAAAACACCGGCAATAGCCCCAAAAACGCCAATTGGAGCAAACTTCATTACATAATTCACCATTTTAAGAATGATATGTGAAGTTTTGTCCAAAGCGCTTACAACAGGTTTAGCATGATCTCCTATTGAAGCCGCAGCCAATCCAAAGAAAATAGAAAAAATTACGATTTGCAGTATTTCATTCGTTGCCATAGCTTCAACTATACTTTTCGGAATAATATGTTCAATAAAATTCTGAGCTGAAAAACCATCTGTCTTTTCTACAACTTCGGTTGCCGTTGACATGTCCACATTTCCTAAGTTCAATCCAATTCCCGGTTGTAAAGTATTCACCCAGAACATTCCGATTAATAACGATATAAATGAAGCAGTAAAAAACCAAGCTAAGGCTTTTCCACCTATTCTTCCAACTGCCTTTATATCTCCCAGTTTAGCAATCCCGACAACAAGTGTCGTAAATACTAAAGGAGAAATTATCATTTGTACCAATCGAATGAAAATAGTAGCCAGCATTTTTATGTATCCACTGAAATCCTTGGCGATATCTTCTGGATAATTATAATGAATGAATGTGCCTAAAAGTCCACCAGCAATCATTGCGACAAGAATTTGGACAGTAAGATTGGAAAAGAATGCTTTCTTTTTATTCATCATTTTGAAGTTTATTTTTGGTAGGTTTTGTTTAATAGATAAAAATCGGCCAGGACTATAGCGGCCATAGCTTCTACTATAGGAACTGCACGGGGCACTACACAGGGATCATGCCTTCCTTTACCTAGTTGTTCAACCAGCATATTTTCATTAGTCAGCACTTCCTGCATTTGGATTAACGTAGCAACAGGTTTGAAAGCTACCCTGAAATAAATATCCATACCATTAGAAATTCCACCTTGAATTCCACCTGAAAGGTTGGTTTTGGTAGTTCCATCTTCGTTATATAAATCGTTGTGTTCGCTTCCTCTCATTTTAGCGCCACAAAATCCGCTGCCAAATTCAAATCCTTTCACCGCATTGATAGAAAGCATTGCTTTTCCTAATTCGGCATGAAGTTTATCAAAAACAGGTTCTCCTAATCCAATTGGGACATTCTGTAAAACACAGGTTATGGTTCCGCCAACTGTATCGCCTTCCTTGCGAATTTCCTTGATAAGGTTTTCCATTTTTTCAGCTGTAGTAAAATCGGGACAGCGAACTGCATTGGTTTCCGTTAAAGAGAAATCTAATTCCTGATACGGTTTGTCTATAAATATTTCGCCTACAGAAGAAACAAAAGCATTGATTTTAATACCCGCTAAGACTTGTTTAGCAATTGCTCCCGCGACAACCCTGCAAGCTGTTTCGCGTGCCGAACTTCTTCCGCCACCACGATAATCGCGAATGCCATATTTTTTTTCATAAACATAGTCGGCATGGCTTGGACGATAACTATCTTTAATATGCGAATAGTCTTCTGATTTCTGATTAGTATTCGGAATAATAAAACCAATTGGTGTCCCGGTAGTTTTGCCTTCAAAAATCCCTGAAAGCAATTGCACTTCATCTTCTTCTTTTCTTTGTGTAACAATCGAAGACTGACCTGGTTTCCTGCGCTGCATCTCATTTTGAATAGCATTCAAATCGAGTTCGATTCCTGCTGGACAACCGTCAATAATTCCGCCTAAAGCTTCTCCATGCGATTCACCAAAAGTAGTGAGCTTAAAAAGTGTTCCGTAGCTATTTCCGGCCATCTTATATTGTTTTAAACAAATATAGCGTAAAGTTTAAAAGTGTAAAAGATTATTATTTAAAAGTGAAGATTTTATTATTCACTGAGATATAGTAATTATTTCGCCAAAAAAAATCGCTGACGATTAGTTTAGTCAGAAATTATATAATAAATTCGCCATATTATATAAGCAGGGCTTCACGATTTATGTGAACTTTGTATCTAACTAATTTTAAAAAATAAGAAAATGAAAAAAATCATTTTATCTGCTTTTATGCTGATTGGATTGGCATTTAGCGCACAGGCTCAAGACATTTCTAAGAACGCCTTAGGTTTACGTATTGGAGACAACGATGGTTTTGGTGGCGAGATTTCATACCAGCGCGGTTTGGGAGATAACAATCGTTTGGAATTGGATTTAGGTTGGAGAAACAGTAAAAACGTTGATGCCATTAAGTTAGTAGGTCTTTACCAATGGGTTTGGAACATTGACGGAGGATTTAATTGGTATGCAGGTGTTGGTGCCGGTATTGGAAGCTGGAGTTATAATGGACCTGGTGATCCGGATCCTGATGGAGGAACATTCTTGCTGGCTGCAGGAGATATTGGTATTGAATACAATTTTAAAGAAGTTCCAATTCAGTTATCTTTAGATTTCAGACCTGAATTATATTTTGGAGATAACAGAAGTGAATTCGACGATTACGATAATTTCGGTCCCGATATCGCACTTGGTATCCGTTACAGATTTTAATCGAAAGAATATAATAAATAACTAACATTTATTAATTTTAAATAAACCT
>JAZKCP010000088.1:0-1631 GCA_040388035.1 Bacteroidota bacterium | reverse complement strand
AATAGCTCTGATTGTGTTACTACAATGTCATCTCCATTAACCGTTTCACTACCAATTACAAAAACATGGTTGGGAGGAAAAGGCACAGGTAGCCAACTAACAGACTGGAGTTATGGTCCAAACTGGGATGCAATTGGGGTTGATGACGAAAAAGTGCCAACATCAGGAGATTGCGTTATAATACCAAGTACAGCTTATAATCCTGTTATTTCAGGAACTAATCTTGAATTCTATGCCAATACACTAAGTGTTATAGGTAATGGCTCTTTATTGGTTCAAAGTGGGAACACTTTGAAGGTTGAAAATAAAGTAACTGTTGCTAGTACAGGTACATTAACCTTCAATAATAATGCTAGTTTACTACAGGAAAGCACAGACCCAAACATCAATTCAGGAGATATTGAGTATGTACGTACTACTCTTCCAATCCGTCAGGCAGATTACGTTTATTGGTCAACACCTGTTAAAAATCAAACCCTGGCAGCTGTTTCCCCTTTAACGGAAAGTGATAAATATTTTAGATTTGATGGTACAGGCTGGGTAGCAACTGCAAACACCACTGTGATGACTGTTGGTAAAGGATATATCATCCGTGGTCCGGAAGGAACTTCAAATACAGTAAGAACAGCATATACTGCTACTTTTAAAGGTACACCTAACAACGGAACCATTACAAGTGAAAACTATAATTCAGGAAAATACTATTTAATTGGAAACCCTTATCCGTCTGCTATTGATGCCGATAAATTTATTTCCGATCTTAATAATAAAGGCCTGTTGCAAGGAACATTGTATTTCTGGACACACAATACACCGGTAACACTTGGAGGTTATTACAGATATAATGCCGATGATTATGCAAGTTATAATCTGAGTGGAGGTACCAAAACAATGAAAGCGGCCAAAACAGGAAATAATGCACCAGGAAACATTGATACTCCGCCACAGGGTTATATAGCAGCCGGGCAGTCTTTTATGGCAGGATTTAGTTTGCCGGGACAAATTCAGTTTACCAACTCAATGCGTATTGGTGGTGATAAAAATGGCCAGTTTTTCAAACCGGGCAAAACTTCAAAAACCACAGCTATAGAAAAAAACCGTGTATGGTTAAACCTGACCAATGAAGAGGGTGCTTTCAAGCAAATGCTTGTTGGATACATTGAAGGAGCGAGCAACGATTACGACAGAGGATATGATGGTCTTTCTTTTGATGGAAACAAATACATTGATTTCTATAGTATAGAAGGCACCAGAAAATTTGTAATTCAGGGACGTGGATTGCCTTTTGTTGATACTGATCTGGTTACTTTAGGATATAAGACTACCATTGCAGGCGATTTTACGATCTCTATCGATCAGGTTGATGGCTTTTTTAATACTCAGGCAATTTATCTGGAAGACAAAACAACCGGTAAGATTCAGGATCTGAGCAAAGCAAATTATACCTTTACCACTGCAATCGGAACCTTCACAGACCGCTTTGTTCTTCGTTACACGAACAAAACACTTGGAACAGGTGATTTTGAAAATGTTGAAAACGGACTTATGGTTTCTGTGAAAGATAAAGTAATCAAAGTAACATCGGCAAATGAAGCGATCAAAGAACTTACAATTTTTGATATAAATGGTAA
>JAZKCP010000087.1:14687-18864 GCA_040388035.1 Bacteroidota bacterium | reverse complement strand
TTGGTTATGAATCGCAAACGGTGAGTTTTTCAGGGCAGAAATCTGTCAACATCAGCCTGATCGAAAGTGCCAGCCAACTTCAGGAAGTGGTAGTTCAAGTGGGGTATGGTACTGTTAGGAAAAGAGACGCAACAGGCTCTGTAGCGGTATTGGCAGCCAAGGACTTTAATAAAGGTGCCAATGTTACAACAGAGAATTTATTGAACGGTAGGATTGCCGGTGTTACCATTAACACTCAAGGTTCACCAGGATCAGGATCCACTATTCGGATTAGAGGAGGTTCATCATTATTTGCTTCAAATGATCCACTGATTGTTATCGACGGTTTGCCTTTGGATAACAATACAGGAACAGGCGCAACGTCGTTCTTAGCTTCGCTTAACCCAAGTACTGTGGAATCTATTTCGGTATTGAAAGATGCTTCTGCAACTGCAATTTATGGGTCAAGGGCTTCTAACGGTGTTATCCTTATTACAACTAAAAAAGGAAGCAAAACTTTAGCTGTTGATTATAATTTCATGTATGGTTCCGGTAAGGCAGCAGGAACTGTAGACGTTTTTGGAGCAGATGAGTTTAGGGCGCTTGTGGCTCAACATCAAGATTTAATTCCTACTTCGCCTACATTTGTTGGGTTAGGTACTGCTAACACAAATTGGCAGAAAGAAATCTACAGAAGAACAGATTACGTAGATAACAACATATCGATACGAGGTAATTTATTTAAGGCTATTCCATCCCGTTTAACGATTGGAAATACTTATCAGGAAGGTTTACGATTGACGAATTCATTTAACAGAAGTACAGTAAGTATGTCTTTAAGTCCATCATTATTTAAGGATCATTTAAAATTTAGGGTAAACGCAAATTACTCGAATGAGAGAAATCGTTTTGCTGAAGGTGTTGAAGGCAATGCCATTAATTATGACCCAACACAGCCTGTTTATGACGCCGCTTCCCCTTATGGAGGATTTTATGAATATTATACTTATGATGCAATAACCAATACCTATCCTTTAACAACTCAAACACCAAGAAACCCAGTTGCACAATTATTGCAAACTTATGATTATGGTTTGTATGACCGTGTCTTTGGAAACATCGAAATGGATTATAAATTACACTTCTTCCCGGAGCTTAGATTGGTCATAAACGGAGGTTTTGATGAAGGAAATGGAACAAGGAACAAAGATGTTGGTGAAAATGCTGCATCGGCTGCTCAAAATAACAACATTCCATACGGAACTGATGAATATTCAACTTCAAGAAGAAGAACCAAATTATTTGACTCTTATGCAGTATACAATAAGACATTTGGTAAAACAGTATTTGATTTGACCGCAGGATATTCTTACCAGAAATTCGAAAGCCAGACTTATGTAAGCGGAAACGTTTTGGATCCAAACCTTCCTACGGGACCGACAGGTTTTCCTCAGACACGTTTTAAAGCACCAGTAGTGACCGTAGGTTTCTTTGCAAGAACGAATTTCAATTATGATGACAAATATTTATTAACCTTATCTTACAGAAGAGATGGTTCGTCAAGATTTGCTAAGGAAAACCGTTATGGAAACTTTCCTGCAGTAGGTTTTGCCTGGAAGCTGAATAAAGATCTTTTAAAAGATAATAGTACTGTTTCAGATTTAAAATTGAGATTAGGCTGGGGTATTACAGGACAACAGGATATTGGACAGGATAATGCTTTGGTTTATCTTCAGCAGTATGTTGAAGGAAGTGGTTCTTCACAGTATACTTTTGGAACCGTACCTGTGCCAATTGCAGTTTCGAGTGCCTATAATCCGATTATTAAGTGGGAAGAAACCACAACCTATAACGCAGGACTTGATTTTGGTATTTACAAAAACAGGTTAACGGGGGCTGTGGATGTTTTCTATAAAGATTCTAAAGACCTTTTGGCTCAAACTTCTGTTCCTGATGGAAGTAACTTCTCCAACAGGGTTTACCAAAATATCGGAAGCATGGTTACTAAAGGGATTGAGTTTGGAATTAATATAGATGCCGTAAAATCGGAGAACTTTAACTGGAGCATAAATTTCAATGCTACCCATTTCGACAGAAAGATTACTGAACTTTTAAATACCGATGATATCAGAGTTGGGGATAATGTAACCGGAACAGGTACCCAGGCTCAGATCTACAGGGTAGGATTTGCACCTAATTCTTATTTCCTATACAAACAATTATATGATACAGCAGGAAAACCGATTGAGGGTGCTTATGCCGACATAAACGGTGACGGCGTTATCAATGCTGATGATAAATATATTTTCAGAAATAATGATCCTAAGGTAGCTTTTGGATTCGCATCATCTATGAATTACAAAAACCTTGACTTCTCCTTTAATATGAGAGCGAATTTAGGAAACCGAATCTTCAACGGGGTGGATGCAGCCAGAGCACAATACCAACGTTTAAATGCAGGAAATGCACTTCAGAATCTTCCTACCAGTGTTTTAGACACAAATTTTGAAACCCAGTCAGACCCTCAATTGGCATTGTCAGATATTTTTGTTGAAAACGGCTCTTATCTTAAAATGGACAATATTACCTTAGGGTATACATTTCCAAAATGGTTAGAAGGGAAAGCATCTCTTAGATTATTTGTAGGATGCCAAAATGTATTTACTATAACTGAGTATAGCGGATTAGATCCTGAAGTTGACAAAAACGGACTTGATTTGACTATTTATCCAAAACAGCGCCAACTACAGTTTGGGGCTAACGTGAAATTCTAAAAAAAAAAAAATGAAAAAAGTAACATTAATTTTATGTCTCGCTTTGATGGCTGTATTGCAGTCATGTACAAGCGATATGGACGTAGTTAACCCCGATCCGACTGTTAATGATCCGGAGGTAATTTTTGCAACAGCTGCAGGATACAAACAAGCATTAGCAGGGGTTTATGGGAACTTGTCCCTAACCGGTACGGGTGATGCGGGTTCGTCATTCCTTCAAGGGATTGATGCAGGAACGAGCCAATACGGTAGATGCTTATGGTATTTGCAGGATTTGACTACAGATGAGGTAGTTTGGAGCTATGAAGGTGATGAAGGAGTTGCCGAATTGCAGAGAAATACCTGGGGGGCATCGAATGCCATCTTATTGGGTATGTTCAGTAGAACTATGGCTGAAGTAGCTATTGCAAATGACTTTTTACTACAATCGACGCCGGAAAAACTGGCTTCAAGAGGAATTACAAATGCTACTGATGTGTCAGACATTGCTCTTTACAGACAAGAGGTTAGGGTTTTAAGAGCGATGGCTTATTATAACATGATGGATTTGTTTGGCAAGGCACCTTTCTATGACGAATCTTCACCAGTTAATTCTGCAGGGCCACAATACGATAGAGCGCAATTATTCGCTTTTATCGAAAGTGAATTGAATGCTGTTATGGCCGATTTAAAACCGGCAAGAACCAATGAGTATGGCAGGTTAGACAAGGCTGTTGCCCAAATGATTTTAGCTAAGATTTACCTCAATGCAGAAGTGTATATTGGAACAGCAAGATACACCGATTGTATGACGCAATGTACCAATATCATTGCGGGTGGCTATACCTTAAATCCGAACTATCTGCATAACTTTACTGCAGATAACCATACTTCGCCAGAGTTGATTTTTACGCTTCAGTCTGATGGAGTGGTTACACAAAACTATGGCGCAACAACTGTTATCATTAATGGTGAAGTAGGTTCTCTTGAAAGCAATGGTGCAGCACTTGGTGTTGGGGGTTGGGGAGGAGCCTTAAGGCTTAGAAAACAATTGGTGCAGAAGTTTGATGGTGCAGAATTTTCGACTGATACCAGAAATACTATTTTCGCAGGTGCAAGAACGATTGATATCGCTAATATCTCAACGCAAAGCCAAGGTTATATTCTGTCAAAATTCTCTAACAAGACTTCTGCAGGCGTAGCGGGATCAAACTCAACTTTTGTTGATACCGATTTTCCATTGTTGTCTGACTTTTTCTCTCCGTAGGCACCACCATTCCTGCTCTGGCCGTTCACCTCGAAGCCCATCAACGTGAATTCTTTTCCCTTGGGCCCGAGCAGCGCAAGTGAGCACTCTGGTGCTTGTCGTTTCGTGCGATATTCCATTGTTGATTGTACATTCGCGTTACTATATTTTTTAAGGTTTTTTTTTTATTCAATTTTAT
>JAZKCP010000087.1:0-14677 GCA_040388035.1 Bacteroidota bacterium | reverse complement strand
CCATTGTTCAGGCTGGCTGACGTGTATTTAATGTATGCGGAAGCTCAAATGAGAAAAGATGGTGCTACAAATGCCACTTCTATTCCAAATGCAGATGCTATCTCTTTAGGATATATCAATGATCTGAGAACAAGAGCAAACAGCGCGACTGTAGGTTCTGCTAATTTAGCATTTATCTTGGATGAAAGAGCAAGGGAATTACACTGGGAAGCACACAGAAGACAGGATTTGATTCGTTTCGGAAAATATACTACCGGTTACAACTGGGCGTGGAAAGGAAACAGTTTGAATGGGACTTCTATAGACGAAAAATACAAAATATTCCCGATTCCTAGTAATTCACTTCAGGCAAATCATAACTTAACCCAAAATACGGGATATTAATATTAGATAATTATGAAAAACTCAATTAAACTATTAATAGCTTTTGTAAGTATATTATCCTTTTCATGTACAGATGATGTTCAGGATACAGGAGCAATTACAACGGATTCAGGTTTAAAATTGCTTGTACCCAATTCAAGTTTTAATATTGTCGTTGACGGGACTAAATTAAACAACCTGGCAACTACTTTTGTATGGACTGACGATGCAAATCCCACAGGAACCGACGTAACATATACAATTGAAGCTGCCGTAGCCGGAACAGATTTCGCCGCTCCGCTTACTATTGGTACAACGACAGAACACTTTTTTGATGCTACCGTTGGGAATTTGGATGCAATAGCAAAAAATTTAGGTTTGGCACCTTTAGTTGAAGGTCTAATGGATGTTCGTATCAACAGCGGTACTGCAACTTCAAATTCCTACACGCTTAAGGTTACACCTTATCAACCAAACTGGGGAATCATCGGAAGTGCAACTCCACTGGGTTGGGATAACAGTACAGCTATGACTTATAATCCAATGACGGGAACATATTCTATTTCATTAGGTTTGTTAGACGGAGAATTTAAGTTTCGATTAGACAATAGCTGGACAGTGAATTATGGCGATGATGGCAACAACCTTTCATTAGAGGCAGGAGGAGCCAATATTCCAATTACTGCTGGTAATTATACTATTGTAGCAGACTTTACAAATCATACTTACACTATAACGGCTATTCCAGACGCGTGGGGTATTATTGGTGATGCAACAGTAACAGGTTGGGGATCTGATACACTTATGGATTATAATCCGGTTACCGGCAAGTATTCTATTATCATGAGAATGACTGTTGGAAGTTTCAAATTCAGGTTAAACCATGATTGGGGAACTAATTACGGTGATGATGGAAACAACTTAAGCTTAGATAATGGTGGCGCTAATATTCCTATTGCAGCTGCAGGTACATACTATATTGTCACTGACTTTACAGGATTAACGTATACAATTACACAATTATAATTTAAAAAAAATAAATATGAAAAATAGTATTAGACTTCTAATTGCTTTTTTAAGCTTAGCTGTGATATCTTGTACAGATGATGTTGAGGATAGAACAGCGGTGTCTGAAAATACGGCTCCTGTTTTAAAAACACCTTCGTCGGTTGACATTGCGCTTAGCAACACCAGTCCCAACGATCCGGCTGTAACCATTGTTTGGGATCATGCTGCTTATAACGGAACTCAGACAGTGATAAATTACAGTATTGAATTTGATGAGGCAGGAAATGATTTTGCAACACCTACGGTAGTAGCTACTACTACTGATAAGTTCAAGTCGTTTTCAGTGGGTGAACTAAATGCAGCTGCCTTAGATGCAGGAATTGCACCATTTGTAGCAAGTGCTGTTGAGGTGCGTATCAAGGCTACTGTTGGTAGCTTGGGTGCTCTTGCACAAACATCTAATCCCATCACTTTAAACATGACGCCTTATCCTGCTTGGCCTAACTGGGGTATCATCGGTAGTGCTACGCCTACCGGATGGGGTTCAGATACTAATATGGATTATGATTTAACCACTCGTTTGTATTCTATTACAATGCCTTTGATTGGTGGTCAGTTTTTCAAATTTAGGTTGGATGATGGATGGTCCGTAAATTTTGGTGATAATGGTAATGATTTATCTTTAGAAGCTAATGGTGGTGATATTCCGGTCGCTGTTGACGGAACCTATACTATAGTGGCTAATTTTAGTGATTCAACAGTTGGTGGCATGCCTCCAACTTCGTACACCATCACTTTAAATTAATAAAGTAAATTAAATAATAAAAGGGCTATTCTTGAGAATAGCCCTTTTTTAACAAAATAAATTCTATGAAAAAATTTGTTTTATTTTTCTTATTGTTTTCATCAATAAGTTTTTCCCAAATAACAACAACGCCTTCACCTGCAATTGCGTCAGGGGTTGTGACACTCACTTTCGATAAAACGGGAACTCCTTTAGCCAGCTATACTGGGATTATATATGCCCATATTGGACTGACTGTAGATGGAGTGACATGGACGGCAGTTAAAGGAACATGGGGCAATAATACAACGCAGCCTGCTTTGACATTTGTATCAGGGACAACCTATACTTTAACAATGAGCCCTGATTTGTATACCTATTTTGGGGTTTCAGCAGGGAGTTCAGTAACACAAATTTGTGTTGTTTTAAGAAATGCAGCTGGAAGTGCACAAACAGCTGACACCTTTTTAAATGTTGGAGCTTTTCAGTCAACACTGGTCACTCCGGCAGCGAACACTACCACAATTATAACTTCTGGGCAAAATCTAGCTATTTCAGCGAATAATACGAATGGTTCAGCCGATTACAATTTATTTGCAAATGGAATAAGTATAAATACATCAAGCGGAACGTCTTATTCTTATTCAGATAATGGAATAACGACAAATAAAAATTATGATCTGCAAATAACACAAGGAATAACTGTATTCCATAAAAGATTCAATGTAATCGTAGTTCCTGCTGCCGTAAATGAAGCATTGGGTTCAGGACTTGAAGATGGTATTAATTATAATTCCTCCGACACATCCAGGGCCACGCTAGTTTTGACGGCTCCGGGGAAAGATTTCGTATATGTAGCTGGGAGTTTTAACAATTGGATCCCGGATAGCAATTATGCTATGAAAAAAGATCCATCTACAGGTAAATTTTGGTTAGAACTTACAGGCTTGGTTCCTGGGGTTAATAATACCTATCAGTATTGGGTAGTTGACCAAACACCGACAACCAATTCCCAGGCATTTGTAAAAGTAGCAGATCCTTTTTCTACATTGGTTCTGTCTCCCTATGATGACTCGTCTATTCCTGCAGGGAATTATCCAAATATGCCTGTTTATCCGGCTGGACAAACTTTTGAGGTTACTGTTTTACAAACCGGTCAAACCGCCTATCCTTGGAGTAATGCCACAACCAATTTCGTTAAACCGAGTAAGGATAATCTAATCGTTTATGAAGTTTTAATCCGTGATTTTGATGCAATTAGAACTTTTCAGTCTTTAATTGATAGGATTGATTACTTCAAAAATTTAAAAATAGGTGCAATTCAATTAATGCCTATAATGGAATATGAAGGCAATGAAAGCTGGGGATACAATACCGCTTTTCATATGGCTTTAGATAAATTTTATGGCTCTAAGGAAAAAATGAAGGAGTTCGTTGACTTATGCCACCAAAACGGTATTGCGGTAATCCTTGATCTCGCCTTAAACCATGCTTTCGGAAGGTGTCCGTTAGTAAGAATGTGGCAAAATGACCCTTCTAACAGCGGTTTTGGTGCGCCAGCTACTGATAATCCATATTTTAATACCACAGCAAGACACAGTTACAGTGTAGGAAATGATTTTAATCACTCCTCCGCTTATACAAAATATTTTACTAAGCGAGTGATCAAAGAATGGGTAAATGAATTCAAAATTGATGGTTTTCGTTGGGACTTAACCAAAGGATTTACCCAAGCGTGTACCTCCGGAGATGAGGGATGTACCAATGCTTACCAGGCGGACAGGGTAGCTGTATTAAAGGAATACGCAGATTATTCCTGGTTATTAGACCCGAATCATTATGTGATATTTGAACACTTAGGTGGTGACAGCGAAGAACAACAATGGGCTAATTACAGAATCGGTGAAACACCTAGCAAAGGAATAATGATGTGGGGCGAAATGACTTATGCCTATTCACAGCTGATGGGAGGATATACAACCGGCGCAGACATAACCAGGATTGGTAGTGACGCCCATGGTTTTACGACCAAAAGATTAATGGGATATACCGAAAGCCATGATAAGGAACGATTAATGTATTCCGGAATAACATATGGAGTCGGCTCAGGTTCAAATCCACCAGTTGGAAGCCTAAATAACTGTTTAACACGTATGTCATCTGTAGGTGCCATTTCATTATTAGTGCCCGGACCAAAAATGATATGGGGCTTTGGTGATTTGGGAATGAATGTTTCCATCTATACCTGCACTAATAACACAGTCAATACCGAGGTAGATGCTACCGCGGGAGATTGTAAATTGGCAACCAAGCCACAGCCACAATGGACCAATAACTGGCTTGGGATTCCACAACGAGCTGCGGTTTATAATAATTGGGCTAAATTTATCCAGCTTAAAAGGGATAATGCTGTCTTTAATGGTAGCTATGCAGTTAGCCCTAATGGGAATAATTTATTGCAGAGGGTGTATGTTTATGATAACTCGATGCCTTCAACCCAATTAAAGAATGTAGTTATTTTAGCAAATTTCGGAACTTCAACACTCAATATCACACCTGATTTTCCTTATACAGGAACATGGTACAATCTGATGGATAACACATCTACTACAATTGCTAATGCAACTGCGGCTATCAGTTTAGGTGCAGGTCAGTTCAGAGTATATGGAAATCAGCCCGCCACATTAGGCAATACTGATTTTAGCCTTATCAATACGGTTAGTTTGTATCCGAATCCTACGAAAGGAAGTTTCAGCATTCAAGGGCAAGTGGCCAAAGTTGAAGTTTACTCTATTACAGGTCAATTGATAAAATCATTTGATAATATCATTTCAGAAGATGATCAATTCGATATCAATGAACTAAGTAATGGTGTCTATTTAATCAAGGCTATTGACAGCAATAATGCCTCCAAAACGATGAAATTAATTAAACAATAAGGTTAGAGTTAGTAATAATTAATTTTGAAAACAAGCCACATTTTATATGTGGCTTGTTTGTTTTACAAATAATAATAAAATCAACCCCGAATAACTATATTTGTTGTTGATTAATTACTTACTCTCGACCATGAATAATGTAGTTGCAGGATTTTCAAAACTGACAAAAGAAGAAAAAATAAATTGGATAGCGAATGAATATTTTGCTAATCCAACTGAAGCGGTTGCCACAATAAAGCAGTATTGGAACAGTGATGCCAAACTTCAGCAATTGCATGATGAGTTTATAGAAAACACAATATCAAATTTCTATCTGCCAATGGGAATTGCCCCCAATTTCCTAATCAACGGTAAATATTATTCAGTGCCAATGGTTATTGAGGAAAGTTCGGTCGTAGCTGCTGCTGCAAAATCGGCTAAGTTTTGGAGCACACGTGGTGGATTTAAAACCACCGTTTTAAACACCGAAAAAATAGGTCAAGTTCATTTTATTTTCAATGGAAATCCCGCAAAACTTCAGCAGTTTTTCAATTATAAGAAAGAGGATTTAATAGAGTCTACAGAAAGCATTACCAAAAACATGCAAAAACGCGGCGGAGGCATTACATCTTTGGAACTGCGAAATAAAACTGCCGAACTGGAAAATTACTTTCAGCTACATGCCACTTTTGAAACCAAAGATAGCATGGGCGCGAATTTCATCAATTCGTGCCTGGAACAACTAGCGAAATCGCTAAAAGATGAAGCTCTAAATTATCGTGATTTTAGTGAAGCAGAAAGCGATATTAAAGTCGTGATGAGCATTCTTTCGAATTATGTCCCGAATTGTATTGTTCGCGCCGAAGTTTCCTGTAAAGTTTCAGACTTGGCGGATAAGAAAATAGAAAATCCACAAGAGTTTGCTGAGAAATTAATTCAGGCAGTTCGCATTGCTGAGATTGAACCTTTCCGTGCGGTTACGCATAACAAAGGCATTATGAACGGTGTTGATTCCGTCGTGTTGGCAACAGGAAATGATTTCCGTGCTGTCGAAGCCGGTGTTCATGCCTATGCTTCCCGCAAGGGTCAATATTCGAGTTTGTCACATGCCAAAATAGAGAATGGCATATTTACCTTTTGGATAGAAATTCCATTAGCGTTGGGAACTGTTGGCGGCTTGACTTCGTTGCATCCATTGGTAAAAATAGCTTTGGAAATCTTAGGGAAACCTTCTGCAAATGAATTAATGCAGATTGTTGCAGTTGTCGGCCTGGCGCAAAATTTTGCAGCCTTGCGATCGCTAACAACTACCGGTATTCAGGAAGGACATATGAAAATGCATATAAATAATATTCTCAATCAGTTTCAAACCACATCGGAAGAACGAAAAATAATTAAAAGCCATTTTGAAAACAATTCCATTTCGCATGCTTCAGTTGTGGAGTTTATTGAGAAACTAAGAAAATAATCCTTGGGAAAAACTTTTTACAGCAACGGCAAATTACTCATCACAGGCGAATATCTGGTGCTCGATGGCGCCAAAGCTTTTGCGTTGCCTACCAAGTTTGGACAGAATTTAATTATTGAAGAAGCCGAAGGCCAGATCATTCATTGGAAAAGTATCGATAGTGACCGAAGCATTTGGTTTGAAGATAATATTCCCTTTTCATCTGTTATCAGAAAAGAACGTTTTGATGACGCCAAAGGTATCAAAAATACCTTAATCGGGATTTTACACGAGGCATTTAGGATGAATCCTGATTTCATTACAAAGTCAAATGGGTATAAAATCACAACCGAACTGACTTTTCCAAAATTTTGGGGTTTGGGCACTTCTTCTACCTTAATCAACAATATCGCCCAATGGCTGCAAATTGATGCGTTTGAGCTGCTAAAAACAAGTTTTGGAGGCAGCGGATATGACATTGCCTGCGCTCAAAATAATTCGGCAATTATTTATCAGTTGGTCAACGAAAAACCAAGTATTGAATGCATAAGTTTCATCCCGGATTTTAAGGATAAAATTTTCTTTGTATACCTAAACAAAAAGCAAAACAGTAAAGCAGCAATCGCCTCTTATTATGGAAGACAAGGCAACATTCACCAAAGTATTGCAAAAATCAATCTGATTACTGAAAGCGTTATTAATGCCAAATCGGCTAAAGAATTTGCGATCGCATTACAAAGCCACGAAATAGAAATGAGCAATATTTTGGAACTGCAGACAGTTAAAGAAGCTTTGTTTCACGATTTTGATGGTGTGATAAAAAGTTTGGGTGCCTGGGGCGGAGATTTTGTAATGAGTATCTCCAAAGATAATCCAACCGACTATTTTAAATCCAAAGGTTTCGAGATTGTGGTTCCTTATGATGAAATGATATTATAAAAAAACCCGTCTCGTTACTGACAAGACGGGTTTTTTTATATTGAGATTTCTACTAGTAAAAATCAGCTCTGTTATCCTCAATATCAGCATCGTCTTTCAACGCTTGCATAAATCTTCCTGAATTTCCAACAGCCTGTTGTTTTACTTTAGCAATAAAATCATCATATTTATTTATTGCCGGTGCTTTGGTAACCACTTTAGTAGCGATTACATATACTCCGGAGTTTCCTTCAATTGGTTTTGAAACCTGACCAGCTTTAGACGAAAATGCCATTCCTACTACTTTCGGTTCAAAACCTGCGCCAGGAACATTTGGGTTTTCAATCGTCAAATCAACAGCGTTCATTACCGTTACTTTATTATCAGCTGCGATAGCGGTTAAAGAAGTCTTTTTCATTTTGGCTACTATTAATGCAGCTTTCTTTTTATTTTTCAAGATTGGCTCAACCTGCGGTCTAGCTTCTTCAATTGCCATTAAACCTTTTGGAGAAATGCTTTTCAATTTGGCAATAACATGGCCAACATTTACGATTTCAAATCGTTTTACGCTGCCAATATCAGTATCATCTGCAAAAGCCCATTTTACGATTTGCCTTTGATTGCTTAATGAGCCAAAATTTTCATCGATTGCTTTTACTCTTACGGCAGGTGTTGACGTTAATTTTGCTTCTTTTACTAAGGCGGCAAAATCTTTTTTAGCAGCATCCATTTCCAATTTGGTTGCCTGTGTATAGATTTTATCATTTGTAGCTTCAGACGGTTCAATTTTTTGAGCAATAGTTGCTAGTTTAACCGCATCTTGTTTATCAGTTATCTGGATAATATGGTAGCCAAATTCTGTTTCTGCCAAACCAATTTTTCCAATTGGATTACTAAATACAAAATCTTTATATCCTTGAGCAAAACCTGTATCTCTTGAAATATAACCCATATCACCACCATTTTGCTGTACAGATCCGTCTTCAGAATTTGTAAAAGCCATCATTTGGAACATTCCCGGATTTGCCAAAACCTGAGCTAACAAACCATCCGCTTTTACCTTAGCTTGTTCTTTAGTTCTGTTTTCTTTAGGTTGAGCTCTTTCCGCTCCAACCCAACTGATTAAAATGTGGCTCGATTTTACTTTTGCACCAGTTTGTCTGCCTAATGCTTTTGAAAGGCAATAGTAGTTACCACGCATGTATGGACCATAAATTTCTCCTACAGGCAAATTGAATAATTGCTCTGCATGTTCAGCAGGTAAATCCTGTTTTGAAATATATGTTGAATCAAAAGGAACGTCAGAATGATCGTTTACAAAGTCAGCAATATCAGTTGCTGCTCTAAATCCTTGAATCGTATCATTTTTACCTGTTTCTTTGTTATAACGAACACTTGGCATTAATAAGGCATCAACATTTTTCTTGATTTCAGCTTCATCAGCTGCAGACGGTTTTTCTGAGATTAACACATAATCAACTTCACGAGATCCTTCTGATTTGAATTTTTTCTCTTTAGTTTTCATGTAAGTGGTGATTTCCTCATCAGTAATTTTTATATCGCTGTCTTTTATTGTAGAGAAAGGAACCATTACAAAATCAAAGCTTACTTTGTTTGTTTCTGCTTCGTATTTGAATTTTCCTTCAGTTTGAGTGGCGTACATTCCACCTTTTATCAACGAATTGTAAATTTCATATTTTGCTCTTAGCACAGCATTTTCTTCCTGATCTTTTAAGATCTGGATTCCGTTTGGCATTTGTTTGAAATAATCCTTAAACTTGTTTAAGTCAAATTTTCCGGCTGCATTTAAAAACATTTGGTTTTGACCAATATTTGGATCTGATTTGAATGCTTCAACGATATGTTTTTCGCCAACGCGGATTCCTAATTTTTCGAATTCAGCATTAAGCAAAGCAACTTGCACTTCCTGGTTCCAAACCTGATTTGAAGCCTGCATCGAGGTCATGTTTTGACCTTGCGCGTTCTTTTCAGTGTTCGCTACTTTTACTCTAAACTCGTCAAAAGAAATATCTTTTCCATTTACGCTTCCTACGTCTGTTGAAATACTTTTCATACCATTACTAAATATGTCTTGTACAACAAAAGCCAATAAAGCAAAACCTATCGCTAATAAAAGTAAGCCCGAACGATTTCTAATTTTTGATAAAACTGCCATTTCTATTTATGTTAATTTTTAATTCAGTTTGCGAAAATACAATTATATGTGAAATAATAATACTCACACAGTTATAATTTCAACTAATTTTTGATTTTTTTTAAGAAATTAATCTAATAAGGTCATTTTTACCAATTCGATTTTCTTATTTGTTGCTTCTTCAATGACAAATAGGAAATTTCCAATAGTTATCTTAGCGCCTTTTTGTGGAATTTCTTTAGAAAAATCGACGATAAATCCACCCAGGGTTTCATAGGAATCGCTCTCCGGAATATTGAATTTGTATGTCTCGTTTAAATACTCTACATCCAATCGGCTCGAAAAAACATAATTTGATTCATCTACTTTGTTTTCCATAAATTCTTCGTCAGAATCATGTTCGTCTTCAATCTCGCCAAATAATTCTTCAACTATATCTTCGATAGTCACGATCCCTGATGTCCCGCCATATTCGTCTAAAATTACAGCCACACTTTTCCGTTTTTTAGTCATCAGGTTCATAGCGTCTTTTATCAAAATTGTCTCGGGAACAAATTCTACCGGTATCATAATCGATTTAATGCTGCGTGGCTTTTTAAAGAGCTCAAACGAATGGACATAACCGACAATATCGTCAAGCGTATTAATGTAAACCAATATTTTTGAGTAACCGGTTTCTATAAAAAGTTCTCTCAAATCAACTACCGAACTGTATAAATCTACCGCAACGAGTTCGGTTCTTGGTGTCATAATTTCGCGGGCTTTTACTCCCGAAAACTCCAATGCATTTTGAAAAATCTGAATTTCAGAATCAACGGTTTCGTGATCCTGAACGGCATTCATTTGTTCCGAAATATAATTCCCAAGCTCAATTTTACTAAATGACAAATTGATTTGGTCTCCTTCTGTTTTGAAAAATTTACGGAGCACAAAATCTGAAATCCAAATTAAAAAAGAAGAAATATAATAAAAGAGTTTGTAGAAAAAATAGGCGGGAAGCGCAAAGAATTTAATGAAAGTATTGGCATAAATTTGGAAAAACACCTTTGGCAAAAACTCGGACGTCATTAAAACGATGAGCGTTGAAAGTATTATTTGCAATAATAAGGTGGAAAAAGCAGAAAAATGAAATCCAAGCGCAACAAACCAACGCATTAGTAAGTCGCCCATAAGAAATCCGTAAACAACCATGGAAATATTGTTGCCTACAAGCATAGTGGCAATGAATTTGGAAGGTTTACGGGTAAGTTTTGTTAGGATTTTGGAAATGAAATCGTCCTGTTTTTTTTCAATTTCAAGATAGATTTTATTGGAAGAAACAAAAGCGATTTCCATTCCAGAGAAAAAAGCGGAAAGTATCAAGCAGAGAATGATTATTCCGATTTCCATGAATTAGGATTTTTTGTTGTGGTCTTCGAATTTTTTGGCAAACCTTCTTCTGAAGAAAAAAAGAAAAATACAAACAGCTGCAAAAATTGCACTAATAGTAAAGTTTTCCTTCGCCTGCCATTTTACAAAAGCGTCGATAGCAAAAAGGATTCCGGCAAGTAAATAAGCGTATTGGGTAAATTTTAAATAATTCATAGTTATTCTTTTGACTGGACTTGCCCAGATATTTTTTGTGAGTTAACTTTCTTAAAATCTTTGCTAAAATCAATCCCTTCGCCATAGGAAACTCCTTTCGGTGAAGTAAATTTAAACTTTTTTTCGGTAAAAAACCATTCATTTTTTTGGTCATAATACAATTGCTCCGTTTCGAGCAATTCACCATTTTGATTGGATATTTTTACGTCATTCTGCAAATCTATCAGATTAGTTGCTTTATGTGAAACAGCGTATTTAGCGTCCATATAGGTCTGTTTTCCATTTTTATCGTATAAGGTCAAATGGATGCCTTTTGGAAACTCGGTAAACGGGAATTCCACTGTGGCATAATCCAACATTTTTGGACTTACAAGATTTGCAGTAATCCTTCCTGAATCAGTGTATTTCAGATTAATGCCGTCAGCATCCCCGCTCGGAGAAAATTCGGCAAAACCCATTTTTTGAACATCGCGGAAATTGCTTTCACAACCAATCACCATAAAACAAAAAAGAATTGATAAAATAAAAGGGACACTATTTCTAGTAGGATACGTCATTATTTGTTTGGAAAAGTAACGGTTTCATTAATCCAACAGCCAATCTTCAGCGATTTTCCATTCATTTTTGCTTTGGAAATTTCGGCAGCTGTCGCTGACTGTGCTTCAAAATCCATAACCATTTTATCAGAAGTAATTTTTAATCTTGGCTCAGCAATTCCGGCTTTTTGGGCAGTTTGAATAGCTAAATAGTAAACGGCTTTCTTTTCGAAATCAGTTGCGCCACAATCTTTGGCGCTATTAGCATAAAGCTGCGCTAAAAACAGATATGCTTTTTCCATTTTTGGATCAGCTGTCAATGCCTTGTTCAGGTATTCTTTTGATTTTGGCAAATCGTTAGCCAACAAACCAGTTGCAAGCATATAATATATTTTAGCTTTATCTGTTTGGTTTGTTTGCAATTCGGCGGATTCTTTGTAAAAGCTAATCGCTTCGGTAAACTTTCTTTGTTTAAGATTTCCTAATGCCATAAAGTTGGCAGATTGTGCCGTCGCCTTAACCGAATAAAGTTTTTCGGCCATGGTAAGGAAAATTGGTTTGTTACTGCATCTCGTCGAAAGGCTGATTAAGGCAGAAGTAACCCATTCCACATTTTCCTGGTTGTCAGCATAATTTTTATTGTAAAAAGCATCCAGGTTTTCACAGGTTGCCACATCTTTAATCAGGTTGTCGATGGCTCTTTGTGCCGTTTGGTATTCTTTATTTTCAGGATTTGATGCTTGCAATTGGGTAAGTAAAGAACTAACAAGTGTGTACTTTTCTAAAACAGAGTTAGCGGTAATTTTTTTGTCCCCATTATTGAATCTCTCAGCGTACATGCTAAAATAGGTATAAATTGCACTTGCTTCAGTTACATTTTTTGAGGCTTTGGTAAAACCACTATCAAGCAAATTAAAAATTTCTTCTCTGGCATCAATTTTATTGGCGACCAAGGTCATAGCTTTATTTACTTCAAAATCGGGAGTTGCTAAAGGGTAGTTTTTATTGTATTGGTCGTACAATTTTAGAACATCGCGAACTAACTTTTCTTTTTCTTCGGCTGAAGCCGCATTGGCAATTTTGTACTGAAGAATCTGAATTCCGTCAGTGTAAACTGCTTCGGTTTCTTTTGGGCAATTTTTTCTAACTTCACTCCAGGCAACAAATGATTCAGGCATTTTTTTTGCTTTTAAAAGCTCCTGGTATTCCATTATTTTTGAAGTACAATCAAACTTTTGAGCATTACTACTATTTGTAATAAAGAAAATGCCTAGGATAAAAACAATTGCCTTCATGTATTATAAGTTTTTAGTCGAATTTACGTTTCACAAACCATTTCTCGCTTAGTGATAAACCTACACTAATGTTGATATAATTTTCTTCTACTAAGTTATAATATTTTGTGCCTCTTTTACCAATTTCAAGCCCAATATTTAAATTAGTGAAAGTTCCGCTTAAAGGCAGCCCTAACCCGATATTGGCAGCAAAGTCAGTTATTGGTTTTTTTTGAAAAAATGTGCTTGCATTTTGAATTACTAAGCCGGTGTTTTCATAACGCAATCCACCACGATAAACAATTCTCTTATAATAGTTGGAGTAGGAATTGTAATTAGGTATAAAAAATCCGCCTAAACTATATCGGACAGCATTTTCAAAAGTTGCTCCGTCAATATCGTTAAAACGATTAGACATTACACTATTGTTTATAAAAGTAACTTCTCCGCCCACTAACCATTTTTTCACCTCGCCAAAACCGGAGCCAAAACTAAGTTTTGCCGGTGTTCTTATTTTGGTGTCTTCAACCGGTATGTTTTGATATTCGACTGTTCTGATTTGAGACGTACTTAAAAGCTCAACAATTTCAATACTACGTCTATTCCCTAAAGTTAATTTGGCTTCGGGTGTATAGGACAAACTACTAAAAAATGAATATTTGGAGCTTACTTTTGTTTGGTAGCTTATTCCTAAATCGACATTTAGCCCACGCAAATCAGAGACATTGTTTTCTCTTGTACCATATTGGAGAAGCGGTAATATTTGGTAGCGTAAATTAGTGGTTTCAATGGTTCCAAAGTTATATTGAATATCAGCTCCAATATTTATTTTCTTCGTAAGACGATATCCAAAAGCTAGAAAGACCTTGTTAACGCCACCAGTCCCGGTATATTTTGAATACTGGACATTTGTAGTGTCAATATGAGTAACGCCATCAACATCAATAGTGGTTTCAGTTTTATAAATATTTTTTTGGATTTTATATCCCACAGACGAATAAGGAATAAGCCCAAATCCGATTCCAAGTTTACCAACCGGAATTCCGATAGCCATATAATCTAATGAAGTTCTTCGTGCTTTTCCTTCCTGAGTTTCCGTTTCCGTTTTTGTATTTGCGTAGGTTGCGCCAAGAGCCAATCCTGTTAGTTTTAAACCTGCCAAATGTGCCGGGTTTTGAATGTTTATGTGAATGCTGTCCGGAAGTACTGAAAGACTTCCCATGGAACGATTTTCGATAGATCCTTTAAATTTTATATCGCCAATTCCGTAAAAAGAATAAGGGGAAGATGTTCCTTCCTGAGCAAAAATTGCCAGTGAAAAAAGTAAACAGATGCTTACTATAATTTTTTTAATCATTTTGGTTATGTTGAAATGTTTGGTTCAAACTTTCCAATAGGAAATTTGAATTGGCAAATATGGTATTTTTTAATTGTATAGCCAAAAATTCTGCGTCGCCACCCGTTAAAATTATGATAAATTTAGCGTATCGTGATTTGTAAAGTTCAATAAACCCATCAATTTCGGATGCAATACCATTGATGACGCCAGAGTGAATAGATTCCTGAGTAGAATTTCCAATAAAACTATCGGGATATTTTTTGGTTAATAAAGGTAATTTTGCGGTTTGTTGATGCAATGATTCATAGCGTAAACGTATTCCCGGAGAAATGGCGCCACCAAGATAGTTAT
>JAZKCP010000086.1:0-10167 GCA_040388035.1 Bacteroidota bacterium | reverse complement strand
CAGAGATGATTCTACAAGGTAAAAAAGAACAAATAGAAAACAAAAGCACGTTAATAATTCGAAATTCTTTATAATATTTACGCGTAATACTTGAAATTTCTGTAGCGTTCCGTTGTTTTCTATTCTAGTATGTTTTTGCTTATTTTTTCATCGAAATATAATCCGAAGGAGACATCTTGAAATGCTTTTGAAAATTTCGTCCAAAGCTGGTTTGTGATTTATACCCAACAATTTCAGCGATTTCATACATCTTGTAGTCTCCACTCAGCAACAATTCAGCCGCTTTTTTCAACCGGACGATATTGATTAACTCATTGGGACTCAAATTAGAAATGTCTTTAATTTTTCGGTACAAAGTCGATCTGCTCATGTTCATGATTTCGGAGAGCGATTCAACACTAAGATTTTGATCGGTTATGTTTTTGATGATTTCTTCGTCTAGTTTTTTCAAAAAGGCTTCATCGGTTTTATTATGCGCAATGCTTTTGATGTGCGAAAGCGGAGAACTTGCATAATATTTCATGATTTGTTTCCTGTTTTCTATTAAATTCAAAGATTGCACTTTTAAATATTCCATAGAAAAAGGCTTGGCAATATAGGAATCTGCTCCTACTTCGAGTCCGTCAATTTGAGATTTCAATGAGTTTTTTGCCGTTAATAATATAACCGGAATATGACTGGTTTCTAGATTGGTTTTGATTTTTTTACAAAGCGTAATTCCATCCATAATTGGCATTTCAATATCGCTGATTACTAACGAAATATTTTCATTATGAATCACTTCCAGCGCTGCTTCTCCATTATTTGCATTAAAAACGATGTAAAACGGAAGCAATTCTTTAGTAATGAATTGCAACAAATCTTCATTGTCTTCCACAACCAAAATCGTGGTTTTTTCGCTCTTGTTTTCCGGTTCTGTCACTTTATTTTCGTTAGCGTCCAAATCTTTGGCCTGCTCGTCATACAACATAAATTCTTCTTCCTGATGCAAAGGCATGATGAGTTCAAAAACGTTCATTTCTGCTTCAGAAAAAATCAACTGCAAACTACCGTTATGAAGCTGTGTTAGTGACTGAGCCAAGGATAATCCAATCCCGGTTCCGGAATTATTATCCATATTCTCAACCCTGAAAAAAGGTTCGAAAATCTTATCTTTTAGATGACTTGGAATCAAATTTCCGTCATTTTTGACTATTAATTTTAGTTTTTTCTCATCTCTGATTAAACTCACAATGACTTTATTTTCAGAATATTTGATGGCGTTATTAAATAAATTACTCATTATTTTTTTTAAAGCTTCCTTATCCACAAAAGCATAAATGTCCTTTTCACTTAATTCTAATTCAAAATCAATGTTCTTTTCTTCGATAAGCTGACTAAATCGCAGATGCATACTTCTCACCATTGATGAAATATTAGCTTCGACAAAAGTGAGTTTCAAACCACCAATTTCTGTTTTCCGAAAATCTAAAAGTTCATTTACCAACTTCAATAATCGGGAGGTATTTTTCCTCATTATCGAAAGATTCTGCGGAATCTCGGGCTTTTCATATTCAAACTTCAAGAGTTTTTCCAAAGGACTTTTGATAAGCGTTAACGGTGTTTTTATTTCGTGGGCAACATTTGTAAAAAACTCAATTTTGGCTTGATAAATTTCCTTTTCCTTTTCATCATTCAAATGTTTTATTTTTCGATTGTTTTTCTCTTGACTCAAATAATTAGAGTAACGAATAATCATAAACAAACCATAGCATATCAATATAAAGTACAATAAGTACGCATACGTACTGGCCCAAAACGGAGGAAGGATTTTTATTGTAATAGCAATTTCTTTACTCCAAACTCCAAAACTGTTGAGTGATTTTACTTTAAAAACATACGTTCCGGGAGACAATTCCGTAAAGAAAACTTTGTTATTTCGTTCTAAATAAACCCAATCTTTATTTACATCTTCCAGTTTATACCAATATTCCGTGAGCTCAGCTCCAGTATAATTTAAGGCCGCAAACTCAATATTGAAAGACGACTGATCGTGTTCCAGTTCCAGCTCATCCAGGTACGAAATGGATTTTTTTATAGGTGAATTTTCATCGGTTGCCTGAACTTCCTGATTGTTGATTTGCAACCCTGTGATGAACGTTTTTGGAGCGTATTTATTTTTACTGAAATTTTTAGGATTAAAACTAATCATTCCGTTTAAGTTCCCAAAATACATATCGCCGTTAGCATCTTTAAACGCAGAATTGTAATTGAACTGGTCGCTCAATAAGCCATTTGCAGTGGTATAAATTTTAATACTATTTTGTTTTGGACCAAATTTCACTAAGCCTTTCGAAGTGGTTATCCATAAATTGCTCTGGTCATCTTCAAGAATAGAATAGAAAACATTACTAGGAAATCCGTTTTTGGTGTTGTATTTCGTAAAGGTTCGTGTGGTTTTATCGAACAGATTCAATCCGTTTTCTGTAGCAATCCATAAATTGTTTTTACTGTCCTGAAAAATAGAATTGATAGAATTATTGCTAATTCCTTTAGTGTCTTTATAATTGTATCTGAAAATTTCTTTTTTCTTGTTTTTAGGATTGTAAAATAACAATCCATCTCTATACGTTCCAGCCCAATAATTCCCGTCGTTATCTTCCATAAATGACGTATAATGCATGTTTTCAGGAAAGAATTTCAGAATGTCAAAATTATCTAATACCGGATTGTATTTATAAATCCCTACCGAAGTTATGACTAAAAGCTCCTTCTTTTTGGTTTCATAAAAGCTAAAAATAAAATTACTTCTAAGACCGCCAACTTCATTATTAGCGCTGTAATGTTTAATTACTTTTCCTGATTTACTGTCCAGAACATCTAAGCCATGCTCAAAAGTTCCAATCCAAATGGTGTTTTTTCGAGCTATCAAAGCATGGATGTTGTAATACGACACAGCGCCTTTTCCTGCTCCAGGTTTGTACGAAGTAAAGACTTGTGTTTTTGGATTGAACTTATTCAAACCAGCATCTTCAGTACCAATCCAAAAATCCCCGTTTTCATCTTTGTGAATTTCTCTTACTGCACTCCCGCTAATCGAGTTTTGATTGTTCTTGGGGAAATACTTTTTAAATTGTGTGTATTGTTTTTGATGGTAATTGATGCCGCCAAAATAAGTTCCTATCCAAACTCCATTTTCTTTATCAATCGTAATCGAATAAGCCGCGTTATCCGAAATGCTAAACGGATCATTGAAATCTTTTTTGAGATTCGTGTATTTTTTGGTTTTGATATTATAAATAAACACACCCGATTCGCTGGCTATCCAAATTTCATTTGCTCCATTTTTTTTGAATTGGCGCACAAACAAAGACTCTTTTGCCGAAAACGGCAGCACGGTTGTACTCTTGCTAATGCGATTATAGGAGAGCACACCATTTTCCTGTGTACCTATTAATATATTGTTTTTATCCAAAGCATAAATTACCGTAATTCTATAGGCTGTTTTAGCTGTAGCATCATTATTTAATAAAATGGTTTCAAACGATAAACTTTCTTCTGAATAATGGTATAATTTATTTAAAGATGAAATCCATATTTCTCCTTTAGCATCTCTGGTAATTGAAGTCGCTATAAAATAATTGTTAGGATTGAATGTCGTGGTTTCCTTTGTAAGTGTTGAATATTTATATAGAATATTCCCGGAAATGAACCAAATATTCCCGTGTTCATCATGTTCTATCGATGCTATTCGGTCATTTATAGCTTCATTGAGAATACTAAAACGATCTGATTTTTTATCGTATTTATACAATCCTTTGTCCGTTCCAACCCAAATAATCCCTTTGTATTCATGCAAGGACTGAATGTAATTACTTCCTAAACTATGAATGGGATTAGAATTCCCGCGATAGGTCTTAAATCTATAGCCATCAAAGCGATTTAAACCATCTTTTGTACCAAACCACATGAAGCCATCTTCATCCTGTAATGACGATAAAACGGTATTGTTAGACAAGCCATTTTCTACTTGATAATGCTTAAAATAATAATCTTGCGCCTGAACAAAAGACGTCGTTAAAATTAAAAAAATATAAAATAATAAGAATTTACGCATGTTTGTGAATTTTATCTTAAATGTCGACTTCGACGAATCGTCTCAATTATATTCCAAATGTTGCAGCGACTTAATTTTATAGCTAAAAAACAAGTATTTGCATCATTTCTAATAAATATTGACACAAATGAATAGAATTTTTTTGAATAAAAATGGTCTAATTTGAATTTCCAAATAAAAAAGATATTGATATTTTATTCACAATAAAATTATTATATCAATAAAAAAAAGTTGGTAAAAATACACAATCATTAATTTGAAAAAAATGAATCAAATTCTATTAGAGAGCAATCTTAATTATTTTTTTGCTCGAATCAGAGACGATTAAAATTTATAATCCTTTCAAAAACCAAAACAAATTAAAACTATTTAAAATGAAAAATCAATGAAAACAAAATTCAACCAAATTTTAAAGAAGAGATATTACCTCTTACTTTTTTTTAGTTTTTTACTACAACAAAGTTATGCTCAAGAGCAAATTAAAATTACGGGAAAAATAACATCCGCAGTCAACGGAGATGCTATTCCACTTGCCAATATCCTTGTAAAGAATACTACAAATGGTACCGCAGCAGATTTTGATGGAAATTTCACCATTACCGCTAAAACAGGTCAAATTCTTGTTGTTACTTATCAAGGATACAAAACGAAAGAGATTACGGTAACTAAAGAAACTGTCGTTAATATTTCTTTAGCTGAGGACATTCTTGCATTGAATGAAATTGTAGTCGTAGGATATGGATCGCAACAAAAGAAAGATCTTACCGGAGCTATTTCAGTAGTCAGAGCAGATGAAATTCAGAAAAGACAAGTAACCACAATGGCAGAAGGCCTGCAAGGTTTAGTAACTGGTGTTAAAGTTCGAGGTGGCGGAAGACCTGGTCAAGAAGCCGGTATTGAAATTCGTGGTCTTAAAAATCTTCAAAACACAAATCCGCTGTATGTTGTTGATGGTTTAATTACCACAGCTAACAGAGATTTCAATCCAAATGATATTGAAACCATTCAGGTTTTGAAAGATGCATCTGCAGCGGCTATTTACGGTTCCAGAGCTGCAAACGGTGTAATAATCATTACCACTAAAAAAGGAAAAAAAGGGCCTTTGAAAATTGAGGTTTCGTCTAAAACGAGTTTTTCAACGATGCCAAAATATGATTTGATGGGAACGGAAGAGTTTTCAAAACTCAATTTCCAAGCCTATGATAATGCCGGTATTCCGAGACAAAACTTAAATCTTGATGTGAATACTGATTGGCAAAAAGAGATTTCCCAACAAGGATTGCTTCAGGATTATAACGCCAGTTTTTCGGGCGGTGGAGACAATTCAACTTTTTTTATGTCAGCGAATTATTTTGGAAATAAAGGAACTGTAATCTCAACTGATTTTGACCGTGTTTCGTTTAGAGTAAATTCAAGCGGTACAAAAGGTATTTTCAGCATCGGGCAGAACTTAGCCATCAGTAATTCTAAAACAGATGAAATGTCCGGTAATCCGATTATTGATTCTTACCGATTATTGCCTACAATTCCAGTTTATGACGAAACTAATCCTGGAGGTTATGGTTACGGAAAACAAGGTGTGGCAAATACTTTTGGAACAAATCCATTGGCATTAGCTGATTTTCTTGATACTACAAACGAAAATTTCAGAATCAGAGGAAACTTATGGTCCGAAATAAAATTGGCTTCTTTTTTAAAGTATCGCTTTAATTTTGGTTACGAAACCAGTTTTGACAGCTACAACTTTATTAGAAAGCTAGGAAATTGGACGTTGAATCAGCCTTTTGAACAATCGTTCATCAACCAAAACAAAGGTCGTTCAGAAACTAAATTATTGGAAAACACATTGACTTTCAAGAAAGAATTTGGAAAACATGATATTACTGTTTTGGCAGGTCAAACATTTCAAAAAGACAATTACAACCAAATTTATGGTACCAAAAGAAATCTTTTAGTTAACCCAAGCACAGGGGAGTATTTTGATGTTTTAAATTTAGGAGATCAAGCAGAAGTGGGTGGTTTTAGAAACGAAGCTGCATTAACCTCTTATCTGGGAAGACTGGAATACAACTATGATGAACGTTATTTATTTAATGCTGTTTTCAGACGTGACGGTTCTTCAAAATTTAGTGATGCCAATAAATGGGGGAATTTCCCATCGGCTTCATTAGGATGGAGAGTGAGTAATGAATCGTTTTTTAAATCTGAATTTATCAACGATTTGAAATTAAGAGCCAGTTATGGGGAATTAGGAAGTGGAAACATTGGAAACTACGAATACCAAGGTTTTATAAACACTTTTGGTGCTATTGTACTTGGTAACGGACAAACTTTATATCCATCAGCGACTCAAGTTCGTTTGGCAAACGCTGAATTGCGTTGGGAAAAACTAAAACAAACCAATATTGGGGTGGATTTAGGAATGCTAGACAGTTCCTTGCGTTTAACCGCTGATTATTTTATTGCCCGCACCGAAGATGTTTTATTTGGATTCCCAATATTAATGACAACCGGAAATGACGGAGGAAATCCTATTTCGAATGCTGCTACAGTAGAAAACAAAGGATTTGAATTCGATTTAAGCTACAGCAAAAAAATCAATGATTTCTCCTTCAATGCCTCTATAAACTTTACCAAACTAAACAATAAATTAGTTGCTCTTGGTAACGGACAAAACCAACATATTCAAGGAAACACAATCACCAAAGCAGGAAATGCCGTAGGAATGTGGTATGTGTTACAAACAGATGGATTGTTCCAAAACCAAGATGAAATTCAAAGTTATGTAAATTCTGCAGGAACGGTAATTATGCCAAATGCAAAACCTGGAGACATTCGTTTTAAAGATGTTAACGACGATGGCGAAATTACAAATGAAGACAAAGACATTGTAGGAAGTCCTTGGCCGGAATTTGAAATGGGATTCAATGCCGGTGCTTCATACAAAGGTTTTGACTTCTCTATGAACTGGATTGGCTCTCACGGAGCAACGGTTTATAACGGATTTAGAAGTACAGTTGACCGTTTTGATGACGATAGTAACTACAGAGCAGGTATTCAACCTTGGACTCCTGATAACACAAACACGGATTTCCCTAGAATTGTAAAAGGAACTACTCTAAACGCTAGAGGTGATAGTGATCGTTTTTTAGAAAGCGGTGATTTCATCCGACTTAAATACATTGGATTTGGTTACAACCTGCCTGAAAACATTTTACAAAAAGTGGGTCTTACAAGTGCCAGATTTTCTTTATCAGCACAGAACGTGATTACAATTACAAAATATTTAGGGTTAGATCCTGAGTTCAGTAATGGTAATATTTTTGAAAGAGGCGTAGATGTAGGTTCATTTCCAAACCTAAAAACCTATTCATTTGGTGTGGAGTTTAGTTTTTAATTTTAAAAAAATAGCATAATGAAAAAAATATTTTTAATAACTGTAGTTTTCCTCAACCTCCTATCCTTGTCTTCATGTGATGATGAGTTGGAACTTGACAACCCAAATACATTAACAACAACTCAATATTGGGCTACAGAAAGTGATGCACAAGCAGGAATAAATTCTGTTTATGCCATGTTTTACAAAGATGGTTTATGGGCCAGATGGATTTATTTCCGTTTAGATTTAACCTCAGACGAAGGCTATAGCCAAAGTCCATGGATAGAATTAGCCGACTGGACGAGATTTAATTACATCAATTACAATTTCTGGGAAGGCAACAATGTAACGTGGAGAGATACTTACAAAGCCATTTTCAGATGCAATCAAGTAATTGCCAATGTTCCAAAAATCGAATTCAAAAATGAAGACGACAAAAAGAAAATTTTAGCGGAAGCGAAATTCTTAAGAGCCTTACATTACTATTATGCGGCAATCCTTTGGGAAAACATTCCAATTGTTTTAGAGCCATCAACACCAAACGATCGTCCGGAACAAAAAAACATCACCGAAGTTTGGGCACAAATAGAAACTGATTTAAATGATGCGTACACTGACCTACCTGATGAATGGGCTGGAGATCAAACAGGAAGACCAGATAAAGGTGCCGCAAAAGCAATGCTTGCTAAAATCTACATGCAACAACGCAAATGGACGGAAGCAAAAACAGCTTTAGAATATTTAATCTCAGGTGCCGGTGCAAAATACAGTTTGGTATCCAATTACAGAGATAATTTCACTGATGTGAATGAAAATAACAGCGAATCTGTTTTTGAAATTCAGTTTGGAGACCAAAGAAAAGGTGGAACTGACGAAGGTCCAAGTGCTGCTGTTTCCAGCAACCGTGCTCAGTTTTTTGCTCCAAGAAGTATTGGTTGGTCAGATGGACAAGCCAGAATGTGGTTAGTTGACGCTTTCAAAAAAGAAAAAAACAAAGACGGTGGTTTAGATATCCGATTAAGATACACTTTGTTTTATCCTAGTTTATTGGCTGATTTTGGAGACAAAACATATAATAAAACGTGGCAATGGGGAACTGAAGCTTGGTTTAGAAAAGGCAGCAGGGATTATTACAGAGACAATGAAGATTATTACAGCCAAGTAAATTACCGATTAATTCGCTATGCAGATATTTTATTGCGTTACGCCGAAGTCTTGAACGAAACAGGAAATACTGCCGGTGCTTACCAATATGTAGATATGGTAAGAGCTCGTGCAAACATAGGAACTTTAGCAGTTGCGCATCCTGAAATTGGGAATGATAAAGCTAAATTCTTAGAGCAATTAAAAATGGAACGCGTTTTAGAATTGGCTGGCGAAAGTGTTCGTTGGGAAGATTTAAAACGTTGGGGAGATTTAGACACTCAAGCTGCTGTGGATAAAATTGCACTTCGTGATCCTGATTTCAAAAACTTTGTTGTTGGAAAAAATCAAAGATTACCAATCCCTCAAGTAGAAGTTGACAACAACCCAAATTTGAGTCAACACCCGGAATATTAGACTATAATTTTTAGGGGAATGGTTCCAGAATCATTTCCCTAAAATTAGCAAAAACTTGTCCCAATAAAAAAAATTATAATGAAAAAAACAAAACTGTATCTGGCACTTATGTTGGCTGGAATCCTATTAGTTAGTTGTAACAAAACGAAATCAAGTTCAGAGGAAGAGAAGAATGCAACAACAACTGCTGTTGAAAAAAGGGAAATTTGGACAAAAGAGCAGGCCAATGCATGGTATGCAAAACAGCCGTGGCTTGTAGGGGCAAATTATAACCCGAGCACCGCCATAAATCAACTGGAAATGTGGCAAGAGGATACTTTTGACCCTAAAAGAATTGATGAAGAACTGGGTTGGGCAGAACAAATCGGAATGAATACCATGCGTGTTTATCTACATGATTTACTGCACAAAGATGATGCTGAAGGTCTTTACAAAAGAATGAACACCTTTCTAGAAATTGCCGACAAACATCATATCAAAATCGTATTTGTTTTATTCGATTCGTGTTGGGATCCATTTCCAAAATCTGGTAAACAACGCGACCCAAAACCGCATGTTCACAACTCAGGCTGGGTACAAAGTCCCGGTCAAAAAGTATTACAGGATGCCACACAATATCCTCGTTTAGAAAAATATGTAAAAGAAACCGTAGCTGAATTTAAAGACGATAATCGTGTACTGGCTTGGGACGTTTGGAATGAACCGGACAACATGACCGGACCATCGTATGAGGCTGTAGAAATTAAAAACAAAGCAGATTTAATATTGCCTCTTTTAGAAAAAGCGTTTCAATGGGCAAGATCAACAAACCCATCACAACCATTAACTTCTGGAGTTTGGGTTGGCGATTGGAGTGATGAAACTAAAATGCTGCCCATGCACAAACTGCAATTAGCACAATCGGATATTATTTCTTTTCACAATTATAACAAGCCGCAAGATTTTGAAAAAGTAATCAAACAATTGCAACGCTACGGAAAACCATTGTTATGTACCGAATATATGGCGCGTCCAAACGGAAGTACGTTTGAAGGTTTTTTACCAATAGCACGAAAGTATAATGTAGGGATGATTAACTGGGGATTTGTTGATGGCAAAAGCCAAACGAAATACTCTTGGGACAGCTGGACTA
>JAZKCP010000085.1:0-24821 GCA_040388035.1 Bacteroidota bacterium | reverse complement strand
CCGGGAAATTTAGGAACCATCATTCGCCTTTGCGACTGGTTTGGCATTACCCAATTGCTGTGTTCCCATGAAACGGTCGATGTGTATAATCCAAAAGTGATTCAGGCAACGATGGGTTCCATTACTCGCGTAAAAGTTAATTATGTTGATTTAAATAAATTCATTTCAGAAAGCCTGCTTCCTGTTTTTGGCACTTTTATGGATGGCAAAAATCTTTATAAAGAAACCTTACCGAAAGAAGCAATTTTAATTCTCGGAAACGAAGCCAATGGGATTTCGGCCGAATTAGAAAAAAGTATTAGAAACAGGATTGCCATCCCACGATTTGGTGCAATCCAAAAAACGGAAAGTTTAAATGTAGCAACCGCAACGGCAATTTTCCTGAGTGAATTCAGAAGAAATTAATACTTGCCGAGAAACATCAACCATCAACCAAATTAGTGGAATGTAAAATTGATAAGCACCGCACGGGTTTTCATCGATTGGATATTTCCGGTCCATGGACTATTCGGATCGGTATCGCGGATTAATTCGTCTTTTAATCCAAAAACGCCACGAATGGAAGGAGAAAATTTGAAGTATTCAAAATATAAATCAACACCGAAACCCAAGGTGTAATTTTGTGTCCATGGTTTTACCCTAAATTTTTGCACTAAATTATCGTCTTTAGATTTAGAATTACTTGAAAGATTTAAGGTTGAGGATAATCCGCCAACAAGATAAGGCCTGACATTCCCGGTTCTTAATGAAGAAAATTTTAATAGCAACGGAAAATCAATATAGGTCGCTTTTACTTCCCTAACTCGATCTCTTTCGGCGGTAAATTGGGAATAGGTAAGTGTTCGGCTGGCGTAATATAATCCTGGTTCAAATCGCAATTCGACATATTCATGAAGACGAAGCACACCAGCCAATCCAACGTTAAATCCGGTGTGGCCTTTGACGTCTATAAGCCTGTCCGGCGCTGGATTTGTTTTAAAATCGGTTTTAAAATCAAAACTACTAAAGCCTAAAAAGTAACCCCAATACACACGCTGTTTGTCAAAATTTTCCAAATTGATTATCGGATCTTTTGTAAACATACTTTTGCCTAATTGTGCATTGGCATATATAGAAAGTAGAAGAAATAGAACTACTATTTTTTTCATAATGTAACTAAAGTCAATTTCATTTTTTCGTTGCTGTGTAAATTGTGGCTACACCAAAAGTTTGTGGCATCGCTTCACATTCTATAAACGAAATTTTACGCAATATATTGTTTAAAGTTTCTCCAAAAGGAAAATTTGCTGCCGATTCAGATAAATAACCGTAAGCATTATTGTCTTTCGAGAATATTTTTCCAATAATAGGTAAAATAAATTTAGTGTAAAATGTATATCCTTGTTTGAATGGAAATTTAGTCGGAACCGAAGTTTCCAATATCACAAAGATCCCATTAGGCTTTAAAACCCTGTAGATTTCAGCTAAGCCTTTTTCCAGGTTTTCAAAATTCCGAATACCAAAGGAAACAGTAATGGCATCAAAATAATTGTCAGGAAACTGGATGTTTTCACTATCACCTATAACCATTTCAATTTTATTGGTTAGTTTTTTTGCTTCAATTTTTTTCTTTCCTACTTCCAACATTCCGGATGAAATATCAAGGCCGATTATTTTTTTGGCAGAAGTATTTGCCATCATAATAACTAGGTCTCCGGTTCCGGTAGCAATGTCAAGAATGGTTTCCGGTTTTTTTTCGGCAACTAAAGCAACTACTTTTTTTCGCCATTTGATATCAATGCCAAGCGATATCACTCTATTTAAGCCATCGTAGTTTCCCGAAATGTTGTCAAACATTTGGGTAACCTGTTCTTTTTTGCCTAATGATGAATCTTTGTAGGGCGTGATAATCTTTGTCATGCTTGATTTTTTTGGCAAATATAGGAGTTTTCAAAGTTGCAGAGTTTCAAAGTTTCAAAGTTTTGTTTCGAAATTTCCGCGTCCAACCGTATTGTGCTACTTTCTCAGATAAGTTTGAAACGTAAAGTCAAATTGATGTTTTTCATCTTTGGGATGAAATTCTTCTGAAGTTAATTTCCATTTGTTCAAATCGATTTCTGGGAAAAAAGTATCGGCATCAAAGGTGTGATGTACTCTTGTAATATCAAGTTTGTCAGCAATTTGAATGGATTGTTTGTAAATTTCGCCGCCGCCAATGATGAATATTTCCTCATCTTTTGGAGAAACGGTAATCGCTTTTTGTAACGAATCCACCACGATGCAGTGCTTAGCAGTATAGTTCTTTTGCCGTGTAATAATTATGTGAGTCCGGTTTGGTAATGGTTTTGGGAAACTCTCAAAAGTCTTTCGACCCATGATAATGTAATGACCGGAAGTAATATTTTTAAATCGTTTGAAGTCATCTGACAAATGCCAAAGCAGTTTGTTGTCTTTGCCAAGCGCATTATTTTCGGCAACGGCGGCAATAAGTGTAATCATTCTGCTGCTGGTTTTGAATTATCCAAATCGTTTTTTAGTTTTTCTACTTTTTTGTTTTGCCTTAGCATTAATTTGTCGATTTGTTCCCGTTCCCAATTTTTATTCATGAAATTGTTAATCACAAAAACGTTGATGATATGAAGTATAAAAATGAAAGCCCAAACAGCAACCGCCCATGTCCACCATGTTTTGTCAGGATACAGCCCCAGCCATTTATTAGCAGCAATCAAAAAAACACTACCAATGCAAATCACTACAAAATGGTAAAACAAACGCTTTTTCTGCTTGATTCTGTCGCGGGCATATTCGTATAACTCGTGTTGTTGTGCTTCCATAAGACGAAATTTGTGCCTTAAAGGTAAAATTTATTTTTAAAATGACGAAATGTGTTTTTAACATATCTTGGCACTACATCGTTTTCTTAATCACAGATGCAAAATTTAAGCCGTTTAAAATTATACATCTTCTTCTTAATTGGCTTAGTTTTTAGCAAATTCTTAAAAGTGATTCCGCGTGTAAATTGTATTGAACTATTGCTTTACTTTGCGTCAGTAATCTATAAATGAATTAGTTATGGCTATTAAAAAACAAGTTATAAAAACAAAACCGGTTGTTAAAGTTACCTTTTCAATCGAAGCAAAAGAAGCAAATTCAGCTTCAGTAGTTGGTGATTTCAATAATTGGAATCCGGCTGAAGGTGAGTTATCAAAATTAAAAACAGGAACGTTCAAAGCTACTTTTGATTTACCAAAAGACAATTCTTTTGAATTCAAATATTTAGTGGATGGTATTTATGTAAACGATCCCCAAGCAGATAGTTATGCTTATAACGAATTTGCCGGAGCAGAAAATAGTGTGTTAGCGCTATAATTTAGTTTAGGTTTATTGGTAAAAAATCCGCCCCGATTTCTCGAGGCGGATTTTTTGTTTTGATAAAAGGTACTCTAAACTGCTACAGCACCTTTAATATGTGGATGCGGATCATAATCTACGAGGGTGAAGTCCTCAAACGTGAAGTCAAAGATATTTTTTACTTCAGGATTTAAAATCATTTTTGGCAGCGGTTTTGGCTCACGCGAAAGTTGTAATTCAAGCTGTTCAAAATGATTGTTATAGATATGAGCGTCACCAAACGTGTGGATAAATTCACCAACCTGCAAATCGCAAACCTGCGCAATCATCATCGTAAACAAAGCATAAGAAGCAATGTTAAAAGGAACACCAAGGAATATATCAGCGCTTCGTTGGTACAATTGACACGACAATTTTCCATCGGCTACATAAAACTGAAAAAAAGCATGGCACGGAGGCAAAGCAGCTTTTCCGTTGGCTACATTTTCAGCAAATGATTTTGAAGTATCAGGCAAAACAGAAGGATTCCAAGCTGACACCAACATACGTCGGCTGTTTGGATTTTTCTTCAGAGTGTCAATTAATTCCTTGATCTGATCAATTTCTTCGCTGTTCCAGTTGCGCCATTGGTGGCCATAAACCGGACCTAAATCGCCATTTTTATCTGCCCAGTCATCCCAAATTTTAACGCCATTTTCCTGAAGATAAGCAATATTAGTGTCGCCTTTCAAAAACCAAAGCAATTCATAAATAATCGATTTTAAGTGCAGCTTTTTTGTCGTTACCATTGGGAAACCTTCATTCAAATCAAAACGCATCTGGTAGCCAAAAACACTTTTGGTTCCCGTTCCTGTCCTGTCTCCTTTTTGACAACCGTTTTCCAAAACGTGTCGCACTAAATCGTGGTATTGCTTCATAAAAATTATTTTAAATTCTAAATGTTGAATGCTAAATTAAATAGGGTCATTCAACATTTATCATTCAACATTCAACATATTCTAGCTTTCTCTTTTTGAAATTTCGTCTCTTATTTTCGCTGCCTTTTCATAATCTTCGTTCTGAACTGCTTTTTCTAAAGCTTCGTGCAGTTCAGAAAGGCTCATGCTTTTATATATATCGGTTGAGGCATTGCCTTCGCTGTCCAATCCAAAAGTTTCAGGAGCAGAAAGTGCGCCTTCATCATTAGGATCCTGATTTTCCAATTCGGTTGGATTGTTCAGGTAAATACCGGCTTTGTCCAAAATGTTTTTATAGGTAAAAATCGGTGCCGAAAACCGCAATGCTAAAGCAATGGCATCTGAAGTCCTGGCGTCAATAATTTCTTCAATTTTATCTCTTTCACAAATAATGCTCGAGTAGAAAACGCCATCAACCAATTTGTGAATGATAACTTGCTTTACCACAATATCGAATCGGTCAGCAAAACTTTTGAACAAATCATGGGTTAAAGGACGCGGCGGTTTTATTTCCTTTTCCAAAGCAATCGCAATTGATTGTGCCTCAAAAGCACCAATGACAATAGGTAATTTACGTTCGCCATCCACTTCATTTAAAATCAAGGCATACGCGCCATTCTGCGTTTGACTATAGGAAATTCCCTTTATAGTTAGTTTTACTAAACTCATTATTTTTTAAGTATAAAGCCGGGATATATTATATTCTGACTTTTAATTTATTGTAATTAAATGGACTGCAAAGTAACAAAAAGTTTTTGCTTCTTAAAACGGAAAACATAAAAAAAGAGCCCTCAATTTCTTGGCGGCTCTTTTAACGAACTAATAAATTTGGATTTATGAATTGTGAGCCTTAAACTCTTTTATTTTTTGCGTTAATCTTGGAAGTATTTCCAAAGCGTCACCTACAATTCCGTAATCGGCGACCTTGAAAAACGGCGCGTCAGCGTCAGTATTGATAACCACTTTTACTTTCGAAGAATTGATTCCGGCAATATGCTGGATTGCTCCCGAAATTCCAACAGCAATATATAAATTGGCCGCAACAGGCTTTCCTGTTTGTCCTACGTGCTCACTATGTGGTCGCCAGCCAATATCTGAAACAGGTTTTGAACAGGCAGTTGCAGCGCCAAGAGATGTAGCTAAATCTTCGAGTAAATGCCAGTTTTCCGGGCCTTTCATTCCACGTCCGCCGGAAACTACGATATCTGCATCGGCAATGGTTACTTTTCCGGTTGTTTTTTCTACCGATTCAACTTTTACATTGAAATCAGCATCATTTAAACTTGGTCCAAAATCTTCTTCTGTTGCTGATGAAGCATTTTCAAAAACTCCATAAGAGTTTTTGGCAAGGCTCAACACTTTAACATCGGTTCTGATTTCAGTTATATTGAAGGCTTTGTTTGAAAAAGCGTTTCTTTTCACTTGGAACGGCGACGTGCTCAAAGGTAATCCAACCACATTAGAAGCAAATCCGGCATCCAAACCTATGGCGACTAACGGCGCCATATATAAACTATCCGTTGTGGAAGAAAGCAGAATTACTTTTGCCCCTTCTTTTTGCGCGGCTTGTTTGATAACATCAGCGAAAGCCTTGGCATTGAAGTTGGTCAGTTTATCGTTAGAGACTTTTAAAACTTTGTCTACTCCGTATTTTGATAAATCTGAAACATTTCCGGCGTTAACGGTGACTGCTGTAACTGTTGTTCCTAATGATTCGGCTACTTTCTTTGCATACGAAGCCAATTCAAAAGCTACTTTTTTAAATTTTCCGTCTGCCGATTCTGCGTATATTAATAATGACATTTTGTTTTATTTTAAATGTTGAATTATAAATTTTAAATGATATTGGGCGTTTCCCTTCGGGTCGGGCTTTCCGTTGCAATCTTTTTTTGCAAAAAGGATTTCCACTGCAATCCCTAACGCAAAATTCCTAAATTACTTTTGCTTCGTTGTGTAAGGCATTGATTAATCCGTCCAAATCGTCTGCAGCGAACAACTTCACTGCGGATTTAGGTGCCGGTTTTTCAAATTTTACCGCTTTGGTATTATTGTTGGCAGCAACGGGTTCAAGAACGCTCAATACTTTTGTTCTTGCGGTCATAATTCCTCTCATGTTTGGAATTCTTAAATCTTTTTCTTCCACCAAACCTTTTTGTCCACCAATTACTAATGGCAATGAAGCAGAAATCGTTTCTTTTCCACCGTCAATTTCCCTGGCAGCTTTGGCAGAATTGCCTTCAATTTTAAGTTCTGTACAGGAATTTACAAAGTTATAATCCAATAATGAAGCTAACATTCCCGGAACCATTCCACCATTATAATCTAATGATTCTCTTCCACAGATTATTAAGTCATAACTTCCCGATTTTGCTACTTCGGATAATTGCTTGGCTACAAAAAAACCATCAGTTGGCGTTGCGTTTATTCTTATTGCTTCGTTAGCTCCGATTGCAAGTGCTTTTCTCAAAGTGGCTTCAGCATCGGCTCCACCAACATTGACAACTGTCACATTGGCACCTTGCTGCTCTTGAAACCAAATGGCTCTGGTTAAACCAAATTCGTCGTTTGGGTTGATTACGTATTGAACACCATTAGTGTCAAATTCGGTATCGCCATTGACAAAATTAATTTTTGAAGTAGTATCAGGAACATGGCTGATGCAAACTAATATTTTCATAAGTATTGAGTGTTTGTTTGAAAATTAGAAGCACAAAATTAGAATAATATTTCGAATTATATACTATGCGCGCATAATATTTTTAAGTATTACATCGATTTCGTAGAATGTCAATTATGTAACACTGGAAAAAAATTTTATAATTCGATAAAAGCATGTCTAAAGTAACTTTATAACTTTAATAATAAATGGAATTTTAACAATTAAATTCTAAATTATGGAAACTAAAAAACAAGTTAAGGTAGAAAAAGTAACGCCTGATAATGAAGAGGTATTAAAATCGGGAATCGGCCTCAGAAATGGGATGACACGCCAACAGGCTGTTAATCTACGATTAAGTCAAATTGAGCCCAGAACGAATGGTAAAGGATTGAGATTTTACTAATGGAATTATCACAGCAAATAGTCCATTTGTTTGTTCTGGCAATCCCAATTGCCTGTATAGCGTGGACAGTCACGCGGGAAGAAGTTTTTAGGGAACCAAGGGAATTTTGCATCGACAAGTCGAAGACCTGTAAAACGATGTTCCAGCGTAAATTCTTCTATTTGTTTACATGCGAATATTGCTTCAGCCATTATGTGACGATACTTTTTTTATTCATTACAAAATTTCAACTACTCTATGACGATTGGCGTGGTTATTTAATTTCGGGATTTGCATTAGTTTGGGTTGCCAATGTATATATGAGTCTTTTTGGCTTCATAAGAGTTGGAATGAAAAAGGAAAAAATGGATGCCGATATTGAAGAGTTGAGACTCTTAAAGGAAAAAGAAAAGTTAAACAAAAACAATAATCATGAACATTAAAATTTCAAAAAACCGTACCATGGAGAATCCAAATAAGGTTTATCCAGCCAATGTAACTTATCCTCCAAGCGAAGATATTTACAATATGAATAAGAAGGAATCAGAAATTGATCCGGATGATATTTCCAGAAAAAAAACATCCAATGTTGACGATGGAAAGTTCAATGAAAAAACCTTTGATGAAGATAAATCGGGTGCTGATTTAGACATTCCGGGTTCAGAACTTGATGAACAACAGGAAAACATCGGAAGCGAAGACGAAGAAAACCATGGTTACAGTATCGGTGGAGACAATCATAACGATCTGGAAGAAAACAGGGAATAATTAATTAAACAAAATACAATCATGGAAACACACGATGAGTCAACATTAGCAATCATAGAAAGCCATAAAAACGCGGCATTTGAACATCAGGAAGCAGCGAAAGCACATTTGGAAGCCATGAAATATCACGCCGGCGGCAACGAGTTGCAGGCCAACGAAAGTGCGAAAGCAGCCACTGAATTCAGTAAAAAAGCTGCCGTTTACGACAAAGAAGTAGCTCAGCATCATGGATTGTAATACCTAATTCTATTTTCTTTTTTCTATTCTCTATATTCTATTTTCTTTTTTTTACTTTTGCTATCCAAAATTGATACAAAGTAAATATGAGAACGATACAATTTAGAGAAGCTATTTGTGAAGCGATGAGTGAAGAAATGCGTCGCGACGAATCAGTATATTTAATGGGTGAGGAAGTTGCCGAATACAATGGTGCTTACAAAGCTTCAAAAGGAATGCTGGACGAATTCGGTCCAAAAAGGGTAATCGATACACCTATTGCCGAACTCGGTTTTGCAGGTATAGCAGTAGGTTCGGCAATGAACGGCTGTCGTCCGATTGTAGAATATATGACTTTCAATTTTTCGCTAGTTGGTATTGACCAAATTATAAATAACGCTGCCAAAATGCGTCAGATGTCTGCAGGCCAATTTCCAATGCCAATGGTTTTCCGTGGTCCAACAGCATCAGCCGGACAATTGGGAGCGACGCATTCACAGGCTTTTGAAAACTGGTTTGCAAATACGCCAGGATTAAAAGTTGTAGTTCCGTCAACAGTTTACGATGCAAAAGGTTTGTTGAAATCGGCCATTCGCGATAATAATCCGGTAATTTTCATGGAATCGGAGCAAATGTATGGTGATAAAGGTGAAGTGCCTGAAGAAGAATATACAATTCCACTTGGAGTTGCCGAGATAAAAAGAGAAGGAACGGATGTAACGATTGTTTCTTTTGGAAAAATCATAAAGGAAGCTTTTATAGCAGCCGACGAATTAGCCAAAGAAGGAATTTCGTGTGAAATCATCGATTTGAGAACGGTTCGCCCAATGGATTATGATGCAATCATCAATTCGGTTAAAAAAACAAACAGATTAGTTGTTCTTGAAGAAGCCTGGCCATTTGCCAGCGTGGCTTCTGAAATTACCTATATGGTTCAGGAAAGAGCGTTTGATTATCTTGATGCGCCAATTCAAAGAATTACTACAGCTGATACACCGGCACCATATTCTTCGACACTTTTAAAAGAATGGTTGCCAAATGCTGCAGATGTTGTTAAGGCTGTAAAAAAAGTAACTTACAAATAACATTAATTTATCTATATTTGAAACTTCATCAGAACAATTCTGATGGAGTTTTTTTATGCCAATGAAAAAGGACTTTACATTACTTATTATATTTCTCTTTTTATCAATCAGCAGTTTTGCCCAAACAAAAGTGAGCGGTATTGTGGTTGATAATACCAACGAACCGGTACCGTTTGCAAACATAGTCTTTAAAGGCTCCAATACCGGGGTGGTTTCCAACGAAGACGGAAGGTTTTATATAGAATCTTCCGAGAATTATACTACATTATCGGTGGCGTTTGTTGGATTTCCTACTCAGGAATTCGTATTGCCAAAACAGGTGAACTATGATTTTAAAGTAGTATTAAAAGGAGGAGCAAGTTTAAAGGAAGTCAAAATCTTTGCCGGAAAAACTTCCAAAAAGAGCAATCCGGCTTTAGACATCCTTAGAAAAATATGGGAACGAAGAAGAAAGAACGGATTAAAAATGTTCAATCAATATCAATACGAAAAATACGAAAAAGTAGAATTTGATATGAACACCATCGACAGTGCTTTTATGAAAAACAAAATTTTCAAGGGCATGGAGTTCGTTTTCAAAAATATTGATACCTCTAAAGTTACCGGGAAAACGTATTTGCCAATATTCATCAACGAATCCTTATCAGATGTTTATGGCGATAATGAAGCTAAAAAAGTCAAGGAAGTTCTAAAAGCAAATAAAAATTCCGGCTTAGGAAGTGGCGAAGGTGTCAACACTTTTATCAAAGATTTATACAATGATTTTGATATTTATGACAACTACTTATACTTTTTTGACAAGAGTTTCACTAGTCCGCTTTCGCGAACAGGAATAGATGTTTATAATTATGTTCTGACAGATACGGCGGTTATTGATAATAAGGTATGCTATAACATTGTATTTTATCCACGGCGTAAAAACGAACTGACTTTCAAAGGGGATTTTTGGGTAAATGACACCACTTTTGCCATCAAGAAAATCAATATGGCAATTACCAAAAGCGCCAATATCAACTGGGTAAAGGACATTTATCTGGAGCAGGAATTTGAGGTTTTAAACGATTCGGTTTTCCTGCCAACGCGTGATTATATGATGTCAGATTTCGCGATAAGAAAGAAAGAAGAATCCAAAGGTGTTTATGGAAAACGAACAACGCTCTACAGAAATTTCAAGTTTGATGAAAAGAAACCGGACAAATTTTACAAGGACGAAGTCAATTTTATAGACAATACCGTCTACAGCAGATCTGATGAATATTGGGATGAAAACCGATTTGAAGGCCTAAACAAAGACGAGAAAAAAATCTATAAAATGATCGACACGCTTAAAACAGTTAAGCGTTTCAAACAAATATATAGTCTGGTTTCTATTTTGGGAAGCGGTTATGCCCAGATTGGACATTTTGATTATGGACCAATCTTTTCAACCATCGGAAACAATGAAGTGGAAGGAATGCGTCTTAGAGCGGGAGGGAGAACCTATTTTGGGCCAAATGACCTTTGGCGATTGGAAGGCTATACCGCTTATGGATTTAAGGACAATAAATTCAAATACGGTATTTCAGGAAAATGGATGGTTGACAAGAAAAACAGGATCATAGTTTCCGGAGGAAATAGGCGTGATGTAGAGCAAATTGGCGCAAGTTTAACAACTACCAATGATGTTCTCGGAAGGAGTTATGCTTCGTCAGGCTTATTCACCACCGGTTCTAACGGTAAATTGACAAATATCAATTTAAGCACTTTTGCCGTGGAAGTTGAGCCAGTAAAAAACTTAATTGTCCAAATCGGATTTTCTTATCGGACTTTGGAGTCGGCATCGGATACGTTTAAGTTAGACTACTATACTGACAATACTTTTACAACCACCAAAAGCAATGTGACACAAACGGAAGTGAATTATCAGGTTGGGTTTACGCCAAAGAAAAAAACAATTGGTTATGGCGTTGAAAGGCGCAATGTTGATTCGCCATACAGCCGATTTTTCGTCAATTACAGTCAGGGCTTAAAAGGATTTATAAACAGTGATTTTGATTATCATAAAATCCAGCTTTATTACAAACAACCTGTTATAATTGGGGCCATTGGCCGCTCCAATTTCACCATGGAATTGGGAAAAACATACGGACAGATTCCACTCGGGTTGATGAGTGTTGTGCCTGGAAACCAAACACTTTTTATCATAGACAATACATTTAGCAACCTTAATTTCTATGAATTTGTTGCTGATACCTATGCGACTTTCCAATGGGAGCACAATTTTAATGGGAAGATATTTTCCCGAATTCCAGGAATAAGAAAATTAAATCTTAGGGAAATTGTTGGAGTGAGAGGTGTTTACGGAACGGTCTCAGAAGAGAATAAAGCCATTAATGCTTCTGGATTAATTTACCAGGCGCCGGAAAAACCTTATTGGGAATACAGCGCGGGAATTGGAAATATTTTCAAAGTCTTCCGTCTCGATTTTGCGTGGAGAGCCAACTATAGAGATGTCCCTGAAACCAATAACTTCACTATAAAAGGTTCGTTCGGATTCTATTTTTAAGATGCTGGAAGCGATTACATTTTTGGTTGAAAAAGACGTCATTTTGAAAAAATTGCATCAGCAGTATGGGACTTTTTATATTCCGTCAAGGCCATCCGGATTTGTGACGCTATGTAAATTGATTCTCGAACAACAGGTTTCTATCGATTCGGCGAAAGCTTGCTTTATTAAAATCGAAAACCTTTTAGGAACAGTTTCTCCTGAAACAATTATCCAATCCTCAGATGAAGATTTGAAAAGCTGTGGCGTTAGCCGACAAAAAATCCTTTATTTAAAAACCCTTTCGAATGCTGTTTTGAACGAATTGGATTTGGAAAGCTTTTCTTCAAAAACTGCAGATGAAGTAAGAAACGAACTTATCCAATTAAAAGGCATTGGCCATTGGACAATCGATGTGTATTTGATGTTTGCATTGCAATCGCCCGATATTATTCCGCTTGGTGATATTGCAGTTGTAAATACGATTAAGGAGTTATTTGATGTCCATACAAAAGAAGAAATGGAGCAGCTTTCCGAAAATTGGAAGCCTTACCGAACGATGGCTACATTTATGCTTTGGCACCATTATCTGGAAAAAAGAAACAGAAAACCTTTTGCTTAACAGCCAGCAGCCTATTTAAATCAAGGAAAATCAAGGGCTAAGCCACAGTTAAAACATTCATAAATTATATTGTTTTTATTTGTTAAAGATTTGTTACTTTTGCGACCGATAAAATTTATAACAAAAATTATATTTATGGAATCATACATGATTTATGTGCCAATCGTTATGGCATTAATTGGATTGGCTTTTATGGCAATCAAAAGAGCCTGGGTTTTGAAACAAGACGCTGGCGACGGGAAGATGAAAGAAATTTCAGATTACATCTACGAAGGTGCATTAGCTTTCCTAAAAGCAGAATACAGATTATTAGCAATTTTTGTACTTATTGCGAGTGTGGTGTTAGCCGGTATTACTTTTTTACCAGGTGTAAAAACACATTTATTAATCGTAATAGCATTTATTTTCGGAGCTTTCTTTTCAGCTTTAGCCGGGAATATGGGAATGAAAATCGCAACAAAAACTAACGTAAGAACTACACAGGCAGCTCGTACAAGTTTGCCACAAGCCTTGAAAGTTTCTTTTGGTGGCGGAACTGTAATGGGATTAGGAGTTGCAGGTCTAGCCGTTTTAGGTTTGACAAGCTTCTTCATTATATTATATAATATGTTTATGGGTGGTGGATGGACAGCAAATGGAACAGAAGACATGACTGTTGTTCTTGAAACACTGGCTGGTTTCTCTCTTGGAGCAGAATCTATTGCATTGTTTGCCCGTGTTGGTGGTGGTATTTATACCAAAGCTGCTGACGTTGGTGCTGACTTAGTAGGTAAAGTTGAAGCCGGAATCCCGGAAGATGATCCAAGAAATCCTGCTACTATCGCCGATAACGTTGGTGACAACGTTGGTGACGTTGCCGGAATGGGTGCCGATTTATTTGGTTCTTATGTTGCGACAGTATTGGCTGCAATGGTACTAGGTAACTACGTTATCAAAGATATGGGCGGAAAAATCGAAGACGCTTTTGGTGGAATTGGTCCAATCCTATTGCCAATGGCAATCGCCGGTTTCGGAATCTTATTTTCAATAATAGGAACTATGTTAGTGAAAATCTCTAGCGATGATGCTAAAGAAGCTCAGGTTCAAAAAGCATTAAACATTGGAAACTGGGTTTCAATTGTCTTAACTGCAGTTGCTTGTTTCTTCTTAGTGGATATGATGTTGCCAAAAGTAATGACAATGGGATTCTTTGGTGAAGGATTACAAAGCATCTCTTCAATGAGGGTTTTCTATGCTACTTTAGTTGGACTTTTTGTTGGTGGAGCAATTTCATCTGTAACAGAATATTATACAGGATTAGGGACTAGCCCGGTTTTAAAAATTGTACAAAAATCATCAACTGGTGCAGGAACAAACGTAATCGCTGGTTTAGCTACCGGAATGATTTCTACTTTCCCAACAGTTTTATTATTTGCCGGTGCAATCTGGTCAACTTATGCTTTGGCTGGTTTCTACGGTGTGGCTTTAGCTGCGTCTGCAATGATGGCTACTACAGCTATGCAGTTGGCAATCGACGCTTTCGGACCGATCTCTGATAATGCCGGTGGTATTGCTGAAATGAGTGAATTACCTAAAGAAGTTCGTACGCGTACAGACATTTTAGATTCAGTTGGTAACACAACTGCTGCAACAGGAAAAGGATTTGCTATCGCTTCTGCTGCGTTAACTTCATTAGCATTATTTGCTGCTTATGTAACGTTCACCGGAATTGATGGAATCAACATCTTCAAAGCGCCAGTATTGGCTATGTTATTTGTTGGTGGAATGATACCAGTAGTTTTCTCTGCTTTAGCAATGAACTCTGTTGGAAAAGCGGCAATGGATATGGTTTACGAAGTACGTCGTCAATTCAAGGAAATTCCGGGAATCATGGAAGGAACCGGAAAACCGGAATATGGCAAATGTGTTGAGATTTCTACAAAAGCGGCATTACGTGAAATGATGTTACCGGGAATCATGACTATTGGTTTCCCAATTGCAATTGTATTATTAGGTAAATTAGTTTACTCGGATAACAATCAATTAATCGCTGAAATGTTAGGTGGTTATATGGCTGGAGTTACAGTATCAGGAGTTCTTTGGGCTGTGTTCCAAAACAATGCCGGTGGTGCCTGGGATAACGCTAAGAAATCTTTTGAAGCCGGAGTTATGATTAACGGTGAAATGACATACAAAGGTTCTGATGCCCACAAAGCTGCCGTAACCGGAGATACTGTTGGAGATCCATTTAAGGATACTTCTGGTCCGTCAATGAACATTTTGATTAAATTGACTTGTCTTATCGGATTAGTAATCGCTCCAATCTTGGGTGCAGGTCACGACGGTGGAGCTGAAGGAATGAACGGAATGATTGGCAAATGTGACATGAGCAAATGCGCTACGATTACTAAAGAAGAATGTGCAGCCATGTGCGATTCTTTAGGGTGTAACGAAGCAGAAAAAGCAGCTTGTCTTTCTCACTACGATGCGGATGGGAAATTCATCGCCAAAAAAGATGACTGTTGTGCAGAAGAAGGCGGAGCGCCAAAAGCAGCCGTTAATATGGAGAAAAATGTAAAAGTTGTAATTACCAATGCAAATGGTAAAGCAAAAGCAACGGTTACAACTACAGTTAACGGAACTTCAACATCTGAAACTTTTGAAGGAACAGAAGCTGAAGTAAAAGCTAAAGTGGAAGCTTTGAAATAATAAATTTCAATTTGATATAAAAAAAGCCCGGCAAATAGCTGGGCTTTTTTGTTTGTGTTGCAAATTGCTTTATATTAGTCCCTTAATTATACGCCATACACATTTATTATGAGAAACTATCTTTACCTCCCGGTATTACTACTATTTATTACTATATCCCAGGCACAGCAACCCAACGATTGTGTCAATGCCATTACAATTTGTGGCAATGGTGTTTTCACTTCAAATGCCTCAGGTGTTGGTACCATACAAGAAGTTAATGGTTGCGGCGGATTTGAGCATAATTCTATTTGGTTGAAAGTTATCGTGGCCCAAGACGGAACACTAGGCTTTAACCTTATACCATTGGCTACAGATCTTAACGTCGATTATGATTTTTGGGTGTATGGTCCCGATGTTAATTGTTCTAATTTAGGAGTGCCTATTCGTTGTTGTACCACAAATCCCGAGGCAGCAGGTTTGGCAAGCAATCTTACAGGATTGAACAATGCATCTTTACAGACTACCTCAGGACCTGGAGCAAGTGGGACCGGATATGTGCGATGGCTAAATGTAACGGCCGGAGAAACATACTACATCGCTATTGACAGGCCGATCGGAGATGGAGGATTTGAATTGCATTGGACCGGATCTGCACTTTTGTCGGAAGCTCCGGAAGCAAATCCCACTGCTGATTTAGCCACTTTTAGTATGACGCCGGATGTAGGTTTTTTTGACTTAGGTGTTATGCGAAGCGAAATAAATTCAGATTTGATTGCGAATTCTGTTAATTTTTTTACAACACTTGCCAATGCGGTGGATAATGTTTCGGCACTTCCCAATATTGTAACTAATACTAGCAATCCACAGACGATATATGTACGGGTTACCAACAATGCAACAGGTTGTTTTAGCCTCACACAATTTAACCTAGTTGTGATGTACGTACTAGGTGACAATCCAGTTTTGGCAGACGATTATAGGATTATAGCTAATCCAAATCCATTTAATGAAACTTTCCACCTGAATGTGACAAATCCCAATGATGAAACAGTTAATGTTTGTGTCTATGACATGTTAGGAAAATTAATAGATAAGAGACAAGGCACACCAAATGCAACAGAGTGGCAAATCGGAGACAAATATCCTTCGGGAGTTTACAATGTTCTAGTAACTCGGGGTGATAAAACGAAAACCCTTCGAGTAATAAAAAAGTAAACCTTTTGACAAAAATAAATGCGTCATGAAAGTGAGGCATTTTTTATATCTTTGATTTTCAAAGACTACCCTATGAAACAATTCTATACCCTCTTGTTTTTCTGTTTTATCATTATTACCGGCAAGGCACAGATAATCAATATTCCGGATACTAATTTTAGATTCCATTTGCTCTTGGCCGATACAGGGTCTATTACAGCTTCTGACGCCAATAATAACCACATCAAAATTGATACTAATAATGACGGGCAGATAGAAGTTAGCGAAGCTTTAACGGTCTACTCACTCGATGTGAGCAGCGCAAACATCGCCAGTCTGGCCGGGATTGAGGCCTTTACCAATTTAACTAGCTTGCGCTGTTTTTCGAATGTTTTAACCAGCTTAGACGTAACCAATTTGGTCAACCTTACTTCCCTGAGGTGCCATGATAATGCCATTACCGCCTTAAATACAGGCGTGCTGACTCAATTAACCGGCCTTTACTGCAGTAACAATGTGATAGAAAGCCTGGATTTAAGCAATTCCCCAGGGCTTACCCAATTGGATTGCTACAACAACCAACTGACAACCCTTAATTTGACGGGTCTCACAGGGTTAACGCTATTGAGATGCCAGGACAATATGATTGGCGCATTAGATATTTCTGGTTCGACCAACCTGCATACTTTTTACTGTAATAATAATATGCTCACAAACCTAGATGTAACCAATTTCACAAACCTGCAGGACCTCAGGTGCGAAAATAATGCCCTGACAACACTAAGTTTAACCGGAGCAAACAATTTATACTTCCTCACCTGTCACCACAACCAACTTACCAGTTTGAGTTTTACTGGTCTTACTGCCCTTAGCATGATTAACTGTTCCTATAACAACCTGAGTACAGTTGATATTAGCGATATGAACCACGAAACTTCGCTGCCGGCTTGGGTAGTTGTCAATTGCTCGTATAACCCGAATCTGGCCACAATCAATACCAAAGATTCCTGTCAAATGGTGACAGATTATGATTTCAGGCATGCAAATACAAATAATCCTGGAATACCACCGGCACCTCCCACAACCTCCATCAACTTCATGGGAACACCCAACTTACAATATTTTTGTGCCGATGCCAATGAAATAACCTATGTGCAAAATAAAATCGATACCGCAGGATATACCAATCCTAGCTGTCAGCTCAGTTCCACTTGCGAATTTTTACTCTCTACAGACAATCCCGCAACCGTTTTGGACTTTGCGAGAGTGTATCCCAATCCTTTCAGCAGCGCCTTTAGTTTGGATGTTAACCCTATGGGCAACGAAAACATCAGGGTATTTGTTTATGATATGACGGGGAAACTGATTGAAAAAATGGAAGGCAATCCGACAGAAATACAATCGGCTCATTTTGGACAAATGTATGGCTCGGGCTTATACAATGTAGTCATTTCGCAGTGCGAAGCACTACATACCCTTCGGATAATTAAAAGATAAAAAAAATCCGCTATCATCATAGCGGTTTTTTTATGGATTTTTAGCCTGCATCAAACGACACTTCAATGACCACTAAACTACCGACATTTTCACTCCTTTTTTTACGAGTGGTTTTTCGCAAAATCCATTGCCATTAATTCCGAACCCAAAATTTTGTTTGATACCTTACCATAAAAAAAGCTCCATTAGTGGAGCTTTATATTTTAAAACAACCCGTTTATCTCGGCGTTGATTTTATTAATTACAAATCCTAAATCTTCAGGATTATTGACAAAATCAATATTGTCCACGTCTATAATTAATAGTTTGCCTTTGTCATACGTATGAATCCAGGCTTCATAGCGCTCGTTCAAACGACTCAAATAATCAATAGAAATGGTATTTTCATAATCACGACCACGTTTGTGGATTTGAGCAACCAAATTTGGAATAGAGCTTCGCAAATAAATCAACAAATCAGGTGCGCCAACCAAGCCTTCCATCAATTCAAAAAGATCGGAATAATTCTCAAAATCACGATTGGTCATCAACCCCATCGCATGCAAATTGGGAGCAAATATATGTGCATCTTCATAAATCGTTCTATCCTGAATTATGTTTTTGCCGCTTTCGCGAATTTGCAAAACCTGACGAAAACGACTGTTCAGGAAATAAATCTGCAGGTTAAAACTCCAACGTTCCATCTGGTGATAGAAATCATCCAAATACGGATTGTCAACTACGTCTTCAAAATGAGGTTCCCACTTAAATTGCTTTGCCAAAAACTTGGTTAACGTTGTCTTTCCTGCTCCGATGTTTCCTGCTACTGCTATGTGCATTATGGTAATTTTATTTTATAATTCTTAATTTGTTGGTTGGTAAAAATAGCCAAAATTTGGTCTTTGTAATAAAAATTTTGGAATGAGTTCTCAACAATTTCTATTTCGTGGACAACTTTGGTTTGATTGTTCAAACTGTACACAATATTGTCTCTTGAAAATAGCAGTTTTTCATTGTCTATAATCTGAATTTTTTGAAAAGGAGGAATATTGGCCAAAAGCGTTACTTTCCCAAAAATATCAATGGAATACCAATTATTGATTTCGTCTATCCAATAGAAATTATTGAAATCCGATTGCGTATACTTTATACTTTCCTGAATAGGATTTCCAACGGTTTTGGAAGTGTTTTTCAAATAATCAAACAACAAAATTTGCTGAGTCAGCGAATTATAAATCCAAAATTGATCCTGCGATGCCAAACCAACTTTCGAAGCAAAAATGGTATTGTCAATGTCAAAAATATTGAGTTTTTGAATTTCGTTTAGCTGATTGTCGAGCGTAATAATTGTATTGAAATCTTCATAAAAAACAACTATTTTCAGAGGGTTGACGTAGTCAACTGAAGTAATTTTTCCTAAAGCTACATTTTTGTATTCCCAAACCTGAGCTTCGTTTTGCTTAATGAAAACATTCTCTTTAATGTAATAATTATTGCCCATACCATCAAAACCAATATAGGTTTTGTTCTCAAGCTCTTTTGTGTCCATTGCAGTGGTTTTTAGTTTTTTGTTCTGACAAAAACCAAGGGTACAACAGAATATCGAAAAGAAAAAAAGTGTGTGTTTCATGTTAGTGCTAATTTACATCAAACCAAATTAATTCCAACAACTCCAAAAAGATATTTTAACAAAAGATTGGTAACAGAATTGATGAGGATTCGTCATATTTGTTCATTAAATAAAAAAAAATGAGAAAGTTATATTATACTTCATTCCTCCTTTTAGCGTTTATTACTTCGAATGCTCAAAAAGATTTTCAGGGAATAGCAGTCTATGCGTCAAAAACCAGCACTTCCGATTTCAAATCCCGTTTTGAAGGCAATAAGGAAATAACTCCCGAAATGCAGAAAATGATTGAAGAACGAATGAAAAAAATGTTCGAAAAAACATTCATTCTTAATTTTGATAAATCGGCTTCCATCTATAAAGAGGAAGAAAAATTGGAAGCTCCTGGCGGACAACAAGGCGGTTTCAGAATGATGAGTTCAATGATGGGCGGTGGCGGAACTTATTACAAAAATGTAAAAGAAAAAAGTTATACAGTCGACAAGGAATTTATGGGAAAAGAATTTTTGGTAAAAGATTCATTGCCACAATTAAATTGGAAATTGGAAAGCGAAACGCGAATGATTGGTGGCTACAATTGTTTCAAAGCTACTGCAATTCGACCGGTAAGTAAATCAGATTTTAGGAATTTCAGGCCTAAAAAGCAGGAAGAAGCCAAAGAAGGTGAAGTTAAAAAAGAAGATAAAGACAAGAAAACCAATTTCATGGATGAATTGGATATGCCAAAGGAAATCATTATCACAGCTTGGTACACACCGGAAATTCCAGTAAATCAGGGACCGGAAGGCTATTGGGGTTTACCGGGTTTAATCCTCGAAGTAAATGATGGAAAAACAGTGATTTTGTGTTCTAAAATTGTAATGAATTCAAAAGATAAAGTGGAGATAAAAGCACCAACCAACGGAAAAGTAATTTCCCAAAAAGATTATGATGAAACCGTTATCAAAAAAATGGAAGAACTAAAGGAAATGAATCAGGGAAGAGGCGGTACGCAAATAAGAATGGGTCATTAATTCATCTTTCCGTTAGCTACCTTTATGAAAAAACTATACTTATTACTCATTCTTTTAATTTCAGCAATTTCCTTTTCCCAAAACATTCGTTTTGAAGGAGTTGTCCAGGATACGGAAAAAGCGCCGCTCGAAATGGCAAACGTAATGGCGATGAATCAGGGCACAAAAACCATGGACGCCTATGCTATTACGAATGACAAAGGAAAATTTGTCTTAAACCTCAAGCCTAATTCGACGTATGCCATAAAACTGAGTTATCTAGGCATGCAAAACAAGGAAATTACAGTTACAACCCAGACTGAGAATCTCACCCAGAACATTACGATGGAAAGTGGCGGAACTGAACTCGAAGGTCTTGAAATTGTCCGCGAAATGCCGGTTTCGATAAAAGGCGACACCATTGTTTACAACGCCGATTCTTTTAAAACAGGAACTGAAAGAAAGCTTGAAGATGTCTTAAAAAAACTGCCCGGAGTTGAGGTCAACGCTGATGGTGAAGTGGAAGTTGAAGGAAAAAAAGTAACCAAACTAATGGTCGAAGGAAAAGATTTTTTTGATGGCGATACCAAACTTGGCGTAAAAAATATCCCGGCCGATGCAATTGACAAAGTTCAGGTATTGAGGAATTACAACGAAAATTCCATACTAAAAGGCGTCGAAAACAATCAGGACAATGTCGCGATGAATATCAAACTCAAATCCGGAAAGAAAAACTTTTGGTTTGGCGATATCACGGCTGGCGGAGGTTTTGGCCCGGACGGAAAATTTGACCGCTACAATGTCAATCCGAAACTGTTTTATTATAGTCCAAAATACAGCATCAATGTCATAACTAACACCAACAATATTGGCGAATTGCCCTTAACGATGCAGGATTATTTTAAATTCTCCGGCGGATTTAAAAACATGATGGCGAAAGGAGGAAGCAGCTTTAACGTTTCGAGCAATGATTTGGGAATTTCATTGTTGAGAAACAATAGGGCAAAGGAAATTGAAACCGATTTTGGCGCTACGAATTTCTCCTATAATCCAACAAAATCATGGACATTGAGCGGTTTCGGTATTCTTTCGTCTTCAATAACTGATTTGGAAACAGAGTCAACCATTAATTTTTTGAATGAAGATGAAGCTGTTGCGGCAACAGAAAACCGTCAGGAAGTGGCACATCAAAAAAATAAATTGGGATTGTTTAAACTCAGTTCGAGCTATAAACCCAATGTGAATTTTCAGTTTGATTATGATATTTTAACCAAATTGTCCAAACAGGATGAAGACAATGCACTTTTGAGGGAAACGATTGACGAAAGCAGCAATGCAACATCAGAAAACATTTTTACAGCCAAAAAACAAGACCCGGTTTCGGTAAATCAGAATCTAAGTTTTTATTATACCGCTTCAGAAAAAAATGTCTTCGCCTTAGAAATGCAGCATTTATATCAGGACGAAAATCCTTTTTATAACGCAAATCTTGAATCTGATCCTTTTACTTCCACTTCACCAGCAGTTAATATTTTGGGATATGATACTTCACAAAACCGAACAGATTTGAATCAAAACCGGTTTGTGAAAACCAATAAATTGGACGCCAAGCTGGATTATTACTATATGATTACGCCAAAAAGCAACATCAATATTACGCTTGGAAATACTTTTTCACACCAGAATTTTAATTCAAGCATGTACCAGATTTTGGATAACGGAACTATAAATAATTTAGATAATCCACAAAACACAAACGATGTAAACTACCGTTTTAATGACGCTTTCCTTGGCTTGCATTACAAAATATTGAGAGGCAAGTTCACTTTTACGCCAGGTGTAAGTTTGCATACGTATGCGCTGAACAATGAGCAATTAGGGACAAATTATAAACAAAACTTCACAAGAATATTACCTGATTTCCTGGCAATTTATCAAATTAAAAAAGCAGAAACATTGACGTATAATTTTTCCTTCACCAACAATTTTACCGATATCAACCGCCAAGCGCAGGGATTTGTGTTAAACAGTTACAGCAGCTTGTCAAGCGGAAACAGGACACTTGAGAATGCTATTCAGCAATCACATTCGTTGCGTTATTTCAAATATAATATGTTCAACTTTGAAAATATATCCGCTTTTGTAAGCTACAACAGAACCGTTGATGCGGTAAAAACAAGAGCGCTGTTTGACAATGTAAACCAAATCTCATCGCCATATAATTCGGAGTTTGCCGACCAGTCACTTATGTTTTATGGAAATTACGGACGTTCTTTCTTAAAATACTACAAGGCTTCAGTCAATGCCAATTTGAATTGGTCTAAATACAATAATATTCAGATTGACAGATTAACTTTTTTGGATGTTGCCGTAACCAACGAAAGCTTCAGCCAGACTTATGGTATAAAAGCATCAACCAATTACAAAAATTTGCCCAATATCGAAATCGGTTACAGTTATACGATTAACGATTACCCAACCGATACTTTTTTCACCGATAAGCCAACTATCAGATTGGATTATTTCTTCTTAAAAAGCTTTTCTTTTGTTTCCGAATATGAGTTTTATCATTACTACAACAATGACAAAACAGTTGAGAATAAATATGATTTTTTATCGGCCAGCTTAATTTATCAGAAAACAAAAGACAGTAAATGGGAATATAAAATCTCGGCGACCAATCTGCTAAACACAACTTCCTTGAACGACGATAGTTTTAGCCAGTTTTCTACGCGGACATCACAATACAAAGTGCAACCGCGTTATGTGATGTTTAGTTTGAAATATAATTTGTAGGAGCTTAATCCCGCTATCCACTATATCTTTTAGACCTGACAGGTTTTTAAAACCTGTCAGGTCTAAAAGGATGCCGTTCCTATCGGGGCTAAAAAAGAAAAACCACGTCAGAAGCGTGGTTTTTTATTATTATCAGGTTTCAGATATTACAACCCAAAAGCTGCTTTTACTTTATCTACAAAGTCTAATTTCTCCCAGGTAAATAATTCCACAGTTACTGTTTTCGGAGCACCATTTGGCAATTGGAACGTTTTTGTAACCGTCTCCGGTTTTCTTCCCATATGTCCGTAAGCTGCAGTTTCGCTGTAAATAGGATTTCTCAATTTCAAACGTTGCTCAATAAAATACGGACGCATATCAAAAATAGCTTCCACTTTTTTGCTGATTTCTCCATCAGTTAAGTTAACCTTCGAAGTGCCATAAGTTACAACGTTAATTGATGTTGGTTTTGCCACACCAATCGCATACGAAACCTGTACTAAAACTTCTTCACACAAACCGGCAGCAACTAAGTTTTTAGCAATATGACGTGTAGCATAAGCCGCAGAACGGTCTACTTTACTTGGATCTTTTCCAGAGAAAGCACCGCCACCGTGAGCCCCTTTTCCACCATAAGTGTCAACAATGATTTTTCTTCCGGTCAAACCGGTATCTCCATGTGGTCCACCAATTACGAATTTCCCGGTTGGGTTAATGTGATAGGTGATATCGTCATTAAACAAATGCGCATATTGCGGATATTTTGCCTTAATTCTCGGAATCAAAATCGACACTAAATCGCTTTTGATTTTGGCTAACATTTCAGCTTCTTCAGCAAAATCATCATGCTGTGTAGAAATTACTATCGCGTCAATTCGAGCGGGTTTGTTATCATCAGAATACTCTAAAGTAACCTGTGATTTCGCATCCGGGCGTAAATATTTTATTTCGTTGTTTTCTCTTCTTAGATTCGCTAATTCAATTAACAAAGCATGAGATAAATCTAAAGCTAATGGCATATAGTTTTCAGTCTCATTTGTAGCATAACCAAACATCATTCCCTGATCACCGGCACCTTGCTCTTCTTTGCTCGCTCTGTCTACACCTTGATTGATATCGGCAGATTGCTCATGGATTGCTGATAAAATTCCGCAAGAATCAGCTTCAAACATGTATTCGCTTTTCGTATATCCAATTTTACGGATAACTTCTCTTGCAATTTGCTGAACATCTAAATAAGTGTTTGATTTTACTTCTCCGGCAAGAATCACCTGACCAGTAGTAACCAATGTTTCGCAAGCTACTTTTGATTCAGCGTCAAATGCCAAAAAGTTATCAATTAACGCATCAGAAATTTGGTCTGCAACTTTGTCCGGATGTCCTTCACTCACCGACTCCGACGTAAATAAATAAGCCATAACTATACTTAGTTTAATATTAATTTTAAACGAAAAAAGAGAAATCTGGGACTAAGTGCTAAAGAAGAAATGCTGCTTTAGCATTTTTTAACGAGGTTGCAATCAGTTCAAATTTTTCCTCTCATTT
>JAZKCP010000084.1:0-1971 GCA_040388035.1 Bacteroidota bacterium | reverse complement strand
TAAAGGTTTCGGCTAAAGTTTCTAAACTTATGTTTTCCAATGAATGAATCTGCATGAAACAAAATTAATGATTAGTGGATAATAAAGCAACAGAAGTTGCATAGCCCCGATGGGAATGGCATCTCCCGATTTATCGGGAATATAATGGACAGCGGGTCAGTGTTTCTCAGAAGTACAAAACGCCTGCTTCTAAAAAATAAAAATCCCAATCTTTCGAATGGGATTTTATCTAATAGAATTTTAATTTAGTAATTGAAAATTTCCTCCAAGCTTACTTCCTGAACGTCACCTAATTTTTTAAGCGCTTCAAAATCCAAACTTTCTTTCTTACCAATGATGGCCGTGTTGTACTGTTTGGTTTTCACTTCCTGATTGAAGAAATTATTGGTGCTGTCTAAAGTCAGATCCTTAATGCTTTTGTAGATATCTTTGCGGATATCATAATCAAAACCAAGTTTCTTTACGTTGATTTGGTTGAAGAAAATATTGGTTTTAATAATTCGGCTCGAGGCAATTTGTTTCAAGCTGGATTCTTTAGCATTGTTGAATTGCTTATCGATTCTAGGCATATCAGCTAATAAAGCATTCAATGCTTCAACAGCCTGAGGTAATTTATTGGCTTGCGTTCCAATGGAAACCGTCATGTAATCATTTAGGTTTTTATCATTGGCCATTCCATAATTGGCACGAGCGGAATAGGCCAACGATTTTGATTCCCTGATTTCCTGGAATACAATGGAAGACAATCCCGCGCCAAAATATGAGTTGAATACGTTAACAGTACCTGATACGGCCGGATTGTATTTTACACCTTTGGCAACTCTGTTCATTTCAGTTTGCACCATGTCATAGTTTGCAAAGTAGACTTTGTTTGCTGTTTCCGGTTCCTGATATAATTTTGGTGCCGGAATTGGTCTGTTGGCAGCCAAGTTGTGATTTTTTTCTAAAGCAGCCACTATCGGATTTAAGTCGTTGCCATAGAAGAATATTTGGTGCTCATAACCGGTCATTCCTTTTATAAGATCCGCCAATTGGTTGACGTTCATTTCCTTTAACTCTTTTTCAGAAATGATATCCCTAAAACGGGAATCCTTACCATATTTAGCATAATTTGTCAAAGCTGCTATTATACTTTCCTTACGCTTTTTAGCATTGGCTCTAGCATTTAAGACAGCGTCAACCTGTGTGTTGTAAACTTCCTGATCGGCTTTTACATTTTTCAGTAAGTCTTCCAATAAGGCAATTCCTTTTGGCAGATTATTTTCCAATCCCGAAAGCGAGATATAAGCCATGTCGTTGGTAAAGTTTACAGAATAAGAAATCCCGATTTTGTAGAATTCTTTTTTCACATCCTCTGAACTCAATTTGTCCGTTCCCCAATAGTCCAACATTCCTGAAGCCAATTGTAATTTCTTGTCATGGTCAGAACCCATATTGAATACATAGTAAAGGTTGGAAGCATTGTTGGTGTTATTTTTAATGAAACTAATGTTTGTGTTTTTTACCTTTTTGGTTTGGATTTCTTTATTGAAATCTACAAATACCGGAGCTGAATCAGTTGATGTTAACTTTGAAAAGTCTTTGTAAAATTCTGATTGTGAATCCCTATTCAATTGAACCGGAGTTATTTTTGGATTCGATACACGAACCAATTTGTCGTTTACTCCTTTTCTTTTATAGATAATTACATAATTGTCCTTGAAAAATTCGTTGGCAAATTTTACGATATCCGCTTTGGTAATTTTAGATAATTCATTGATTTCCGATAAATTTTTCTCCCAGCTGATACTTTGTGTATAGTTTCGGTAAATGGAAGTTGCCAGTCCGTCAGCGGATTCGTAGGCCTTCATGATATCCAGCTTTCTATTATTGACGATTGCCTGAAGCATCCATTCGTCAAATTCACCTTTTTTTACTTTCTCTATTTGAGTCAGTAATAAATTTTTTCCTTCATCGAGCGTTTGTCCTTCC
>JAZKCP010000083.1:0-18527 GCA_040388035.1 Bacteroidota bacterium | reverse complement strand
GAATGAATTTATTAAAGCCTGGAAAAGAGGGGACTACCGTAAGAAAAATTAGCATTATTGTAATTGCTGTTTTGAAAGTATTTATTCTAGTCATATTCTTCTGTTTTTTCAAAAACACTATTTTTTCACCACAAGCTTTTTATTAGTTATAGTTGTTCCATTCGAAATTGAAACAATATAAATGCCTGCATTTAGTTTTGAAATGTCCAATGAAGTTTCACCATCTGTCACACCTTTTATAGAAATCTGAGTATTCCCAAGTAAATCTGTGATTTGAATAGTCGCAAATTCTCCCTCATTTTGAGGAAATAACAATTTTACTTTATCGTTAGCCGGATTAGGATATAAACGGACCGTTTCAGCACTATCTTCAACCGCGGTAAGTTCTTCTGTTTTTAAACTTGATTTAGCAGTGGAACTGATCGGTTCTAATTTCCATTGCTGGCAAGCTGCAGTGTTCCACGACCATTGTCTTACTTCTGCTCCATTTGTAGTTAAGGCATCACGAACTTCTAAAGCAAGTCCGCTTGCACGGGAAATAATTCGGTAAAAACCGTTATCTGTTGGCTCAATACTCCATTGTTCACAATCACCTCCGACCCAAGGCCATTGCTGAATTCCTGCTCCAATATCATTTGAACAACCCACAATATCCAAGGTTTTATTACTGTGTTGCGCTGTTAATTTGTAATAACCACTATCAGTAGTTTCTACCTTCCATTTTTGGCAGACACTGTTCAACCAAGGCCATTGCTGTGCTCTTGCGCCGTCAGCCGTATTACAACCGCCAATTTCTAAAACCTGATTGCTGTTTCGGTTTACTAATCGATACGTTTGTCCGGAAGCTATTCCGTTTCCTCCTCCAAGATTAGTAAAGACAAATCCGTTTGTATTGAAGCCTGGTTGATCGATTGCAAAACGCATTACATAACTACCGCTGTTTAAATACACCTCTTTATGAACCCATTGCCAGTTCTGCCAGCCTCCAGTATTTGGAGCAACAAGAGAACCTGTTACATTTTGTCCATTAAATTCTAAATGAAAATTTCCACCAGCCATTGAAGCAACTCTGGCATCTATCGCATAATTCCCACTTTGAGTTACATTGACAGTATATTCAGTCCATTCTCCAGTATCAGAAAAACATAAATTATAATAACCTTCAGAACTGGACTCAATGTCTACACCTTCGTTACGATATGCGCCTGTTATATTTTGTAGATTGGTATCGTGATAAGCAACTCCTTCTCCTCCATTATCAAAATTTTCAGCTTCGACAATTCCAGGTATAGACCATGGCGAACCCAAATAAGGCGATTGAATTCCTCCCTGACCTAAAATCCAGGATTCACGGTCTCTTACTATTCCTGTTGGATCTTGTGGATTCCAAAAGGCCTCCAGCATAATTTTTTTATTTCCCGCAGATTGGCTTATGTCACATCTTATAGAAATAGATGCTCCGGGCTGTAGTAAAGGTGTATAAACCCATCCTTCTTTGCTTTTGACAAAATTCGAAATATCATTATTAGCACTATCAAACCAATGTGTTACAATTACTTCATCTCCTTCTTCTACAGCTGCAAGTGCCGGCATACAAGCTACATCACCAGTATTTTTTAATACAAAGGTTCTTGAATTTCCATTTGGAGTACTTGAAAGTTCAAGCGTTTCCAGCGTGCCATTTACATCTTTAATTCCTTTAAGATATTTGATTGCATTTTTTGCTATTCCTGTAAAAGAATTATCATCCGATTCTGGTGTTACTTTATCTGGAAAACCTCTTTGTGGAGTTCCTCCAAAATACCAGCTTTCCATCAAAAAACTATCTGGTCTGTGCCCTTCTCTTTGTTGCAGATAAATACTTTTCATCGATCCTGCCGCAAATTGACGATTCCATTCCGCAGGATTGCTCATTAAATCTCCACCCGGATCGTCGTTACAAACTGCTATATGGCGATTTCCATTATCATGCAACCATTGTTCATAATTTCGCTGTTTTTCTCTTGCCACAAATCCCAACGTTCCCGGATTTCCGGATGTCGTTAATTTGTCTTCTCCCCAAACCATTGTGTACCAAGGAAAATCGGAGAAGAAAGCCCAATTTTTATGATCGGGTAACGTTTTTGATTTCGCGCTCATATTCTCCATAACCATCGCCATATTAAAATTATAAGCACGACCGTTTAAGGTAAAATGATCTACTTCAGTATCTGGATTTAAGGAAGGATAATTATTCCATCCCCACCAAACCGGCGATTGTGTGAGAGCATGTTTAATGTGTGGAAAAACAATGTTGTCTTTTTTATAATATTCAATCCACTGTGTCGTCATAAGATCAACACATTGTTGTTCATTTAATGTTGGATAAGCTGTGGCAAAATCTCTCCAATTGGGTTGAAAATCATGTGTAATTTCACTTAAAATCAGCCCTGTACTATTGTATCGGTTTATGATCCATCCATCTGCTCCGGCACCCCAGGCAATGTGTTGCCATTGTGGCCAACCAGCATCTGTTCCTGTTCCTCCTCCAAGCTCAGCCATAAATTTTGTGCCGAACGGAGCGGATTGTTGAATTACATTTTGCATTAATCCATTATTTTCAGTTCCCCAAGCCGAGGCATGAAAAAAGTAACCATCTGCATATTTTTTAACCATATTCCATTGGTCAGGAAAATCGGCTAATTGTTGATTGGCTCCCAAACCTCCCCACCATATTTCTGCCGGATTAGGACGAGGACGAACAACGGGTTCTCCGGAAGTATTTATAATTAAATTAATACTTGCAGACGCTTGGTTGTTACTGCTATTGACACCATACACTTTTATTTGATTTGTGCCTGCTGCTAAATGTCTTGCTATAAAAAACCAATTTGGAGCTTGCTTGAAAGCACCTAAATCGATCATCTTCCCATTTTCAGAAAAGACTTCATACCACATAGGCTTTTCAACGCCCGAAGAAGTTCCTTCAACACGAATGTAATTATTCGTAACTACACCTGCTGGAGTTGATATTTGTACTAACTGTGCCCAATTGTTGTTTAGAAAAAATAAATGTAACACCAGCAAGAAAAAGAATATTTTGGTTGATTTTTTCATAATGCGTACAAGTTTTTTAATTTTTAATAATCAACTTTTTTGTTATTATTTTCGAACCATTATCTAAACTCACTACATAAATTCCAGGGTTTAGGTTTGATATATTAATCGTAGTTTTTCCTTCCATTAATCCATTTTTAGAAACTTTAATTTCTCCCAAAATATTAGTAATCTGAAGTGATGCTGTATTTCCATCGGTTTGCGGAAATAAAATTTCAACCTGATCGTTTGCTGGATTTGGAAATAAAATTAAATCTGGAATCTGAGTTTCATTTTCAACTAATTCTTCTGAAGTTTGACTTTTTAAGCTTGATTTTGCTGTACCTCCAACAACTTCCAATTTCCATTGCTGGCAAAATGCGGTATTCCATGGCCATTGTCGCACATTAGCTCCATTTGTAGTCAAAGCGTCCTGAACTTCCAATGCTAATCCGCTGGCACGGGAAATAATTCTGTAAAATCCATTATCTGTTGATTCAATGCTCCATTGTTCGCAAACACCGCCAACCCAAGGCCATTGCTGAATTCCAGCTCCAATATCATTTGAGCAACCCACAATATCCAATGTTTTATTACTATGTTGCGCTGTTAATTTGTAATAACCACTGTCTGTAGCTTCTACTTTCCATTTTTGACAACCACTGTTCAACCAAGGCCATTGCTGGGCTCTTGCACCGTCATCCGTATTACAACCGCCAATTTCTAAAACCTGATTGCTGTTTCGATTTACTAATCGATACGTTTGTCCAGAAACTATTCCGTTTCCTCCGCCAAGATTTGTAAAGATGAAGCCGTTCGTATTAAAACCTGCTTGATCGATTGCAAAACGCATTACGTAAGTACCGCTGTTTAAATACACTTCCTTATGAAGCCATTGCCAGTTTTGCCAGCCACCAGTATTTGGAACAGCTAAAGCACCAGTAACATTTTGTCCGTTAAATTCCAAATGAAAACTTCCGCCAATCGTAGAAGCCACTCTTGCATCAATCGCATAATTTCCGCTTTGCGTAACATTTACGGTGTATTCTGTCCATTCTCCATTTTCAGAAAAACACAAGTTGTAATATCCTTCTGTACTGGCTTCAATATCTACACCTTCATTACGAAAAGCTCCTGTCATATTTTGCGGATTTGCATCGTGATAGGCAACGCCTTCTCCTCCATTATCGAAATTTTCTGCTTCGACAATTCCAGGCAAATTAATAACTCCGTTGAAAGGCGTTTGAACAGCACCATTTACTGAAGGGACGGGAATTGCAACTCCTTCACGAACCGGAACTCCAAAATTTGGTGTATTATCTGGATTCCAAGTGAATTTCTGAATACGTGTGCTTCTGTCTGAATTTGTAAAAGAAGTACCGTGTTTGGCGTGGTAAATAATCCAATCTTCAGTGCCATCAGGAGATTTTGTAAAACCGTTGTGACCAGTTCCATAAACTTCATTGGCATCATTTCTCTGGAAAACGGGACCAACTTTCTGCCACGATCCTGGATTAAGATAATTTCCATCGGTACAAGTCAATCTTCCTAAAGCATAAGCTGCCGAAGCGCATTGACTTGCACTGTAAATAATATGCAGACTATTTCCTTTTTGCAAAAATATCGGACCTTCATTTACCAATCCGTCGGTTCTTTCCCAATTAAAAACAGGTTCAGAAATGCGAACTCTTTGATTACTAACCTGAGTTGGACTATCCATTCTAGCAATCCAGATCGTTTGTCCTTGTGGATCAAATTGCGACCAAGTCATATATAAAATTCCGGTTGCCGGATCCTGCCACGGACTTTCGTCAATTCCTGAAGCTTCTGGTGCTAAAATTCCTCTGTATGTATAAGAACCAAGCGGGTCTTGAGAATTTCCTTCTAAAACAAACATTCGCATATTAAAGCCATCGTCAGAAAGATTTCCGCAGGCATATATGTACCATTTTCCATTGATATAATGCAATTCTGGTGCCCAGACATCTCTTCGGATTTCTCCGCCTGAACTCCAGACTTTTGTTCGCGGTGCATTTCCAACATCCTGAAGATTTGCTGCTTTATGAATCCATACTCCATCTCCGGTAGTTACCATAAAATAGTAAAATCCGTTGTTGTAAACGACATAAGGATCAGGACTTTCTGCCTGCATTATCGGATTTGTGAAAGTGCCCTGAGCCTTTCCGTCCAAAATAATACTGAAATAAAATAATGTAAATAAACTTAAAATTCGTAAAGTTTGACTTTTCATAAATTTGGGTTATTTAGTTAGAGATTTTTGTCTGAATCAGCTTTTTAGCGTATTTCATTAAAATTAAAATAATAGAATTAACTGCGAAAAACAAAAAATATCATTCGCTGCACAATTCAACTAAAAAAGGCATACAATTTCAGAACTATTTATATAGCAGTAATTTACAATACAAATAAAAAGACTTTTACAAGAATACACTATCACAAAATTATTCACTTTATAAACTATTTTAATATAAATGAAATTTATATTAATTTAAAGTCTATAATTTTATTAGACTCAAAAAAGAATCTATTGTAAAATATGATTTACATAAAAATGAATTATAAAAACTCCTTAAAAAAAAGAAAAAGGTTCTCAGAATTTACTTCCGAAAACCTTTCTACTTAAACAACATTAAATTAAAATTTTATAAGATTCTTTTCATTCCAAAAAAATCATCTCTATATTGACTTGGCGTACATTTTTTTAATGCCTTAAATGTTCTGTTGAAATTGGCGATACTATGAAATCCGGATTTATAAGCTACTTCAGAAACACTCACATCGTCTTCCAGAAGCCATCGTGCTGCGTAACCGATTCGAATGTCTCTTAAATAATTAACCAAAGTTTTGCCTGTTCTTTTCTTAACAAAACGATTAAATGAAGCGTTTGACATACACGCGGCATTGGCCATTTCATCTAAAGATATCTTTTCCTGAAAGTTATTCTGAACATAATCGTAAATCACTTTCATTTTATCGTAATCTTCATATCTTTCGCCATCAACAGTATAAGTTGACAATAGGCGCTGATTTCTTGAATTAGCCAGATCGTAAAGTATTGAAGTTATTTCCAGGAAATAATCCATACCATCCAACTTCGAAATTTTCAGCAATTGTGGCATCAATTTTCTTGCCGTTGCCTCAGAGAATAAAATTCCATGATTGGCCCGGTTAAACATTTCGTTTATCGGTCCCATAATACGTCTTGACAATAAAGATTCCGGAAACAAATCTTTATGAAACTGAATGGTTATCTCGTGTATTTTATCATTTTTACATTTATGATTTTCCCATCCATGATATAAATTGGGCCCAATTAAAACCAACTCTACATCCTCGATTTCGTCAATATTATCTCCTACAACTCTTCGTATTCCTTTTCCATTTGAAATAAAATTGATCTCAAATTCCGGATGATAATGCACCGGAAAATCAAAATTATCTTTTACCCTGTCAAATACCAAAAAACTATCTTCGGCAGAAAGCGGTGCTATTTCTCTGTGAAATGTATTTGTAGTCCCCATTTTATTCTTTTTTAGACTGACATTATTTTAATTGTAAACTTTTTACGGCTTTGTTATGGCATTTTATACATATTCGGAGTTTTATTGAGCAAGGCAGCTTTGTCTTTTCTTGTAAACTGTATAAAATCACTAGCATCTGTAGCAGCAGGTGGCGGTGTGCAATACGTATCTCCGCCGTTGCCCCAAAATGTTATAAAAGAGAGATCGACATTATTCTGCGTCATTGCATTGTAAAAATTAGTTGAGTATAAGCCTGAAATAATATTATTTTTTCCTGGTGTAATAAAATATCCTGTTTCTGTCAAACCTGCAATTTTCACTCTTTCTTTAGCCAGTTTAGAAATAATCTGCAATTTTTTGTTAGCATTGTTCACACCACTTTCTCCTTTATTATCAAAATCCCCATAATCATCAAAACCTAAAACATCTACATAAGCATCGCCAGGATATCTTGATAAATAATCGCTTTCTGAAGTAAAACTTGCATCTGGAGAAAAGGCAAAGAGCATATTACTCACACCCAATGTATCTCTTAAATATTCAACCGTAAACCGCCAATTCTGAATGTATTCGTCAGCCGTGCAAAACGATTTTCCCCACCAAAACCAATCGCCGTCAAATTCATGAAACGGTCTGAAAATAATTGGAATCAATTTACCATCAGTGCCTTTTAAGGCTTTTGTAACTTGTGCAATTTTTTCCAGTTTTTTCTTGTAATATTCATGATTTACACCACCAGGAAGAATACTTTTAAATGCATTTTTTTTCTGTATATCGGTCATTTCGCTTGTATAAAATGATTTCCCTTCATAAGGTTCACGCAAATGCCAACAGAACATATTTACCATTCCTTTATTGTAAGCTTTTACGGCTGCTCCGGTAATCAGTTTTTCTTGTGCATACCACCAATTATCGTCTTTTCCCGTGTTTTCGTCATCGGCAATAAACATGAAATCGCCGCCAGACATTCCCGGATCAAAACCTGTTGTTTTTTTTATATCAGAATCGCCCGTATTGTTTTTATAAAAACTAAGCAAAGCATCATGCTGACCGATCATAAAAGAAGTTTTGGCTAATGTTTTAAGATTATAAAAAAGCGCTACAGTTTCGTCTGTAGCATTTTTATTGACCATATAATTTCTCGCCTGTTCCGGTTTTAAATCGATTGCAACTACTTCATCAGTAATTGTTAAACTTGCTTTTTCAGGATTTCCTATTACGACATCAGCATTACTAGAAGCCGTTAAGGTAATTTCTACCGTTTCTTCTCCTTCTGCAATTTTATCCGAAAGAATTTCGACCGGAATAACAACCGAATTACTTTTTGCAGAAACAGTAACCGAATTGGCAATCGTTTTGTAATCTTCTCCGTTTTTAGCAGTTCCGCCAAATTTCAGCGAAAGCGTTACTGGTACAGTAACCGATTTTGATAATTTAATGGTAAATTCTCCATTTGTTGCCGGTTCCGAAGCTGCACTTTTCGTTGCCGAAATTGTAGCAGTTGACTTTTCTCCAACGGGAACATTTTTATCCTCATCTCCATTTGATGAGCAGCCATCCAGCACGACAATGCTAAACAGAATTATTAGTGGTTTTAAAAATTTCTTCATAATTTCTTTAGTTTATTTTTTGCTATTTTTTTAGTTTTCCGAAATAGGTTCAAGAAGGAAATTATCAACATTGATATTCCCATTCTGACTTGTTAGTTTTATATAATTATCCCCAGTTCTTAGGTTCACAATTCCTACATCAAAATAGTTGAAGTTGTCCGATTTTGGAAATACAATATCTTTCCAGGTAGAAGTTGAACCATTGTACATCAATTCATTTACAATCAAATTAATTTTGGTATCTTTTGGAGCAGCATATCGAATTCTTAATTTGAATTTTTCATCTTTAGCCAATTGCACCAGCACTTTTACGTAATCTTCATCAATATCAAAACCGGTTACATACCCGCGTCCGGTAAAACCTTTTTGCGAATCTGCTGTTTGTGTTCCGTCCAGTTTTCCTCCGGCAGCTTTACCATTTTCAGCTTCTAACAAAATAGTGCAAACCGATTTCCCTAAACCTACTTTAGTTGGATGAATCATTTTGATCGCGCCTTTTTTATCGTATTCCAGAAAATCTGCCATCACATTTCTGGATTCGCTTACACCCGAAATCCATGCGCTGTGATAAAATGCCAGCCAATTATTTTTATATTTAATGATTGAACCGTGGTTGGTTCCCGATTGTTTTTCAAACTGCGGAATATAAATTCCTTTATATTCATAAGGTCCTAAAGGTTTGTCTGCAACGGCATAATACATGATTTCCGGCCATTGTTTGTTTTGAAGTCCCGGATAAGACAAATAATATTTTCCCTGATATTTATGTACCCAAGGTCCTTCAAAAACATTGGTTAACTGCGAGGTTAATTCTATTTTTGTTTCCGGAACAATGGCTTTTAAATCGTCTGTTAGTTTTGCTGCAAAACAGGAATTTGAAGAACCCCAAAATAAATACGCCTGACTATCTTCATCAACAAACAAAGCTGGATCCTGTCCCCATTCTACGCCTTTTATAAAACCGATATCAGTAAACGGTCCTTCTGGTCTTTGGCTTGTCGCTAATCCGGTTCTAAACATTCCGGTGGCACGTTCTTTCATTCCATAAACCAAATAATAAGTACCTTTCCAAAGCACTGCATCAATTGCCCAAGCATGACTGATAGCCCACGAAACATCGTCAACAGATAAAACTCTGCCGTGATCGGTCCAGGATTTTAAATCGGTGGTTGAGAAAACATGATAATCAAACATGGTCGCATGATGATTAGTTCCCGGCACATCGTGCGATGCGTAAACCCAAAGCGTATTGGGGTCGTTTTCCCAAACATGCACAGAAGGATCTGCCGTGTAAATATGCGGAAATAATGGGTTTTGCGCTTTCGCGGAAAAACAAATGGCCACCATAATCCCCAAAATACATACTTTATTTTTTATGTTTTTTGTAATCATATAATTGATTTTAATATTATTCAAAATGTAAAGGATAATCATCTGTTCGAAAAGGCACTGCCGGAAGTCCTACCTGATTGTATAAATTACCATCCGGACTGTTTCCCCAATCGTATCTTACAGCAGTTGGATTTTCAATTTCGTCATTGTATAAAATAATGTTATTACCTTCCTGAAAACCTTTTGCCCATTTGAAGATTTTGTCATTTCCTGCAATAGAAAATCCTCTTACATAACCGTATTTATCTTTTAAGAGTAAACCTGAACCAAAATTTTCAAACTGAATTCTGATTTTTCCATTATCAACAGAAAAGCTTTTAAAAGTTGGCCCCGAATCCACAATTTCAGTATTGCCATAAACCACTTTTTCCGCTGCCAGCGCGAGACGTTTTCCAACATCTTGTTTGTTTTTTGGGTGAATGTCATTCTTCTCACCGAGATCAATCGCAACGGCCATTCCGGTTTTGGGAAGTTTCAAAGTCGTTTGCTGTGCTTCGCGAAGAGCCGCCCATTTGTAATCTGACGGTTCCTTTTTATCTTCCATAAATCCTGCAAGCTGCACAAAAAGAAAAGGAAAATCTGATTTCCATTGTTTGCGCCAACCTTCAATCAAAGCCGGAAATAAAGTTTGATATTGCTTTGCGCGATCTACATTCGATTCTCCCTGATACCAGATTACTCCTTTTATCGCAAAAGGAATCAAAGGTGCAATCATCGCGTTGTAAATCGTACTTGGCGTTGTATTGCTGGAAACATAATCTGGGATTTTCATTTCGATTTTAGAATTGAATTTCCAGTTTCCTGTAATATTCATTTTTGAAGATTCATTTTGGATAAAAACAGTTTGTCCCATTTCTCCAATATTCCCTCCCCAGATTTCTAAAAATTTTAAAGCAATTTGATTATTTGTTTGCTGTAAAACATTTTCGGGAATTATAAAATAGGTTCCGTCTTCTTTCTTTTCACTTTTTGTAATTTCATTTCCATTAATGTATAAATTCACGTTTCCGTTTATTTTCCCAAGAAATAAAGTTGATTTTAAGTTTGAATTAAAACTTTCATTCAAATCAAATCTTTTTCTAATCCAGACATTTCCTCCGTAATTATCAGCGATTTCTAATGCTTTTAAATCAAAAGGAAATTCTACAGATTCCCATTCATCATCGTTATATACTGTTAAGTTTACACCATTTTTTACACCCAAATTACTTTCATGAAAAGACTTCATATCACTTTCATATTGAATAAAAGTAGAATGCCAATCTCTTCCTGTTTTTAAGTTTAAAAGTTCGTTTTGAAACTCAGGAAATCGCTGTAAATCTTCTGCTCTTATCCACGGTTCAATAGGAGAACCGCCCCAAGCCGTAACAATAACACCAATCGGAATTTTCTTTTTCTGATATAGTTCTCTGGCAAAAAAATACGCAACGCCGGAAAAATCTCCAACAGTTTCCGGACTAACTTCTTTCCAATCTCCTTTCAAGGTATCAATGGGCTGATTGGCAACATTTAACGCCGCTCTAAAAAAATGGATATCAGGAAAATTGGCTTTTAAAATTTCGTCGCGACTATTGGTAACAGAATACGTCGTGAATTCCATATTCGACTGGCCGGTTGCTAAAAAGACATCACCGACTAATACATTTTTCACTTCGATTTTATTTTTTCCGAGAAACTCAATCGTGTAAGGTCCTCCTGAAGAAACAGGATCTAAGTTAAGATGCCATTTTCCATCTTTACCTGTTATGGCTGTTTTTACTTGTTTTTGAAAACGGACTGTAATTTTTTCACCCGAATCTGCCCAGCCCCAGATTGGCAATTTTGCATCACGCTGTAAAACCATGCCGTCTGAAACAAAGCCTGGCAAAGAAATTTTACACCAGGCATTGACAGCAAACATGTTTAAACAAACTAAAAAAATTATTCTCTTTAACATTCTTATTTATTTTCTGTGATTCCTTTAAAATTATCAGTGCGAAATGGCAACAAAGGCAATCCTTCTTTATTGTAAATATTCCCGTCAGGATTGTTGCTCCAATCGTAACGTACCGAAACCGGACTTTGAATCTCATCATTGTAAAGCACAATTGTATTGTCTTTTTGATACCCTTTTGCCCAAACATATTTTTGATCCGTTCCGGCAATGGCGAAGCCTTTTGCGTAGCCATAAGCATCACGAAGTTCTAAACCTGAACCCAGATTAGTAAAAGAAATTATGATTTCATTTCCTTTGATTTCAAGAGATTTAAATTGTGGACCGCCAAAAACTACCTCTTTATTATAAGCTACTTTTAAAGCCGAAAGCGCCAATCTTTTTCCAACATCTTGTTTGTTTTTTGGATGAATATCGTCGGGATTTCCAATGTCAATTGCCAACGCCATTGCGGTATTTGGCAGTTGCAAAGCTTTTGTTTGCGCTTCTCTTAATTCTGCCCATTCGTAATCCGAAGGTGTCGGTTTATCATGCATGAAATTGGCTAATTGAACAAACAGAAACGGAAAATCATAACCCCATTTTGCTCTCCAGCCTCTTATCATATCCGGAAATAAAGTTCCGTATTCAAATGAACGATCTGCGTTTGATTCTCCCTGATACCAAATTGCTCCTTTGATTCCGTACGGAATTAACGGTGCTATCATGGCATTGTACAAAGTGGTCGGTACATATTGAGGTTCTCTGCTTAATGGATATTTAGGCATATTAGTGGCATCAACAGCCGTTTTGTAGTTCCAGTTTCCTGCTAATGTTTTTTGAGCGGATCCAATTTCCATAAATAAATCTTCCGCATTGCCATAGATTCCGCCGCCGCCGCCGGTATCGTTTACACGAATTGTAATTACATTTCTGCCTGCTTTTAAAAGATTTTTCGGAACGACATAAGTTCTTAAAGCTTCGTGTCCTATTGTTTCTCCAATTTTAATACCGTTGAAATATGTAATATCTTCATCATCAATTTTTGATAAATGAAGTGTTATGGATTTTGAGACCTCATTATTTGTTAGATTGATTTCTTTACGAAACCAAACTATTCCGTCATAATTAGGAAGGATATTTTCCTGTTCCCAATTTCCCGGTAGACTCATCGAAGACCAATTTGAAACATCCAAATCAAAATCTGCCCATGTTTTTCCGTCTTCCTGATATCCTCTGTCTTTTCCTGAGTTTTTTGACCAGATTGCTAAATCATTTTTATAAGCTGATAAAATATCAGCTACATCCGTTTTGTTTGTAGAAAGGTTTTCTGCTTCAACTCTGTATCTTGGAAAATGTTTTATGCTTTCTAAATCCGTCCAAGATTCAGCAGGAGTTCCGCCCCAATTCGAACTGATTAAACCAATTGGAACCTTAATTTCTTTTTGAAGATCTCTTCCGAAAAAATACGCAACAGCGGAAAAATTCGGAATCGTTTCGGTACTACATTCTACCCAACCGTTGCTTACAACATCTTCTTTAGGATGACTTGCAACGGCTTTTTCCACCATAAATAATCTGATATTTGGATAATTGGCATCGGCAATTTCTTTTTTGTAATTGTTGACGTTTGCAATTAATGGCCATTCCATATTCGATTGTCCCGAAGCGATCCAAACATCTCCAATCAAAATATTCCTCAAGCTGATTGTATTTTTTCCCTGAATGATCATTTCATAAGGGCCTCCGGCAGGAACAGCTTTAAGCTCTAATTTCCATTTCCCGTCTTTTCCGGTTTTGGTCTGATATTTCGAACCTAAAAAATTTACTGACACTTTTTCTCCAACATCTGCCCAACCCCAAATTGGGATCTTTATTTCTCTCTGCAAAACCATATTATCTCCCACAAGTTTTGGCAATTTTACAGTTGCAAAAACAGTATTAGAGAGAACAGTAAAAAGCAGTGCCAGTACAATTGAAATACGTTTCATACTTTGTGTTTATATTTTATTCTAAATCTTATTTCTTTTCCGGATAATAGGTTGGAGGCATATCACTTATGGCACTTCCCCATTTTTTATTTGGATTTTTGCCCATTTTAAATTCGATTGATCCGCCTTGACTTAATGCATTCCAATCGAGCCATAAACTGGAAACATTTTTTCCATTTAGTTTCATTTCCTGAATGTAAGGCGCATTAAACTCCGCATTTTTCCCATCAATTGTAATCTTCTTTCCGTTTTCTAAACTGATGGTTGTTTTTTCAAATAAAGGCCCAGTTATTGTAAATCCGGCTTCTCCGGGTAAATACGGATAAAAACCTAAAGCTGAGAAAACATACAAAGCTGACATCGCACCAACATCATCATCGCCTGGCATTCCGTTTGGCGAATTTTTAAAAACTTCTGTTACGCGACGAACATTGTATTGCGCTTTCCAGGGTTTTTGCAGATAATTATAAACGTACATTGCTCCAAAACAAGGTTCGTTTCCAACCCAGTAAAAAGGTTTTTCGGGAGCCCAGCCTGTTTCAATTTTAGACACAAACTGATCCAGACGTTTTTCTATAAAACCTGCTCCGCCTGCTTTGTCAATTAATTTTTTCATACTCTGCGGAACACTCCAGAAATACTGCATGGCGCATCCTTCATTAAAACCATTTTCACTGGAATCACTAAATGGCGTAATAAATTTTCCATCAGAATTTCTTCCCTGAATTAATTTATTTTCGGGATTTAATAATGTGAATGCATTTTGAGAACGATTTAGATAATATTTTTCAGCTTCCAAATCATTTGCTGCTTTGCAAATTTTAGCAATTGAATAATCGTCAACTCCATATTCTAAAGTCATAGAAGCACCGTAACCGTGAAGATCAACAGGAACATAACCTAATTTCTTATATTCTTCAACCGCGTACCAGCCGTGAGATTGTCTGCTGGAATGAAATTCTGTTGATACTTTTTTCATCATGTCTTTAACCATTATCAAATCAAAATCTTTGGCACCCATCGCATACATATTAGCAATAAATGGAAATGGAGAATAGCCGTTCATTACTCCATATTCCTGATTGTTCATGCTCCAATTTGGAAAAGATCCGCCTTGCTGTGCATCTAACAACAAAGACTGAATCATGTCTGAAGATTCTTTTGGCGCAATAATCGCCTGCACCTGTGCTGTTGTTCTGTAAGTATCCCAAAGCGAAAAGTTTACATATTTATTTCTGCCTTTTTCAATTTTGTGAATTTTATCATCAAAGCCTATATAATCTCCATTTACATCTTCAAAAACATTTGGTTGTAAAAGAGTACGCGAAACTGAAGTATAAAAAACAGTTTTCTCGTCTTCATTTTTTCCTTCAACTACAATTTTATTCAAATACTTTTCCCATTCCGAGTGCACGTTTTGGTAGGTATTTTCGAAATTCCAATCGGATATTTCTGCATTTAGATTCTGAATTGCATTTTCTACACTGACAAACGAAATTGCCGATCTCATTTTTACCTTCGTTTTTCCTTCAAGGTTAAAAGTAACATAAGCTGCAATCGCACTTCCTGAAATATTTTCACTTCCTTTAGTTTTATTTTCTGCACGCCAATTTCCTACTTCTTTAAAAGGAACGTCAAATTCAGCTACAAAATAAACTTTATAAGGACGGTCGTTTGGATCACGCCAGCAAAAACCTCCTGTTGACATAAAACCGCTTACTCTGTTTTTTTTAGAATCAATATTCAGTTGTCCGGCACTGATTCCGTTGGCATTATTTGTTGGAGCAAAAACTACTGAAGCTTCTTTATTTAATGGAAAATCAATCTCGCCAATAGAAGCTCTTTGTGTGGTTGTAAATTTTACATCGGTTTGATATGTATCTAATTTTACCGAATAATATCCCGGTTTCGCCACTTCATTTTGATGCGAAAATTTACTCTTATAAGCTGATTTATTATAAACCGGAGAAACATTCAAATCGCCGACAACAGGCGTGAATGGCAAATCCTGCATGGCATGGCAGCCTACTCCAGAGAAATGCGTCATGCCGAAACCATAAATTTCATCTTGTGTATAACGGTATCCTGAACGTGACGTTTCGTAATTTTCAAACACATTGTTCGGACTTATAGAAATCATTCCGAAAGGTGCTTGAGCGCCCGGATACAAATTTCCCCATTCGCCTGTTCCTATAAAATTATTTACATAATCTACAGGAGCTTTTTTTTGTGCAAAAGCAAAACTTCCGGCAAAAAACAGTGCAGCTAAGACGGTGCTTTTATGTTTTGTTATTTTCATTTTATTTATTAAAAATTATTCTATTTTATATGAGTCGTTCCTGCAAGGTTTTCAAAACCTTGTAGGTCTGCTTTCTTTATTCGGATAATCAAAATACCTACAAGGTTTCCAAAACCTTGCAGGAGAAGCCAAATCAGTTGTTTTTTAAAACCTGAACTTCCCAAAGAGAAGCGTTTCTGTCTTCTGAATTATTAACCGTAACTTTTACATAGCGCGCTTTCTCAGTTTTGGTCTGAAGCATTTCTTTATAACCCTGAACAGCTTCCTGACTATGATCGGCATACAACTGCCAATTCTGATAATCTGTTGATGTTTCTATTTTGAAAGTGACCCATTTATCCGGATATTCGAAACAGACACGAACAGCGTCAAACGAAAATTCCTGACCTAAATCTATTGTAACATCACTTGGTGCGCTGCTGGTTGTCCAACGTGTATCATTTCTTCCATCAACTACTTTTCCGGCTTCAAAACCTGCATTTTGACTGCTGGCGAAAGCATTTTTGTTTAGAGCCAAATTGGTGTATTTTCCTTTTTTATTTAACGTTTTAGCCAAATCATCTACATAAGAAACGAGATTGATTTTACCGTTTTTGAACTCGACTTCAGAAACGGCTGAAAAACGATAATCGCAAGTTGGGCCTTTTGCCAAATCCTGTCTGTGGTAGAACATAAAGGAACGTCCGTCAATTTCTGTAATCGAATGATGACCTGGACCAGAAATTCCGGCTTTTTCATCGGTTTTTAAAATCGGACTATTTGATGCTTCTTCGTAAGGGCCATCAATATTTTTTGATACGGCGTAACGCACCTTATAACTCGTTTCCCAACAGCGTCCACCTGCCCACATGCAATAATATAATCCATCTTTATATACTAAATATGGACCTTCTGTATAATCAAAAAGGTTTCCTTTTATGGAAAGTTTCTTTTCGATTTTGGTTAAATACGTTGGAGACTTTACATCATTATCCATTAAAAATAATTCGCGTCCTGCAGAAATTACATAGATTTTTCCTGAAACGGGATCGCGAAAAGGCTCAATATCAAAACCGCCTAAATGCGCTTCTTTTTTGAAAGGCCCCGTTGGTGAATCTCCCGAATAAACATAACCGGAATAATCGACCGAACTTTGGCAATACAAATAGTATTTTCCGTTATCGCCCTGAATTACTGCCGGAGCCCAAACGGTTTCATGTGGTAAACCGGGAACGGATTGAACATCCCAATCAGCTAAGTTTTTTGTTGTCCAGACTAAAATTTCGCCGTCATTTCCGCTAAAATAACCGTCTGTTGTGGAGTACATATAATACGTATCGCCAAATTTCTTTATACTTGGATCTGCAAAATAACCCGGAACAACGGGATTTTGCGCCATTATAGCAACGGTAAAAAAGCTTAAAAAAAGAGTTATTAATCTACTATTCATGTTTTATTTTTTATTGTAAATATTCTCTTTGGTTAATTCTTTCTGGAAAATAACTTTAGGAGTTTTATAAAATGTTTTAAAATCATTTTCACTAATCTGTCCCGGATATGGAACAAAATAATGATCTGGTCTTCCGTTTCTCCAAAGCAAAACATAAGACAAATTAGAATTCTGAACAATAGGAAGTAAGATCTCTGTCCACCATTTTTTATTCGGTACTTTTTCCTGTCCGATTTCGGTTAATGCTGTTAGCTTATTGTGCTCTTTTCCGATTTCATTTAGCATTTTGATTTGATTTTTTATTCCCTGTACAAATTCAGAATTGGTTTTTGCAGTATCGTTCTGATAAGCATCAAAACCTAAAACATCTACATAATTATCGCCAGGATATCTTTCTAAGAAAAATTCTTTGTTTGGAAATTCAGTGGTAGAAAAAGCGTATAAAACATTTTTAACGCCTTTGCTTTTTAAATAATCAACCGTGATTCTCCAAAGCTGAATATAGTCTTTCGATGCAGTCTGCTTCTTTCCCCACCAAAACCAATCGCCCGTCTGTTCGTGCAACGGCCTGAAAATAACCGGAATCGTATTTCCTCTTTCATCTTTCAAACCATTAAAAAAAGCTGCCGCTTTATCTAAATCTTTCAAATAATCTCTTTTAACCTCAGCATTTTTCAAAATAAGTTTTATTGTCGAAGTACTGTCCCATGCAGAATTTCTGTTGAAAGGGTTTGTTTGATGCCAGCTAAATGTATTAATCCCGCCTCTTTTGTAAACTTCTGTTACATATTTTTTCATTTTAACAAAAGGAACGCCATCAATATTTACATCTTCACCCAATTCTAAATGCCCTAAATCCCAACCATAAACTCCCGGATAATCTCCAACCACTTTTTTTACATCTGATTCTCCATCTACATAAGACCAGCCTACACCGTAAGCCAAATCGTCCTGATGACCGAAAATGATTCCATTTTTTGCCAGCGTTTTCATGTTCTGTAATAAAATACTTTTTGCAGTTTCTTTTTCTTCTGCTTTAGAAGTATTTTTTTGTTTATTACAGGAACTCAAAACAATAGCACAAAAAATAATAGTATAAAATTTCATTTTTATTCCAATTTTTAAAATAGACAAAGAAGAATGCTTGGGGCTCAACCAAGCTTCTTCTTTGTCTGGAAAATTACTAACCTAACTTACTTATAATTAACGCAATCCAACTTTATCGACAATTACATATCCGAACTTGCCCTGAATTGCAAAATCTTCTATTTTGGTTG
>JAZKCP010000082.1:0-2246 GCA_040388035.1 Bacteroidota bacterium | reverse complement strand
ATAAAAATAATAATTCAACTCAAAAAGAAATGAATCAAGAAACAACTACTGATTCCGCTCAGACTTTTTTAGAAACTAAAAATTTTGAAGCAGTAATAGATAATAAAAACACGCACTTATATTGGATTGAAAATAACGGTTTGAAAGCGGCTTTCACCAATTATGGAGGACGATTAGTAGGATTATGGGTAGCAGATAAAAACGGAAAACTCACTGATGTTGTTGTGGGGATGAACAGTGTTACCGGATTTCAAAAATCAACAGAACCTTATTTTGGAGCCACTATTGGCAGAGTTGGAAACCGAATCGCTAAAGGAAAATTTACTTTGGAAGGAAAGGAATACAATGTTCCTTTGAATAATGGAGATAATGCGCTGCATGGCGGAAAAAAAGGTTTTCAAGACGAGGTTTGGAATGCTGAGAAAACAGATGACCATACTTTGGTTTTCACCTATACTTCTCCCGATATGGAACAAGGATTTCCGGGAAAACTAGAAGTAAAAGTAACGTACTCCATTACGGCTGATAAAACTTTAAAAATGGAATACGAGGCCACTACTGACAAAACTACGGTTGTTAATTTGACCAATCACGCCTTTTTTAATTTAAACGGAGAAGGAAGCGGAAGTATTTTGGGTCACGAATTACAATTATTTGCCAATAAATACACTCCCGTTGATGCCGGTTTAATTCCAACAGGGAAACTGGAAAACGTTGCACAAACTCCTTTCGATTTTCTTGAAAAACATACTATTGGAGAACGCATTGAAGTGGTTAATGAGCAATTAAAATTCGGAAAAGGATATGACCATAATTATGTGCTAAACGGAACCATCAAAAAAGGAATGAACCATGCCGCAACCATTACTGGAGACCAATCAGGAATTTCTATGGATATTTATACCGCAGAGCCTGGAATTCAGTTTTACAGCGGAAACTTTATGCAAGGTAAAAACACGTTCAAATCTGGAGCAAAAGATGATTTCAGAACAGCTTTCGCTTTAGAAACACAACATTTCCCCGACGCACCTAATCAACCTAGTTTTCCATCGATTACATTAAAACCAGGAGGGAAATACCAAACTGTTTCGTATTACCAATTTTCAGTTCGTAAATAATATCGAATTCCAAATCAACTCAAATGAAAAAAATATTTATAATTCTATTTACAGGGCTAAGTCTTAATTCATGCTCGCAATCAAAAGAGGAGGAAGCTAAAACAACTCCCCCACCTGCTGTTGTTTTAAAAGATATTTTTCTGGCAGATCCAACCATTTTTTATAATGAAGGCACCTATTATCTTTATGGAACAACAACTGGAAACAGCTCACTAAACGGAGAAGGATTTCAGGTTTATACGTCTTCCGATCAAAAAAACTGGAAAGGACCTGTTGGCGCTCAAGGCGGTCTTGCGCTCAAAAAAGGAGATGCTTATGGTTCACAAGGATTTTGGGCTCCCCAAATATTGAAGTATAACAATCAATTTTACATGATGTATACCGCTAATGAAAATATTGCTGTTGCAACAAGTAGTTCCCCACTTGGTCCTTTCAGAAACACCTCTAAAGAACCATTGATCGCATCCGTAAAACAAATTGACCCTTTTGTTTTTATAGATGATGACGGAAAAAAATATTTGTACCATGTTAGACTTACCAATGGAAACCGAATTTTTGTGGCCGAATTAAACGATGACCTTTTAAGTATTAAACCAGAAACACTTAAAGAATGTATCGCTGCAGAATTGCAATGGGAAAACACGCAAAATGTGAGCTGGCCAGTTGCTGAAGGTCCTACAGTATTGAAAAAAGGCGGTTTGTATTACTTAATTTATTCGGCAAATGATTTTAGAAATCCAGAATATGCCGTTGGATATGCAACCAGTACAAGTCCGTTAGGTCCTTGGAAAAAAGCAACAACCAGTCCCATTATATCTCGAAATTTAATTGGAGAAAACGGTCCCGGTCACGGCGATTTATTTTTAGACAAAGACAATCAATGGCAATATGTGCTTCATACCCATTTCAGCGCAACGAGCGAAGCGCCCAGAAAAGCAGCAATTATTGAAATGAATTTTGTTGAAAAAGACCAAGAATTACAATTGCAAGCAAAAAAGGAAAGCTTCCGATTTTTGAAGACCAATTAAAGCATCTTAAAATAAAAGGGCTTAATTATTCGAAATTCATTGTAACAATTCAATCTTCTTATGGCAATACTATTTTTAAAAAATTAGTATTGCCATTTTT
>JAZKCP010000081.1:23120-31502 GCA_040388035.1 Bacteroidota bacterium | reverse complement strand
AATGATTTCCAATTTCCAGGAGTATTATAAAGTAGTGGAATATTTTGCAAGTTATACCAAGGCCAGAATGGGATTGGCAATGGGAGTTAATAATTTGATCGATATTTTTGACGAAAAATATTATCGCCATTTAAGCGGTGGAATTCTCGAGGCATTCGGAAAACTATTCTATCGTGATTTAAAAGTTTTCCTATATCCAATGGAAGATGAAACCGGAGAAATTATTACTTCCCAAAATCTAAAAGTGCATCCACGTATGAAAGAATTGTATAAATTCTTTGCTTATAACGGAAAAGTTGTTGATATAACTGATTTTGACAAAGGCCATCTTAAAATTTTCTCTCGTGAAGTTTTGAAAATGATTAGCACAGGAACTCCAGGTTGGGAGGAACTACTTCCTGCCGGGATTGCAGAAATAATAAAGAAACACCAACTTTTTGGATATGACCCAAATAAAGTATTGCAAAAAATAGTATAACAATTAATATTTCAATGACCAATCCGGATTGTGAAAACAGTCCGGATTTTTTATATCCGTAAATCTTGTAACCAACCAATTAGATTTTGTAACACACACATCTGGTAAGAGCCTCAAATTTGTATTTGGAAAACTTATAAATCATTAATTAAATTCTAATATTATGGAAACTGCAAAAACAATTGATGTACTAAACGAACTAATAACCATAAACAACGATAGAATTGAAGGGTATCAAACTGCTTCAGACGAAACAGAGGAACATGATCTTAAAACGTTGTTTTCAGGCTTTATTCGCAACAGCCAAAGATGCAAAACCGAATTGGAAGGCGAAGTAAACCGCTTGGCGGGTGAAGTTGCCGAAGGGACCAAGACGAGCGGTAAATTCTTCCGTGTATGGATGGATGTCAAAGCAGCCTTAGCAGGCAAAGACAGAAAAGTAATTCTGGATTCATGCGAATTTGGAGAAGATGTTGCTGTTAAAACATACCAACATGTATTAACCGATCACTTAGAAGAACTATCTCCTGAACAGCAAAACTTTATCAGATCGCAATACAATCTTATCAAAGCGGACCATGATACAGTAAAATCAATGAGGGATTCCTTAGTGGTTCACTAAACATGTTACAAATCCTTTTAAAAATAAAAATCCGGTAGTTTTAAATTACCGGACTTTTTTTTTATAATTATAACACTTTATTTAAGTATCTGTGCTGTATGGTCTTTAGTTTTTACCGCTGTAATTACCTCGTCAATTATTCCTTGTTCGTTAATGACAAAAGTCGTCCTGTTAATTCCATCAAACTCTCTTCCCATAAATTTCTTTGGACCCCAGACACCAAATGCTTCAATAACTGATTTGTCTTCATCTGCCAGTAACGGAAATGGAAGTTTAAATTTATTTCTAAATTTAGTCTGGGCCTTGCCACTATCAGCACTAACTCCAAGCAACTCATAATTATTAGCTTTAAAACGTTCATAATTATCTCTCAGGTTGCAGGCTTCAACAGTACAGCTTGGCGTATCGGCTTTTGGGTAAAAGAAAACTACTAGCTTTTTTCCGGCATAATCCTCAAGTTGATGGAATTTATTGTCTTGATCAAATCCGGAAAAATCGGGTGCTTTATCTCCTTTTTGTAGTGTCGTCATTTTTTGATGTATAAGTTTTATAAATTTACGGTCAAATTTAGACCAAAATGACCAAAAAAGAACGCGCAACGTTTGTAATAAATGCGTTAAAAGAAATATATCCCGAGATTCCAATTCCGCTTGATCATAAAGATCCCTATACTTTACTCATTGCCGTTTTGCTTTCCGCTCAATGTACCGATGTTCGTGTGAATCAAATTACCCCTATCCTATTCGCTAAAGCGGATAACCCGTATGATATGGTAAAACTTTCAATAGAGGAAATTAAGGAAATCATACGACCATGCGGCCTTTCTCCAATGAAATCAAAAGGAATTCATGGATTGTCAGAAATATTAATTGCAAAACATAATGGGCAAGTTCCACAAAGTTTTGAAGCACTCGAAGCATTACCGGCTGTGGGGCACAAAACCGCCAGTGTGGTAATGTCACAGGCTTTTGGGGTTCCGGCATTTCCTGTAGACACCCATATTCACCGGTTAATGTTCCGTTGGGATTTATCCAATGGTAAAAATGTGGTTCAGACCGAAAAAGATGCGAAGGCAATTTTTCCAAAGGATTTATGGAACACATTACACCTTCAGATTATTTGGTATGGAAGAGAATATTCTCCGGCAAGAGGCTGGAATTTAGAAAGCGATCCTATTACCAGAGCAGTCGGTAGAAAATCAGTTTTGGATGAGTACTATAAAAAAACATCCCGATAATTGTATCGGGATGTTTCTTAATTAGCAATGAGATCGAAATTAATATTACCAATCTTTACAATACTTAATGCACAAGAATATTGTAGGATTAAACGAATAGTTTCTTTTTTAGGTAACATTTTTTTGGGTGCTAATTTTCTTTTAGAGTAAAGTTTTGCCATATAAAAATGAAATTGATTTAAATGTTTATATAATAACGCAAAAAAGTGTACTTTATTATTTAAGAAGGCAAATAAATTTTATTTTTCTCTATGACCTTTCTTAAATTTGTAATAGCATAACGCATTCTTCCAAGGGTTGTATTAACGCTAACGCCAGTAAAATCAGCTATTTCCTTGAAACTCATGTCTGAATAATAACGCATCATAATCACTTCTTTTTGATCGTGAGGAAGTTTCTGAATTATCATTTTCAAATCAATATCTACCTGGTTTTTGATTAATTTTTTCTCGATATCAAGAGAATTATCTTTTATATTGGAAAAAATAGAGAATTCTTCGGTGTCTCTTTTCAGAGGCATTTTTTTATCATTACGGAATTTATCCACTATCAGGTTACTGGCAATACGCAAAACCCATGACAGAAATTTTCCTTCCTCATTGTAGAATTTTTTTGTTTTAAGCGTGTGAATAACTTTAAAGAAAGTCTCCTGAAAAATATCTTCCGTTAAATCTCTATCCGAAACTTTTGAAAAAATATATCCATAAATTCGGGATTGATGTCTGTCAATTAATAAAGCAAGAGAATTCTCATCGCCAGCGATATAGTTGTTAACTAATTCTGCATCAGAAAGTTGTGATTTAGCCATAATATTACCTTTTAGTAAGGGTTAAAAAAGAGATTTTTTAATCTAAAAAGTAATTTTTTATATAGGCAATGCTGTGTTTGAGAGTTAAATACAAATCAAATTTAACATAATTTTGGTATAAAAAAAATTTATTTTAAAAATTTAGATAAACTTAAGATTTTAATCGTTTAAAAACATTGGGTATTATTTCGGTTTTAATTCAACGCGCGAATTGATTATCTTTACAATCTGATAAAAAATAGGCATGAAATCTACTGAAATTGCTACACTGGAACCAAAAAAAAACATCCTAATAAAAGGCGCCCAAATCCATAATCTAAAGAATTTGGATGTTGTTATTCCCAGAAATGAGTTGGTTGTAATTACCGGACTGTCGGGTTCAGGGAAATCAAGTTTAGCTTTTGATACGCTATATGCTGAAGGACAACGCCGTTATGTAGAAAGTTTGTCATCATACGCCCGACAGTTTCTGGGCAGATTAGACAAACCAAAAGTAGAATACATCAAAGGAATTGCGCCGGCTATTGCCATTGAACAGAAAGTTAATACAACCAATGCGCGTTCAACAGTCGGAACTTCTACTGAAATTTACGATTACCTAAAACTGCTTTTTGCCCGAATTGGCAAAACTTTTTCTCCAGTTTCGGGTAATGAAGTAAAAAAAGATACGGTTACAGATGTAATCGCAAAAGTTAAAACGTTTCCGTTGGACAGTAAATGGTTACTGCTTTCCCCTATTCACCTGGAGCAAGGAAGACAACTGGAAGACAAACTAAAAGTGTTATTGCAACAAGGCTTTGCCCGTATATTGGTTAATAATGAAATGGTTCGTTTAGACGAAATCGATCAGCATTCTTTAGACAATAAAGATATTTTACTGATAATTGACAGAATTGTAGTCAAAGAGGAAGAAGAGTTTTACAACCGATTGGCCGACGCAACCCAAACTGCATTTTTTGAAGGCAAAGGGATTTGCTATCTGCAGGAATTGGAGACGAAAAACCGCTTGACTTTTAGCTCTAATTTTGAACTCGACGGTATTACTTTTTTGGAGCCTAATATCCATCTTTTTAGCTTTAACAATCCTTATGGCGCATGTCCAACTTGCGAAGGTTATGGCAATATTATTGGCATTGATGAGGAATTGGTTGTTCCAAATACAGCTCTTTCTGTATTTGAAAATGCTATATTCCCCTGGCGTGGTGAAAGCATGAGCTGGTATCGCGACCAATTGGTCAACAGCGCTTATAAGTTTGACTTTCCAATACACAAACCGTATTTCGAATTAACAGACGAACTAAAAGATTTGGTTTGGAAAGGCAATAGCTATTTCACCGGACTGGACGATTTCTTTGAAGAATTAGAATCCAAAAACTATAAAATCCAAAACCGTGTGATGTTGTCTCGTTATCGCGGTAAAACGAAATGCACAACCTGCAAAGGCAAACGTTTACGCAAAGAAGCCAATTATATTTCCGTGGGCGGAAAAACAATTTCGGAATTGGTTGATATGTCGATTAAAAGGTTAATTCCTTTTTTCAACGAAATGCAACTTTCAGAATACGATCAAAAAGTAGCCAAACGTTTGCTTTTGGAAATTAATAGCCGATTAGCTTTCTTAAGTGATGTTGGATTGGATTACCTTACTTTGAACAGAAATTCAGCCACACTTTCCGGTGGTGAATCGCAGCGTATTAATTTGGCAACCTCGTTAGGAAGTAGTTTAGTTGGTTCAATGTATATTCTCGATGAGCCAAGTATTGGCCTGCACCCAAAAGATACCGAACGCTTAATCAAAGTTTTGAAGAACCTTCGTGATTTGGGCAATACTGTTATTGTTGTTGAGCACGATGAAGACATTATGAAAGCGGCTGATAGAATTATTGATATTGGCCCTGAAGCCGGAACTTTCGGTGGTGAATTAGTTGCCGAAGGAACATTTGCCGAAATATTGGAAGCTGATTCCTTAACTGCAAAATACCTTAATGGTGAATTAGAAATTTCGGTTCCAAAAAAACGCCGGACTTCCAATAATTTCATTGAAATAAAAGGCGCACGTGAAAACAATCTTCAAAATGTTGATGTCATTTTTCCATTGGAATGCCTGACTGTAATTACTGGGGTTTCGGGTAGCGGAAAAAGCACCTTGGTAAAGAAAATCCTGTTTCCTGCAATGCAGAAAAAGCTTGAAGGCATTGGAGACAAAGCGGGACAATTCACTGAACTTTCGGGAAGTTTTTCCCATATAAGACATATTGAGTATGTTGATCAAAATCCAATCGGAAGAAGTTCGCGGTCGAATCCGGTAACCTATATTAAAGCCTATGATGATATTCGGGATTTGTATGCCAAAGAAAAATTATCTAAAGTTCGTGGCTATCAGGCCAAACATTTTTCTTTCAATGTTGATGGCGGACGATGCGAAACCTGCAAAGGCGAAGGCTCAATAAATGTGGAAATGGTTTTCATGGCCGATGTTTCTTTGCCTTGCGAAACCTGTAATGGAAAACGTTTCAAAAAAGAAGTGTTGGAAATAACTTTTCAAGGTAAAAATATCGATGATATTTTAACGATGACAATTGATGATGCGATTGCATTTTTCAACGAAAACAAGCAAACAAAAATCATTCAGAAACTACAGCCTTTGCAAGACGTAGGCTTAGGATATGTGCAACTGGGACAATCTTCTTCCACGCTTTCCGGCGGTGAAGCGCAACGAATTAAACTGGCTTCATTTTTAGTAAAAGGCGTTACAAAAGAAAAAGCATTATTTGTATTCGATGAACCGACAACGGGATTACATTTTCACGACATTAAGAAGCTTTTGGCTTCATTCGATGCCTTAATTGAAAAAGGGCATTCTATTATTGTTATTGAACACAATCTGGATTTGATAAAATGTGCCGACTGGATTATTGATTTAGGTCCGGAAGGTGGTGAAAATGGCGGACAATTATTAGGTGTTGGCACACCTGAAGAAATTGTAAAAAACAAAAGATCTGTGACGGGATATTATCTTAATGATAAGCTATAGTAGTATTATTCAACTATAATCTTTTTGCTAATTTTCTTCTCTGATGTCTGCAACACGGCTAGGTATATTCCTTTTGCTATGCCTTCAAGTGGAATGGATTCAATCAGTCGAGCATTTTCAATCTGTTTCTTCAATACCTCTTTTCCTTCCATATTAATCAGGCTAAACATATATTTAGTGTCTGTGATATTGCCCATATTAATATTCAGCGTATCCTTTGCCGGACTTGGATAAAAACTTACCTGACTGTCATTCTCGAAATCCTGATTATTTAGAACTGATGTTGTAGCAACCGCAAAGTGAAGCATGGCACCTGTAGCGGCTTTAGCAATATTATAAACGTACACTGGATCCATATTAATTAGCAAATCAGTCGCAGTATGTCGGTGAGGCGTTTCATTTCTTTCAAAAAAACCGGTAATCACTTCATTGTTTTCCTCAAATGGCATATAATCGGAAGCATAAGCATAGTTCAAATAAGTATTCAAAGGCGAATACAATTGAACACAATTAATCAATTCAGCTGTTATCGTGTTTGACGCAGCATTGTTGGATGTAGGGCTTCCTGTATCTCTTTCGCAAGTAACAGTGTCATTAGTCATATCGGCTCTTCCGCCAACTTCGTCAATATTAAAAACTAGTTTGATGTTCATTTTTGGACTGGTGGCATTGACTACGGAAGAAACAAAATTTTGACTTCCTATCAGGCCATCTTCTTCTCCACTAAAGTTAATAAACTTTACCGAGTATTCGGTTGGTATATTTTGAAGCAAACGCGCCACTTCTAAGATTGTAGCCACGCCACTACCATTATCATTAGTTCCTGTACCTGCTATCGTATCATAATGCCCACAAATAATCACAAACGTGTTAGGGTAAACCGTTCCGATTTTTGTTACAACCAAATTTTTACAGGTAGCAGATCCGTTGGTAAAGCTATATTCCTGCATTTGGCTTGCGGTAAAACCATAGCTTAAATATTCAGCCTTTAACCAATTGAGGGTATTTTGTAATGGTGTTGTTCCTCTTCTTTTGACTCCAAGGTTTTCAAATTCGGTTAAACTGGTCAGGATATTGGATTCAGATACTTGTTCAACTACAGTTCCGTAATACGGCACATAAGTTTGACTATACCCATTTGAATAGAAGGCCAAAAGCAATAATGAAAATAGTAGGTTTTTCATTGTCATTTTAAAACAGAATATGGTTTAGTTTACAATTCGTGAACAAATGTAATCAAATTTTGACCATATTAAATTACAGAAAAAATTAAAAAAGTTATATACTATATTGTGTAATGCATTAAAAATCTGCCAATTAATTATTCTTAATCAAACCTTAAGACTTCATTTTGGGACTTTGGCACACCAATTGAAAAGTCCTAATCAACAATGAAATTTGTTCGAAGAAGCTGAAAATCGAAAGAGTAAGCAAAAAAACTCAAATTAGAATGATTATGAAAAAAATTACCCTTTTAGTAGCTAGCATTTTACTGGTTGGTAATGCAGTGAACGCTTCAGAAATTTCAAAATCCGGAGATGAAAAAAGATCGAGATTTAGCTTTGATGAGCCAATCTCATTTACTGAGCGAGGAATTGAGTTTTTCGTTTTTCCAAATGGAGAATTTGATTTTAATACTCGTCCAGATGACAGCCAAGGCGATTACTATTATAAAACCGCCGGAAAAAGAGGTGCTTCAACACAAGCTCGAAGACCAGTTAACTACGGAGTTCGTATAGAACAAGACAGTTATGGTAGAGTAAGAAGAGTTGGTAACACGTTCATCAATTATGACAACAGAGACAGGGTTAGCCGAATTGGTACCATATATATGAAATACAATAGGACTGCTCTCGCTCAAATTGGAGGATTGAGAATCGTTTATAACCGAAGAGGTGAAATCATTGATACCGTTGGACGTGTTAAAGGTTACAGTAACTCCGGATATGCTTTCAACAATTATAACGACGATAATCATTATGTAGCGTCAAACAATAATGGCAATAACAGCAATTCCTACTATTACAAAGCTGATGGTACGAGAGCAAAAATTGAAGACAAAAAATAAGTTAAAGATAGTTAGATTGATTGGTTAGGTTTTGATGAAGAAAATCCCGCAAAGTAGCGATACCGAGCGGGATTTTTGATTTATATAATAGGGAAATTAATGTCCGCTATTGCGCTTTTTATCAAAATTAATTCC
>JAZKCP010000081.1:18139-23059 GCA_040388035.1 Bacteroidota bacterium | reverse complement strand
TATATTTTCTGCAACTTCGCCTTGCAGCCAAGCTACAATTCCACCACCCATAATCATCATAATCAAGAAACTGCTTCCCTGACTTGTGTGTTTCCCTAATCCGCTTACTGCCAGAGTAAAGATGCAAGGCCAAAGCGTACTACAAAACAAGCCTACACTAGTGAAAGCATAAACACTTATCATTCCGCTTGTTGCCATCCCAGTAAATAATGCTGCAATCCCTAAAGCAGAAAATATAAGCAACATTCTGGCAGGGTTTCCTTTGCTGGCAATGTCGGCAGCAATTAAAACTAAAATGATTAATCCGTAAATATAGAATGGTGTTAAATCATGTTTTGCCACAGCATTAACTAATAAGAAAACTCCAAATGCTAAATAAGGCGCCAAAAATCGTAAGATCTTTTGTGTATTCATATTATCGGTAAAAGCTTCAACCGCACCAGTCCAACGGCCAATCATTAAACTCGCCCAATATAAAGATATGTAAGGAGCAATATCACCAATAGCAAAACCTAATTTACTCTCCATATAAGCTGGTAAATTCGCCGCTGTAGAAACCTCGACACCAACATATACAAAAATTCCTATCATTCCCAAAAGCAACTGCGGATATTTCAATGCCGAACTTCTAGACGATTTGACGTCTTCAGCTGTTTCAACTACAGCTTCCGGTTTATCGGGAATAGAAGAGAATTTTAATAAAACAGCAACCACCAGGAACGCAGCTCCCAGGATTAAATAAGGAACTTTCACACTCTCTATGCTCATGTCTGTACTGCTTGAAGTGGCTGAACCGAATATGGCAAAACTCACTATCAAGGGTCCAATTGTTGTTCCAAGATTATTTATTCCCCCGGCCATAGTCAGACGCTGCGACCCTGTCGTAATGGGACCAAGGGCAATTGCCAATGGGTTTGCTACGGTTTGCTGCAGCGAAAATCCAAGCGCAACGATGAATAAACCTGACAACATTAGAGGAAACGATCCTGTATTCGCTGCCGGATAAAACAATAATGTTCCCAGAGCGGAAATCACCAATCCCAATGCCAAAGAATTTTTATATCCAATCCTGTTGATTAAATCGCCTTTGGTCAAATACGAAATTATCATATAAATAATGGAACCCACCGTATACGCTACATAAAATGCAACTGAAACTAATTGGCTTTCACCTTGTGATAAATCAAATGCTTTTTTGAAAACCGGAATTAAAATGTCGTTACTGGCGGCTACAAATCCCCAAAAAAAGAAAACTGTTACTAAAGGAATAAATTGCGCCCAATTGGTCTTTGCGGTTGATGTACTCATAAGTTGGTTTGGTTAATTAATATTAAAGTTTAATTCATAAAAGTCGTTAATTCAAATGTATTTTTCGGTTTTTATTTTAAGTTTTAATCCGATTTTCTAATTTCACTCTTGAGTCCAATGCCATTATTATTGAAAGCCTCTATTTGAAAATAATAAATGTCTGATTTGTCCAATCCATTAAAATAATATTCGGTTTTGCCGTATACCATAATGGAACCATATAATTTGCCTGGAGATTTACCAAAATAAATCACATAACCATCAGCCGAAGATTCCTGCTGCCATTTGAACCAAACGTTCCTGCGTTCGCCTTTTACCTTCGGACCCGAACGCAGTGGAACAAAATTGTGGACAGCACCTGGCTTTGCTCCCATTCCTTTTCCAAAAACCCTGAAACCACTTAACGCAAATTTCCCTGTTGGCATTTGAAGATTTTCCAGCTTTAGGAAACGTGCTGTTGAAGGCTTTTGAAGTTCAATATAATCATGGGGAACATCAGTCGTATTTTTGCTTTTATCAATTAATATCTTCCAATTTTTTCCATCATCAGATGCATAGACTTTATATTTGTGGCCAGAAGTTGTGGCCGGTTTTCCCATAAATTCCACATTCTGATCGGCATAGTTGATTTGGATGGCATTGATAGTGCTGACTTCGCCTAAATCAGAAATCAAATACTCTCCTTTATTTGAGGTTTTAGCACTCCAATAGGTTTTGATATCTTCATCAACGGCTAAATTTGGCTGAAATCCGCCAAGCGTAGAAGAAACCTGAACGGGTTTGTTATAATTCAGTAACATCCAACCTGAAAAATTATCACTCAGATGATTTTTATTTTCGGAAGGCAAAAACGTTGGATAATCACCATAAGCGGTATTTGAATACAAAATTCCTTCCTCATCAAAACCAGCCGGCCAAATTCCAATACGTCTTTCAAAATTATTTTTTACACAAACACCAACTGTAGAGACATGCCAATAGTGATTATTAGCATCCTGAAAAGTAGCTCCATGCCCTGCTCCTCTTGCAAAACCACCTGGCTTATACGAAAATGGATTGTGTGATTGATATTCAAATGGTCCAAGTGGATTTTCACCAACATACACACCATCAGCATAACCACTGAACTCAGTTCCGGGTGCGCCATACTGCAGATAATATTTTCCGTTGTATTTGGTCATGAAAGCACCTTCGGTAAAAGGCTGCAGAAAAGTATTGTCATTGTGTTCACCAAATCGTTCCCAGCCATGTTCATCGTCATTTAAAGCCAAAACCGGAATGCGTTCACCTTCCGGCTGAAAGGTTTTGCGGTTGAGTTTCATCCCATACAAAGGATATAAATTACTCGAACCATAATATTCATATACTTCATCTTTCTCTTTGTCCCAAAAAATCTGTGGATCCCAAGCCGCTGCTTCTGATTTATGGATTAGTTCTTTCCATTCGCCTTTTGCTGGATTAGTGCTCATCCAGAGTGGAAATTCCTTTCCGTGAGTCGAACCAACCACCAGCAAAGTGTCATTCACAAACGATAAAGATGGTGCACACAATTCATCATAGACTTTATGTTCCGGACGAAGGAATTTTTTGGAAATAAACTTCCAGTCCTGCATGTCCTTACTATGCCAGTAACCCCATTGATTGGTGGAAAAAAGATAATATTCCCCTTTGAAATAAGTAATAACCGGATCGGCTGTTGCACGGTGTTTTCCCTGTTTGACGAAATCGGGAATCGGACAATAGCCATAATCAATGTTGATTGGATTGCAATACGTTTTTTGTTGGGCAATTCCAAAACTTGAAATAAATAACAATAGTAAGGCCATCCAATTTTTCATAGCAAAAGCTTTAATTGATTGGGGTAAAACTAATTGCTGTTCCACCACCTGCAGCTAAAACCAATTTAAGCTTGCTTTTGGACGTCACAGTCGTTGTTTTAATTTCGTAATTGATTGGGTTTTTCTCCCAATGTGCTGTCTTTCCATCCTGGTAAATAATGGCTTTGTATTTTTTATTTGGAGAAAGGAAATCCAATTTAATTTCAGTGTTTCTTGGATTTTCATCCGTAATTGCTCCTAAAAACCAATTCTCTGATTTCTTGTCCTTTCGTGCAACAGTTATATAGTCTCCGGGTTCAGCCTCAAGGTATTTTGAATCCTGCCAATCAACAGCAACATCTTTTATAAACTGAAAAGCGTCTGGATATTTTTCATAGTTTTCCGGCAAGTCGGCAGCCATTTGCAATGGCGAATACATTGTTAAATAAAGTGCTAATTGTTTAGCCAAAGTCGTATGCACTTGTGCGGTTTTTGTATTGTCGTAAATGTTCATTTTTATTTCAAAAACTCCGGGTGTGTAATCCATTGGACCTCCTAATAATCTTGTAAAAGGCAAGACCGTTTCGTGCATTGGCGGATTTCCGTTGCTCCAGGCATTGAACTCATTTCCTCTTGCTGCTTCAGCCGCGATATAGTTTGGAAAGGTTCTGCTGTAACCAGTCGGTCGTGAGCTTTCGTGCGAGTTAACCATCAATTTATAATCTGCAAATCTTCTTGCTACAAAATTGAAATGATTTACCATCGTTTGCCCGTCATGGAATTCGCCACGTGGAATAATCCTTCCAACATAACCTGATTTGGCTGCCGGATAACCATATTTTTTCATTAATTCCAAAGCCCTGTCCAAATGTCTTTCATAATTAGCCACAGAACCTGAAGTTTCATGATGCATAATCATTTTGATTCCTTTTGATTTGGCATAATCATTAACAGCTTTCAAATCGAAATCAGGATAAGGTGTAGTGAAATCGAAAACATTTTCTTTCCAATTGCCAAACCAATCTTCCCAGCCAACATTCCATCCTTCAACTAAAACTCCGTCAAATCCGTTCTTAGCGGCAAAATCAATATAACGTTTTGTGTTTTCAGTTGTTGCTCCGTGTTTTCCTGAAGCAATCAATTCTCCGCTTTGATTGTTTTGCGCATTTTGACTTCCGGCATAATCCCAAGTTGATTTTCCAACGTGCATTTCCCACCAAACCCCAACATATTTCATTGGTTTTATCCAGGAAGTATCTTCAATTTTACAAGGCTCATTTAAGTTCAAAATCATTTTGGAAGCCACAATATCACGTGCATCATTGCTTATCATAATAGTCCTCCAAGGCGACGCGCATGGCGCTTGAAGATAGGCTTTATCGCCTAAAGCGTTTGGAACCAATCGTGATTTTAATTTGAACTCATCCGGAAGCAAATCCAAATGCATAATCGGATAATTAACCACCGCTGCTTCAAAAATATTGATGTATAACCCATCAGTAGATTTCATCATTAATGGCGATTGGACCACGAATTTACCGGCAATGCTTTTAAGCCCAATTCCGTTATTTAAATCTATTTTATCGGTATTGATTTCCGAAAGTTTATTTTCCATGTATGGATATTCCTGGCTGTCAAAATCACCCGGAAGCCAGAACGTTTTATGATCTCCTGTTAGGTTGAACTCTGAAACTTCATCAGCAATGATGAAATAATCCAAATTTAATTGTTTTGGAAATTCATAACGAAAGGCAACGCCTTCATCAAAAACCCTGAAAACGATATTTATATTTTT
>JAZKCP010000081.1:7699-18129 GCA_040388035.1 Bacteroidota bacterium | reverse complement strand
GCTGTGTAAGCGCAACAACCATTTCGTTATAGTTGTTTTTTATATTGGACTGCTCACCCAAAACCGGCTGCCAGGTTTCGTTGACTTTATTTTGAGCAATGCTGTCTATTCGGAAAGCAGTGTCTAAATCACGGGCTGCTTTCAGTTTTATACCCAAATAACTTTTAAGTACTACTGGTTTGTTTTTATAGGAAACCTCATAAGTTGGTTTTCCCAAATTGGATAAGGAAAAATTTAGTGTGATTTCCTTTGAAGGCGATTGAACAGTTTGCGCATTGCATGTAAATGCTAAAAGTAGAAACGAAATGAGGAGGCAGTTTTTCATGGATTATAATTTTTTCTAAAGATAGAAATAACTCTTGAATATTTAAAAACCCTTCAGCGATTACCAAAGGGCTTTCCTCGAAGTGCACAAAAAACTTATTTAACTAACTCAAACAAAGTTTTTAGTTCCGTATTGGAATTGCCTCCAATATAAATTTCAAATTGACCTGGTTCTGCAACAAATTGCAAATCTGAGTTATAGAATTTCAAATCTTCTATTGATATCTGAAAGCTTATAGTTTGCTTTTGGCCTCTTTTGAGGATTACTTTTTGGAAACCTTTCAATTCTTTCAAAGGTCTTGTAACCGATCCTACTAAATCTCTGATGTACAATTGAACAACTTCTTTTCCATCAAAATTTCCTGTATTTGAAAGATCTATAGTAACCTTTATGCTTTCGGAAGCAGACATTTTATCAGAAGAAATTTTAAGGTTGGAATATTCAAAATTAGTATAGCTCAACCCATAACCAAAAGGAAATAAAGGTTCATTTCTTTCATCCAAATAATTTGATTTGAATTTTTCGAACACACCGGTTTTATTGCCTAACGGCCTTCCTGTATTTTTTTGGTTGTAATAAATTGGCACTTGTCCTATGCTTCTTGGAAAAGTCATAGTCAATTTTCCCGATGGGTTTACATCACCAAACAAAACATCTGCAATCGCTAATCCTGCTTCACTTCCTGCAAACCAAACGTCCAAAATTGCCGGAACAGTATTATTTTCCTGATTTAAAACTAAGGGTCTTCCGTTGAACAAAACTAAAACAACAGGTTTTCCTGTTTTAAGCAAAGCCTGTAATAAATCTTTCTGTGCTTGTGGAATTTCAAGATTGGTTCTGCTGCTTGATTCTCCAGTCATTTCTGCCGATTCACCTAAAGCAGCAACAATCACGTCCGATTGGTTGGCAATTTTTAGAGCTTCATCGAGCAATTCCTCATTGCTTCTTTTATCCCGATACAATGTTTTTCCAAACATAGTGGCTCGTTCTTCAAAAGCGGCATCATAGTCGAGGTTGCTGCCTTTAGCATATAGTATTTTGGCAGAAATCCCAACCACAGATTTTATACCGGCCAGTAATGAAACCGAATTTTCCTGTTTTGTTGCCACACTCCAAGTTCCTGCCATGTTTTCTTTGGCGTCGGCCAACGGACCGATAAGTGCAATCGTCCCTGATTTTTTTAATGGTAAAAGTTGATTAGTGTTTTTTAGCAACACCATAGATTCCGAAGCAATTTTTCGAGCTTCTTCCCTATTTGATTTTGTGAAAATTTCTGTTTTAGCTCTTTGCAGATCGCAATATTTATAAGGATCATGAAATAGTCCTAAATCATATTTTGCATTCAGAATCAAGCGTGCCGCATTGTCAATTTGTGACAATGTAATTTTTCCTTCGTCAAACGATTTTTTGAGCGTAGTTAAAAAACCTTCTCCAACCATATCCATTTCCACACCGGCATTTAATGCTAATGCTGAAACCGTTTGCAAATCGCCCATACCATGCTCAATCATTTCATTGATTCCGGTATAATCGGTTACAACAAAGCCTTTGAAACCCCATTGTTTTCTTAATAAATCTGTCAGCAGCCATTTGTTCCCTGTTGCCGGAATACCGTCAATTTCATTAAATGATGCCATGGCAGAGGAAACTCCGGCATCAACGGCGGCTTTATAAGGTGGAAGATAATCATTATACATTCTGATTTTACTCATGTCCACTGTATTGTATTCTCTTCCTGCTTCAGGTGCGCCATAAAGCGCAAAGTGTTTTACACACGATAAAATTGTATTGTTTTTTGATAAATCATCGCCCTGATAACCGTGAACCATGGCTTTGGCAATTTGGCTTCCCAAATACGGGTCTTCGCCCGATCCTTCAGAAACCCTTCCCCAACGGGGCTCACGGGAAATATCTACCATTGGTGAAAATGTCCAGTTGATACCGTCTGCGGAAGCTTCCTGAGCAGCAATCTGTGCACTTCGTGTTATTGCATCCATATTCCATGAAGTGGATAAACCAAGCGGAATGGGAAATGTTGTTTCGTAGCCATGAATGACATCCATTCCAAAAAGCAATGGAATTTTTAAACGGCTATTCTCTACGGCAATTTTTTGGACTTCCCTTATTTTTTGTACAGTTTTAATATTAAATAACCCTCCTACTTTTCCTTCTTGTATCTTTTTGGCAATATCAGAACTGTTTGCTTGCCCTGTAGTTATGTCTCCGGATGTTGGAAGGTTAAGCTGGCCTATTTTTTCTTCCAACGTCATTTTAGACAATAAATCAGAAACAAAAATTTCCTTTGGAGCTATCACTGGCATTTTTTTGCTTTTTTGGGCAAAGGAAGTAAGCATTCCAAACAAGGAGAATAATAGTATGGCAAATCTTATTTTCATTATGTAATAGTATTGTTTTTAACTTGTTGGAACATCCAATTACCTTGACAAAAAGCAGTAAAAGGGACGCTCATTAAAATATAATAAGTGATAGTTTAATTTTCATGATTCTTAATTACTTAAAACCCGTGCTGTGTTGATGAAAATCCGAGGTTTTGAAGTCCGGTTTGAATTTCAGGAGCCTGCATAAATAAATTCCAAAGAAAACCTGTTCTGTAGTTTTCTATCATAGGAACAATGGTACCTTGGTCTATTGCTAAATATCTTGGGGTGACCCAATCATAGTGTGGTGAAAAAGCATCATATGGTCCGGCAACGCCAATCAATCTGTCCTTCCAATCTGGATTTTCATAAAAAAACCGCAAGGCTTTCATTGATTCTATTGGCGTGTATGGAAAATCAGATAAGGCCGCAGTCGGTGAAATAACTCCTCTGTCATTTCCAGGTTTATGATCGGTATAACCTACGCTTCCATTTGGGTTTCTGGTGTAACTTGCAGTTAATCCCCAACAATCTTCTCCATAACCAATCCAGCCAACGGGATTAGTAACACAATACTTATTCATTATTTTGGCATGATTCTGAACCAATGTCCAATAGTTTGCATATTGATCGGATAATCCTCTTGGATCTAAACCGAGATAAGAATAATGAGCCCAAAACATTGGACCAACATTTCCGGTTGAACCATTATAATTAAAAATTACAGGAATTCCATATTGACTACCTGCGTGAACAATTGCGCCATTCCTTGCCCAAGCCTCGTGATAAGCAGCTGTGGGTATGGCATGAGTTGGAGAAGCTGCACCCATGACATAGGTAATCAAACATTCGTTATAACCTTCCAATTTGAAATTCATAATCCAAGCGTAGTTTGGTGACCAGTGCCAATATAGGGCATTTTCGCCTTTGGTATACCAGTTCCATTCTACCCCTTTCCATAGATCATCAGCTTTTTGCGCCAATGCTTGTTCCTCGGCAGAGCCATTTTTAAAATATTCCCTAATACAGATTAAGCCTTGGCATAAAAATGAGGTTTCCACTAAATCCCCTCCATCGTCTTGAGTTCCGAATGGAACAACATTCCCATTGGTTCCGTTCATCCAATGTGGCCATGCTCCGTGGAATCTATCTGCGTTTTCTAAAAATGTCAAAGCTGTATTTAGCCTGACTACGGCGTCTTGCCTTGTTACAAAGTTTCTTTCGATACCGACTAAAATTGTCATTAGTCCGAAACCGGAACCACCAGTAGTAACAAGATTCACATCTACAAAAGTTTCATCAGTATGATACCGTTCTCTTGCAAGTTTAGAATTGAATTCTGCGTAGTCCCAAAAGTATTTGAAGGCGTCGCCCTGAGCTTTGTCCAGTAGCTGCTCATCAGTCAGGGGAATAATTTCTTCAGCTGTATCTCCCGATTTGTTTGAACAAGAACAGGAAACAAGGAAAAATTGAATAACGATTAATGATTTAACTAGACATTTCATGATTGATGATGTAAAATTGAAAGTTGGTTGATTAATTTAAAAACCTAACAGGCTATTACACCTGTTAGGTTTATTTACTAATTATCTACCTGCTAATTCTAATTGATATAAAGCACCGATTTCGGCAAGTGTTAAGGTTTTGTCATAAACTCTTAACTCATCTACCTGTCCTTTTAACGCGGCGTTCCAGGTATCAACATTGGTACCATTTACAACTGTTTCTAAAGCACCAATAACCGGTCTTGTTGGAAGGAAGTGATTTAGCATTTTTGCTGCACCACCATTTCTAACTTCCCATGCAGAGTTAGAAATTTTAACTCCATTTACATAAATTCGGTTTGTAGCTGTTGGTCCGTCATAAACATACACTACATGAGCCCATTGCCCTCCAATTTTGTTAGCAGCCCAGGTGTGGGTTGCGTCCATCCATGGTTCTTGTTTAATCATGTTTACAGCGTCTCCACCAAATTCAGTGCCATCAGCATTTTTAATTCTAAATACACCTTTCATCTGAATTGAATCGCTTGTTGTCAAACCGTGTGTTTCTGCCATCAAATTTAAATTTCCAAAAGCTTCTCCTGTTCTCGTCAAAGAGAAAATTGGCGATGTTGTACTCACCGCAGCAGGATTGGCTTTATTATTGGATAGTTTTACCCACGCAGAAATTGATGCGCTTCCTGAAGTTGTATTCAACGCTGTAATTTCCGGATAGGCCATGTATCCATAGTTAAAACTCGCCGCCTGACCTTTGATACCGTCGACATAAGTTGTAGCAACAGTTGATGACGGTGAAGTATTCGACTCTTCCTCTTTTCCATTACCGTCTAATGGCCAATATGCTTTTAGTGATGAAGCAGCAACTTCATCAGCGTTATTGTACCCACCAATTGGTGGCAAAGATGAGCCTGAGTCACTACTACAGCTTGTAAAAGATGTAAATGCTAAACTAAGTGCAAATGCCGAAACTAAAATTTTGTTTGTTTTCATAATTTTTAATATTTAATGTTTAAGTTATTTTAAATGATTTATGTTAATTAATATCCTGGATTTTGGCCCAAAAGCCCACCGCTGGCAATAATTTGATCCTGTGGTATTGGAAAAAATTCATGAACGCCCACAATAAATGTTTTTCCATCTGCTGCCATGGCACTTTGTCCCTGACCGGTTCTGACAATATCAAACCAACGATCGTGTTCCATTGCCATTTCAGCTCTGCGCTCTGTTAATATTGACTGTAATGTCACTAAAGTTACAGTTGGCAAACCCGCTCTCAATCTTATATCGTTGATCCTATCCACAGCTTCTGAGGTCATTCCGATATGAAAAGCAGCTTCTGCCCTTATAAGAAGTATATCGCTATATTTTAAGATACGTAGGTTTTTGGCGGTATTTCCTTTATTACCATCCCATGATTCCGCAATGCTGCTTTGATAAGCTTTATAATTGTATCTCGGGTTATTCCAAGTGGTTGGTGCTATGAAACCATCCCATAATATGCCAGGTGCAAACAAAATGGTCGCATTTTTTCTTAGGTCACCAGCTTCATAGGAATTAACCAAGTTCAACGATGGAGTGTTAAAGCCCCAACCTAAATCCGGAGTTCCTCTTGGACCTTGTACATTCGTATAATCAACAAGTCCTTTGGTCAGTGTGGCCTGAACCTCATAGATTGATTCCGTGCCATTTTCACCTGTTTCTCTCCAAACATTGGCATAATTAGGAAGCAAGGAATATTGAGAAGATGACATAACTTCTCCGGACATATCAAATGCCTGTTGCCATTTTTCCTGATATAAATAAGCTTTTGCCAGAAGAGCTTGGGCAGCACCTTTAGTGGCACGTCCTAGATCGTTCGGACTATAAGCGCTTTTTAACGGTAACCTATTGATTGCGTCAAGTAAATCAGTTTCAATTTGAGCGTAAGTTTCCTGTTTGGTTTTTCTAACATACACTATATTATTAATCGTTTCCGAGTCGTTGAGATCTATTTTGGTAGTTACTAATGGTACGCCTCCAAAACATCTTACCAAATCAAAATAAAATAAGGCCCGCAAGAATTTTACCTCGCCAATATATCTATCCTTTAAGGTTTGGTCAATAGTGAATTGATCTAAATAAAATAATGCAGTATTGGCCCTTCCTATGGCCTGATATCTTCCTTGCCAAACATCTCTAAATGATATGTCTGTTGCTGTAAAGGTCAGGTTGTCCATTTTGCCTTTATCAGTTCCCGTATCTGTTGGCGTTGAACCCTTATCCGCATCATCAGAGGTTATGCTGGTCATTCCAATCCATGAAAAAGAATACATATTATAATCCAATTGTTTGCTGTAAACGCCGTTTATCAATTGAACAGCATTATTTGGATCAGTCAAAAAATCATCAATCTCAATAACATCATTAGGGTTAACATCTAGATCATCTTCACAACCTATAAAAGTTAAAACTGAAAGGATAAGTATTATTAATTTATTATTATTTATTATATTTTTCATATCAATCTTTTATTAAAAACTCACGTTCAAACCGAATAAAAAAGTTTTGTTTGTTGGATAGGCATCCAACTCAATTCCAGCACCACCTAAAGGATTGGCATTGTCTCCACCCACTATTTCAGGTGAATACCCCGAATATTTAGTAAATATAAAAGGGTTGACAGCTGTAGCATATATCCTTATCTTATCTATTTTTTCGTAAAATTTAGGTAAGGTAAACCCAAGTGTAATATTATTAATTCTCAGATAAGCGCCATCTTCAAGATAATATGTTGAGGCAATTGGCACTTCATTGAATGGTGCAGGATTAGTTCCGTTCGGCGTACCAGGCGACCAGAAACTGTTCAGATAATCATATTCGATATTTTCCCCTCCGAAACGTTGGGCCTTTTTACCATTGTAAATTTTATTACCTCCAACCCCATAGGCATCAGCTGAAAAGTCGAAGTTTTTGTAACCAATTCCAAAACTTAATCCGTAGGTGTATGTTGGCAAATAGGAACCTGCAACTACCTTCTCGTCACTGTATGTAAAACCACCATCAGCATTTTTTCCGGTGACCTCATAAACGTAAAAGCTTCCCAAAGCTTCACCTACAAGGACTTGCTTTGTGTTCTGACCGTTACCGAGACCTCCACCAATATAGTCAGCAAAAAAAGCATTTTCTACACTTAAAAGTTCATTCTTATTGTAGGAGTAATTTCCGGAAACCCAATAACTCCAGTTGTCATTTATTCTAGTATCCCATCTTAAGGAAGTTTCAATCCCTTTATTACTTACATCTCCCGTATTTACGACTGATCTTCCTTCTGACACAGAATAAGGAGGAGAAACCGGCAAAATTACATCTGATGAAGTCCTGTCATATAAATCAATGGTTCCTGATAATTTGTTTTTCAACACTTTAAAATCGAGTCCAAAATCAACTTCCTGCATAGTTTCCCATGTTAAATTCGGGTCTACGGCATAAGGCTGATAACTTCCCGGATTTATACTTTGGGTATCTCCAAAAGCATAACTAGGTCCCGAACCTATGAGAAAAATTGGGATGTTAAGGGAATTCAATGAGTTAGCATTTCCAATTTCGCCATAGCCTCCTCTAACTTTCAAATAATTAACAAATTTATTGTCCTGAAGAAACTTTTCTTTACTCAATACCCATCCCGCGGAAATAGATGGAAATATTCCCCATTTTTTTCCTTCCTGGAATGAGCTGGTTCCTTCTCTTCTTATTGTTGCGGAAAGCATATACTTTCCATTGTACTCATATTCAATTCTACCAAAATAAGCAATTGAAACTACTGGAGTGGAACGAACATTAGTCACAATGGTGCCTGGAGCTGTTTCTGTATGATAAGAGGATAAATCTAAAGACCAATAATTAGATTTTACAGGAACATTAAATCTTGTACCTTCTAAATTTTCAGTATTTTTTTTAGTAGTTCTTGACATGCCTGCGACCGCCGTTACATCATGTTTTCCAAAAGCCCTTTTAAAAGTCAGGTAATTATCCCAATTGAATTCATAAAAATCGCTTCGTTTTTGTTTCAAAGTATTGTAAATAACCTCGTTGTTTCCGAAATTAGTTTCATATTGTTCTATGCTACTCGTTGCGTTTTGCGAAAGATAAATCTGGTCATTTGGGGTAAAAGAAAACCCTTTATAGTTATTATATGTTGCTCCAAAATTTGAAGTATATGTAAAATCCTTGGTGAGCTTAAGTTCGGCCGAAACTGATCCAAAAAGTGTTACATCTTTATTTTTGTCGTTAGTGTAGAATAATTGCGCTACCGGATTGCCCACATTGTTAAAACGGTCACTTCCATTTATATCGATAAGTCCGGTAGTTGGATTTCTTAACGGTACGCCCCATCTTCCATTGTCAAAGAAAACCGGAACGATTGGTGATTGTCTATAAGCATTCGTAAATGCACTTAGTGGTTTTGTGATATTATTTGCAACTGTTAAATTGATATTTTGTGATATTTTTAATTTGTCATCAAGTAACCTGAACTCATTTCTTGAATTTACATTGTTTCTCTCATATTGGGTGCCCAATAAAATACCTTTTTCCTTATAATTAGTCGCTGAAAAATAATAATTCGCATTATCGCTCGCTCCTGATATAGAAATATGATTACTTACTACTTCTCCTGTATCCGTGATTTCGTCGAGCCAATTAGTATTATAGGGTTGATCAAAACTAAAATGGTTTGCATTCCCCTGGGCTGTATTGTTATAATATGCAAATCGATAGGAATCAGCCATCTCTACTTCTTTCTGGATAAATTTTTGTCCATAATAAGAATCGTAAGAAATTCTCATTTTTCCTTTCTTTCCCTTTTTTGTAGTGACAATTATCACACCATTGGCTCCCTTCTGTCCATAAATTGCCAGCGATGAAGCATCCTTTAAAATATCTAAAGTTGCAATTTCATTTGGACTCAAACCATTTAAACTTGATGCCTCTACACCATCCACAATATAAAGTGGATCACGGCCTCCCAGGATTGTTCCCAATCCTCTAATTCTTATGGAAGGATTAGCACCAGGCTCATCATTGGTAACAATATTAACTCCGGCAGCTTTACCTTGGATGGCTTGAATGGCAGACTGAGAAGGTGTTTTTATAATGTCACTTGCTTTTATCTGAGAAACCGAACCAGTTATAGAGCCAAATTTTTTCGTTCCGTAACCGATAACAACTACTTCATTTAAAGTATTAGCCACTTCTTTAAGTGTTATCGTCATTCCTAATTTTGCTTTTCCTGTAACTGTTTCAAACCCAATAAAGGAAAATTCCAAAACATCATCTATGTTTGCCTCAATAGTAAACTTTCCATCGATATCAGTACTCGTAGATTTACCCGATGTTTTTTGGACCACATTCGCTCCGGGCAAAGGCAAATTTTTGTCATCGGTAACTAATCCAGTTATAGTTTGAGATTTTGCTGCTGTAGTTATTAAGAGCAGAAGCAAAAAACTAAAAAGGTTTTTCATAAATGTTGTGTTTGATTGGTTTTGCTAATATAGTCAATTATAACGTTATAGTAAAGCAAATAAGTCACTACATTACTACATCAAAATTTTTAAACAAAATCTTAACTATTTTAAAATCAAAATATTAAAATGATAATTTACTACAACCAATACATCTGTTAAATATTTGTTTGATGTAGTTGTGATGAGTTATAAAACGCTAAGAAAAGTAATAAAATATTTAATTATTGATAAAAATATATAGAAAATTATAAGTTTATCATAAATTTAGAAAGACTCACGTCCTGATGAAGTTCCAGTTTTTTTCTTAATCTGTAACGATGCAACTCAACGCCCCTAAAAGAAATATTCATTAATGGGGCAATTTCCTTAGAAGACAGATTCATTTTTAAGTAAATGCTCAGTTTAATATCTTTAGGTGTCAATTGTGGGTATTGTTGTGTTAGCTTGTGTACAAAGTCTTCGTGACTCTGTATCAAATTCTTCTCAAAGCTTTGCCATTCGTTTTTATTAATCGCGTTAATTTTAATTGACTTTTTGATTCTATTTTTAAGCTGATTAATATCATTTTCATTATCCAAAATATTCTGGATGGTTTCAATCATTTCTGATTGTTTTGCTATAGACAGCGATTTGCCTGCTACTTCAGAAGCTTTTGACTGTACTTGCATTTCCAAAATATGCTTTTCATATTCTTGAAGTTTAAGTTTGTTTTCTGCAGTCAATT
>JAZKCP010000081.1:0-7689 GCA_040388035.1 Bacteroidota bacterium | reverse complement strand
AGAATTTGCTTCTGGTGTTTTAATTCTTCTTCCTTGAGTTTCAGTTTCTCTATGTATCTTATTTTATTCCATTTATAATACAAATAGAAGCTGCCTGCAATTAATAGTATATATATCAATATCATGACAAATGAGAAATACCATGGCCTATCTACCTTAAATTGATAAAGTGAAATTGGCATATATTTTCTTCCGTTATTATAATAGATCTTTAGGTTTTGACTTCCACTTGAAAGGTTATTTAAAATTATATTTCCCGAATTAACAGGTAAAAAGTGTTTAGCATCATTCAATTTATAAAATAATCCCAAATGATTGTAACCATAATACTCTGAAATTACATTAACTTCCACAGATTGATTATAGGGTATCGAAGTGTCATCGTTCAATAATTTTCCCTGATAAAAGGCTTCTGTTATGATTTTTTGATTTTTAATTTTTGAATTAATCAGTTGGAAGGAAAAAAAACCGTCATCCAGATTCATCAATAATTGATTCCCATTTCTAAAAACTTTTGTGTCCTGATTAATGATTTTTCCGGCATAATATTTTTCCGGAATTAATTCCCAACTATATGAATCATCAGTTTGATGAATTATATATAACAACTTGTCTTTTAGAACAATAAAATTGGAATTGTTAATCGGGATAATTTCGGAGATATCGGCAAAATTATTGTTGAAAACCGTACTTCTTTCAAGCTTATTAGAGATAGAATTGAAATTATACCAAACGTTATTTATGAAAAATAAAATTTCATTTTTAAAATTAAAAATTTTTACACCGTAATCGTTCCATATCTTATTTTGCTTTGTAATATTTTCAACCCTTTCTGCTTCAAAGGCATCATTAAAACTTATTCGGTATAAACTTCTGTAATTATCTACAGCCCAAAGTTCCTTGGGTTTGTTCTGGGCAATATTCTTAATTGGCTTCGTTAGTTTATCTACAATCTGATATCCTGAAAAATCAATGGGTGAATTGTATACAATGATGCCTGAATAATTAGCCTGGAAAAATTTATTGTCGTAATCACTTTGCTGAAATTTCCAGCCGCCGCTGATTGAATTTACTTTTTTTAATTCATCGTTTTCATATACAAAAGTACCATCATTATGACCTATTACATACCTTGTCCCTATCTTGTGAATATCCCAAACCTGACCTTGGGAGTTTGGTAATAATTCAAGTTTTTTATCCTGATACTTAAAAACACCATGGTTTGAACCTAGCAAATAACCATTTTTAATTGAAGCTAATGCATATACAGAGCCCAAAACACCTGTGTTATCTGAGAAGATAGTATAAGGCGAGTTGATTTCAACATGCGAAATTCCATTATCCAAACCTAACCACAAATCATTTTCCCGGTCGAAACCAATACATAAGACCGAATTGTTTATCAACGAATTGTTCCTGTTAATATTTATATGTGTGTTTGATTTCAAATCAATAATATAAATCCCTTTAAAAGCTGTACCGATAGCCAATCTATTCTTATCAATAAATTTAGCAGTAATGATGATTTCTTTCTTTAAAACTGGATTTAATTCATTATTCCATTCAATAAGTTTTCCATTCTCTTCAACAAAAACTCCTTTCTTCTGCGTGAAAATATAATTCCTGCCATTATTATTGGAAATGCAATGGACAATATTGTTTTCTAAGCCCTGCCATTTAGTAACTTTCTTAAAAACATTGTTTTCAAACAAATAAATTCCGTTATTAACTGAAGCAGCATAAATTTTATCATTGACAACAAAACAATAAGATATCTGAAAAGGAATTCTTTTCTTTTGGACCTTGCCTTTCGAATAAATAAAAAGCTCGTTAAATGACTGAAAAATTATTTGGTCATGATACTTAAAAATCTTCCATATTTCTTCGTTAATGGATGCTGCGGAAAAAAGATTTTTGTCTTTAGTCAATGAATTATACACCATTTTTCCCTCAATCCTGCTCCAATAGCCAAATTCATTATAAGAGCCTGTATATATCTTATCGCCGTCAGCAAAAACAGAGCGCAGGATAGTCTTATTTGGCAAAGTATATCTTTCCCATTTCACACCATTGTAACGTAGAAAATAGTGATTGTTGGCAAAATAGAATGCATTGTCCTTTCCCAATGCAATACTCCAAACCTGATTGTCACCCGAGTAATTTGACTTCGTGAAATTCTCTACAAAAGGAAGCAGTTCCTGAGAATGAACTTTGCAAAATGACGCTAACAGTAAGAAATAAAAAAAAATCTTTTTCACAAAATGAGATTTGATTATCCCAAATGTAAAAAAGATATTGTATTAAAACCTATTAATGGCAAACTAACCTCTCAGCAATGCAAATTATTTAACGTCAATATAATCCTGAAGATAAGCAAACCGAGGAGTCAGCTTTCCATTTTCCGTGATTTTAGCGCGTTGCAATATTCCATCTTTATCGTTGTTGAAAAATGCGGGTATAACATGTTCCATAAACATTTCGCCAAAGCCTTCGCTTGCGTCTTTTGGTAATTCACATGGTAAATTATCAACAGCCATAACCATTATCGAGCCCGGATGCGTATAAGAAACTTCCTTGTTTTCGATTGGTAAATAACCATAAAATGGTTCTGCAATTGTTGACGATCTTATCGTGCAGGCAATTGGCCCTTCAACATCGCAGGAAATATCAGCCACCACTTTTATTTGGCAGTCTGCTGCCTGAAGCATCTCACGAGTAAGAATATCTGGCGCGTCGTTTCCGTGAAAATGTCCAGCTATAAAAATATCAGCTACTTTAGTAAATCGCTCAAAATTTGAAGTGTAATCTTGTGGGTTTTTATAGAAATTGTTGTTGTCAGCTGGCACTTTTCCATCTATTCGTCTGTTATAATCCAAAACATCGATTTGGGTATAGACAGGTTCTGTGTAAATTTTATTTAGAAAGTCCTCAGGAGAAACCTGTTTTAACTTCATGCCGTCCAAAATTTCCTTGGCTCCCATTCCAACTTTACCATGACCAGTCAAGACAATTTTGATATTTGGCAAAGTTTGTCTTTTCAAGCGAACGATTAAATCTTCTCTGGTCTGTAAAGTTTCGGCTTTAGGCAGATTGAACAATTCAAATTTAATTCCGAATGCCCTGAAACCGTTGTAAGCACCAACTATTCCGGCGTAGCGGCCAAATCCAATCAAACGCCTGTTGTTGGCATCGACTATAGTTTCGTGGTCATACAATTCAATATTTTTGTCAAGAATTGCCTGAAGCAGTTTTCGGTTATGAGCCTGCTTTTTGATGGTATGCGAGAAGAAAAAGTATTTCTTGTTTGGAATCAAATTATTAACCGGAATCTCTTTTACCCCAAAAAAAACATCACAATCTGAAATATCGTCAGCGACTTCAATGCCTGCGTTTTTATAAGCCTCATCATTAAAAACCCTGATGTCAGAACTTTCCACTTTTATGATAGCTTCGGGATGCTCCTTTTGTAAGCGTACTAATTCTTCCGGAGTAAAAACTACTCTTCTATCGGGTGGATTTTTTCTTTCTTTAATAATGCCAAACTTCATAGCTGTTTTTTTGTGATGCCAAAAGTAACGGTAACGAAAACGTTTTCAAAACTTTTTTCAAAAAATAACTTTTAGGCAGTTTTATCCTTGTCGTTGATTTTTAAATCTTTATAAAATTTTCATAAAAAATTGTGAAAAACCTGTTGAAAGCTTTCTGAAAAAGTAACTTTATAGCCTTTATGAATAATTATATTTGTTTTTCAATACTTTTATAATGACATCCAAAATTGCCCTTTATACTATTCAACTATTAGCCATTATTCTGCTTACTGTTTCTTGCTCCAAGCAGGAAAAGAATGATGAAAACCCTATTGTTATCAAAATGAATAAAAATGGCCTTCCGATAATGCAGCCTTTGCACGAGGAATTGCCAAAACTTACCAAAGCTTATATCAATGATAAAAAATATGGCGTGAGTCGATTTTTTGAAAAGACTTGGTCTGAGAAAAATGATAATGTAGCTTTTTTGGTAGCAAAGAATGGTCAGATAATTTATGAAAATTATATGGGCTACGCCAATAAAAGAACCGGCGAAATAATCTCCAAAGACATGCCGTTGCATACCGCTTCTGTCAGCAAGGTATTGACTTCGACGGCTATATTGATGCTCATTGATGCCAAAAAAATCAAGCTTGATCAAAAGGTAAATACAATTATCGAGAATTTTCCTTATCCTGATGTCACGATTCAAACACTGCTTAATCACCGCAGCGGAATGAGGAATTATGCCTATTTTACATTTGAAAAAGGAAATTGGGACAAAAAGAAAACCCTGACCAATGAAGACATTGTTACTGTTATGGTCGAGAAAGAAATTTCGTTGGAGAGACCAACCGATACCGGATTTGGCTATTGCAACACTAATTATGCAATGCTTGCCTTAATTATTGAAAAGGTTACAGGCTTGAAATATCCTGAAGCGATGAAAGAGATGATATTCGGACCACTTGGAATGAAAAATACTTTTGTGTTTGATATTGAAAAAGACCGCGACATCATTGCTCCATCTTACAGAGGTACTATGGAAATTGGAATAGATTATCTGGACGGAGTTTACGGTGATAAAAATATTTATTCAACTCCGAGAGATTTATTGAAATTCGACAAGGCGCGTTATGCTCCTTTTTTCCTTAATCCTGACTTACTCAAAAAAGTATATAAAGGCTATAGCTATGAAGCCAAAGGCATTCGCAATTATGGCTTAGGCACCCGAATAACTGAGTTCGAGAAAGGCGAACATTTTTATTATCACAACGGTTGGTGGCACGGAAACACTTCCTGTTTTATCAATTTGAGAAAGGAGAAGGTTACTATTATTGTATTGTCAAATAAGTTTACCAGAAAGACATATCAAACAAAAAAAATTGCCGCTCTTTTTGGCGATTATCCATTTAAGTTGGATGACGATGGTCAGGAATAATATCTTAAAATTTGATGCAATATATTTTGCATTTACAATTTTATTTTTCCTTATCGAATTGACGATAGCGATGTACGTCCATGACAGTTTTGTGCGTCCTTACCTTGGCGATGTATTAGTGGTTGTCCTGATTTATTGCTTTATAAAATCATTTCTGAAGATAAAAATTTGGAAGACAGCGCTGTTTGTATTGCTATTCTCGTTCGCTATTGAATTTTTGCAATACCTGAATATTGTTGAAAAACTGAATTTGCAACATTCTAAAATCGCCAGAACAGTTCTTGGGACTTCATTTTGCTGGCACGATATTTTGTGTTATGTTGTTGGGATTGCCCTTGTAATTTCGGTTGAATACCTTCTTCGGAAAGAAAAATTATAAATACTACTTTTCTATAATAGCATCCTGAATGACTTTTTGAATGTCTTCACGAATGTTTTCCTTTGAAAGTTTATTAGGCAAATTAGAATCGGGATAGGTTCTGTTCGATAAGAAAACATAAACAATTTCAGTTTCCGGATCGGCCCACGCGATAGTTCCTGTAAAGCCTGTATGACCAAAACTCGACATCGAAACACAGCCGCATGTTGGACCGGCACCGCTTATCGCTTGCTTGTCAAATCCTAAACCGCGTCGGTTTCCTTCGGCACAAAACCAACAGGTATTAAAATCATTGAACGTAGCTTCAGAGAAATATTGAATGCCTCCGTAATTCCCTTTTTGAAGATACATCTGCATCATCTTGGCAATATCCATCGCATTGGCGAAAATCCCGGCATGTCCGCCTACTCCATCTTCCATCGCGGCTTCCATATCGTGGACATAGCCTTGAATAGTATCATGACGAAAATACGTGTCTATTTCGGTTGGCACAATCACACTCTTGTCAAATTTTGTCAAAGGATTGTAAAGTGTATTATTCATGCCAAGTGTTTTGTAGAAATTGTCCGTAGCCAATTCGTCTAAATGCCTGCCCATTACTTTTTGCAGATATTGCTTCAGAATAATAAAGGTGAAATCGCTATAGCGGTATTCTTTTTTATCAATCAGGGGACTTTCAATGATTCGCTTCATAATGGTATCATTATAATCATCACGCATATACAGACTATCCGAAACACGTTTGGTAAATCCTTCACTGTAGACTTTTCGGTAATATCTCTCCATTGGCATTTTAGCTGAATCTAAAGTTGCGGTATAAAAAGGTATCCACGCTTGCATCCTGCCATAATGGGAAAGCAATTCCTTAAAAGTAATTTTTTGCTTGTTAGAGCCTCTGAAATTTGGCAGCATTTCACCCAAAGTAGTTTCGAGTGTCACTTTCTTTTGGTCATAAACCTGCATTACATTTGGCAAAGTAGCTACCATTTTGGTTACCGAGGCAACATCATACAAATCGCTGTTCTTAACTTTTACATCGCCTTCATAGGTTTGTTTTCCAAAAGATTTTTGATAGATGACTTTTCCTTTCCTGGCCACCAAAACCTGCATTCCCGGAGTCATTTTTCCGTCAATTGCTTTTTGTGCATAGGTTTCAATCTGTTTCAGTTTTTCCGAACTCATGCCCACACTTTCCGGAGTGGAAAATCCTAATCGATTCAGCTTTTGGGTTGTAATTCCGTCACCGGCTTTGTACAAGCCATTGATTGAAACCGGAAGCAGCCCTTTTGCGTCAATCGCACCAAAAATCAATTCGGCTGAAACTTGCTGGGCAACATCGCCATTTTGATAAGAAACAATTACTCCGGGAATTTCATTAAAGTTCAAAATTCTTGATAAGGAATAAGGTTTGGCAAAACAATCAATAATCACTTTCTTTTTAGAAGCAATCGAATCTATAATCTGCAATTCGGGCACGGTCAGTTCCGGTGATTTCCACCATGACTTATCAGATTTGTGGTAACCTATAATTACGGTTTCAAAATCGCTTAATTTAGTCATTAAGGTATCGATATTGGTTTCTGAGACTTCAGTGACTTCGGTATATTTCTTTAACGTACTTAAAAAGGAATTGTTGGTATCATCACCTAATTTTACATAGGCAATTTTCTGATTCAGATTTTTTATAGGAAGAATATTTCCATCATTTTTAACAACGGTGACGGCGTTTTCATACAATTCGTATTGCAACGTTTCATTTGATTTCGGATTCAGATCATTATACAGATTGATTCCTTCTATTGGCTTGTATTTATTCAAACCTGCCTTAAACTTATAGCCCAAAATCTTTTTCACCGATTGTGCTAATCTGGCATCCGAAATAAGGCTGTCCTGATACGCTACACATATTTTCTCCACAGCCAGCGGTACATTTTCGGCAAAAAGCAGTATGTCATTTCCAGCTATAAACGCATCCAAATCGATATCGCCCGGCGCCCTGAAATTGGCTGCGCCTTTCATATTTAAGGCATCAGTAAAAATCAATCCGTCAAAGCCTAATTCTTTTTTGAGTACATCGGTAACCACATGTTGGGAAAGTGAAGTTGGATACCCTTCTCTTGGTTCCAAACTTGGCACATTCAAATGCGCCACCATTACCGAAACCAACCCTTCATCAAACATTCGCTTATATGGATATAATTCCACTTTATCCAAATGTTCAAGCGTAGCATTCACTACTGGCAACGTACTATGTGAATCGGTCGAAGTGTCTCCGTGTCCGGGAAAATGTTTTCCGGTAGCGAAAACTCCTTCGCCTTGTGAGCCTTTCATCAATGCTATCG
>JAZKCP010000080.1:0-18167 GCA_040388035.1 Bacteroidota bacterium | reverse complement strand
ATTATAGCCCCGATAGGAGCTGGCTACCGTGTAGCGCGGATAGCGGGAGCAGGGTGTTGGAATAATATGCGAAGTTCCGCTACTGTTTATTATAAACGTTCAAAGCATCTTTTAAAATAGCAACGGAACGAATTAAATCATCTTTTTTAAGAACATAAGCGATTCGTACTTCGTTTAAACCAACATTTGGAGTGGAATAAAAACCTGCAGCCGGAGCAACCATTACGGTCTCTTTATTATTGTCATATGATTCCAGAAGCCATTGCGCAAAATTGTCGGCATTTTCTACAGGCAGTTGCGCAATGCAATAAAATGCACCTTTTGGTGTGGCTACTTTTACGCCTTCAATTTTGTGTAGTTCCGCAATTAACGTGTCTCTTCTTTCTTTGTATTCAGCAATTACATCATCAAAATAACTTTGTGGCGTATCTAAGGCTGCTTCGCTGGCGATTTGGGCATAGGTTGGCGGACTCAATCTTGCCTGCGCAAATTTCATTGCCGTTGCCATTACTTCCTTGTTTTTAGAAACAATGCAACCAATTCTTGCGCCGCACATGCTGTATCTTTTGGAGACAGAATCAATCATAATTGCATTTTGTTCTATTCCTGGAACATTCATTACAGAATAATGCTTCTCATTTTCATCATAGATAAATTCCCTGTAAACTTCATCGGCAATTAAAAATAAATCATGCCTTTTAACGATTTCAGCCAATTGGAAAATTTCCTCTTTTGAGTATAAATATCCTGTTGGATTTCCGGGATTGCAAATTAATATCGCTTTTGTTTTAGGTGTAATCAGTTTTTCAAAAGCAGCTATCGGAGGCAAGGCAAAACCTTCATCGATAGTTGAAATAACGGGTACGACTTTTACTCCGGAAGCTGTTGAAAAACCATTGTAATTAGCATAAAAAGGTTCCGGGATAATAATCTCATCATCAACATCCATCGTGGTTCCCATGGCGAACAATAAAGCTTCCGAACCACCGGTTGTAATGATGATATCAGCAACATCAATTGGTAATCCGTGTGTCTTATAATAGGCAGAAAGTTTAGTTCTGTAACTTTCAAAACCAGCAGAGTGGCTGTATTCAAGCACTTTTATATCGGCATTTTTTACTGCATTTAGTGCTGCATCGGGTGTTTTAATATCAGGTTGGCCAATATTTAAATGATAAACTTTGTGACCTTTCTTTTTAGCAATTTCTGAATAAGGAACCAATTTTCTAATTGGTGACTCGGGCATTTTTTGACCTTTTAATGATATTTTTGGCATGACTATTTTAATTTGTGATGCAAATTTGCGATTTTTTTAATTGGTAAGCAATTCATTCGAATATTTATAATTTGTTAAAAACGGTATTAGCAAATAATTATTTTTTATTTTTATGCAAAATCATCTCCAATGCGTTTAAAGACATTATTGTTTTTTCTATTTTTTTCTGTCAGCGCTTTTAGTCAATCTGAATTCCAGATAAACAATTTAAAAAATAAGGTTGTTATCCCTTTTAAACTTATTAATAATCTGATTTTTATTCCGGTGCATATAAATGGTGAAGAGTTAACATTTTTATTAGACACTGGTGTAGACCAAACCATACTTTTTAGTTTGGACGAGAAAGATGAAGTCAAACTTTTTGAGGTAGAGAAATTAAAACTGAAAGGTTTAGGCAGTAAGGATGCAGTTGATTCGTATAAATCATCCAAAAACAAAGTTGAAATAAAAAGCTTTGTTGACAATAACCATGAAATTTATATCGTTTTAGACCAGGAATTTAATTTTTCTTCTCAGGTTGGGATTCCGGTAAACGGAATTATTGGCAGCAATTTTTTCAAAAAGCATATTGTAGAAATAAATTATGACAGAAAAAAAATCATCATTTACAATTATAATCACAAAAAAATCAGTGGCAGGCTTCAAAAGAATTTTGTCAAAGATTCAATTACGGTTGAGGATAAAAAACCCTATTATATTTCAAACATTAAAAATGGGGAGCAAATAATTCCTTCAAAATTGCTAGTTGACACAGGAAATAGCGATGCCATTTGGATTTTTTTAAATAGAACGAGTAAAATAAAATTGCCTGAAAAAAATATACAAGACTATCTTGGCAGAGGTTTTAGCGGAAACGTTTATGGCAGAAGAGGCAGAATGAGCAGCTTTGAGTTTGCTAACAAAATATTTGATTTTCCTTTGATTACTTTTCCCGATTCAACATCTGTAAAAAGTGTGAATTTTGTTCCAAACAGAATTGGATCAATAGGAAGTGAAATTATTTCAAGGTTTACGGTCGTTTTTGATTATTTAAATAATGCAATTTACACCAGGCCAAACAAACGGATATATGATCCTTTTCATTTTAATATGAGCGGAATTGAAGTGGAGCACACAGGCCTGGAATGGGTGAAAGAAACAATAGGGGAAAGTAACCAAGGCGTAAAAGTATATACCACTAATAGTGAAAGCAGCAGTCTTCAAAACAATTTAAAAATCCATTTTACACTAAAACCAATCTTTAAAATAGCAAGTGTCAGGGTAGGCTCGGAAGCCGAAAAAGCCGGACTAAAAATAGGGGACAGGATCATCAAAATAAACCATCAGGTTTCACACGGTTATACCATCCAAATGATAAATGAACTACTTAAATCTGAAGAAGGAAAAATAATCGAAATGGAAGTAGAGAGAGACAACAAAAACCATAAATTCAAATTCCAACTCAAAAAGATTATATAAAAAAATCCCTCGTTTTTTGAACGAGGGATTTTTTTATTGCATCATCGGGCTGGTTTTCTTTTTTTCTAAGAGATTCACAATAGGTTTCTCAATAACTTCGCCTTTAATTTTTATCGCAACCCGGCCTTCTTCAACATTCACGGCATTACTTTCTACCGTAATCGTTTTTCTGATTGGCCCGGTGTTCATATTGTATTTCACATCAATCTTTCCTGTTTTTCCCGGAGCAATTGCTTCCGTTGGTTTTGATGGAACCGTACAGCCACAGGTTGATTGCACATTCGTAATAATCAAAGGAGCATCGCCGGTATTAGTAAATTCAAAAGTACGAATGCCGTTGTCATCCTCTTTATTTACCGTTCCGTAATCAATGGTGTTGTCTTTATCCTTGAACTCAATTTTTGGACCTTTTTGGGCAAAAACCGCAGCATTCATCAAAAGCACTGTTACTAGTAGATATTTTTTCATATGTTAAATATGTTATTTGGTTTGTAAATTTACCTTGTTTAAATTAATACACAAAAATTTAATTCTTAATTTTTTCTAAAGTCTTTATTAATTACTTTTGCAGTCAGTTAACAAAAGGCATGCCAAATGATTGAGGAGCGAAAGGCTTGGGATTTTTCAGTAATCCATTTTCCCGCTTTCCACGCTACATGGTAGCCAGTTGCAATCGGGGCTAAATGAAAAACGTATTGCATTTTTATAACACATAACCTAATACACAAATAACCGAATTACCAAATATGTCAATTCCCGCACAGTTTAACGCAGCAGCAGTAGAAAAAAAATGGTACGACTACTGGATGAAAAATAACTATTTTCATTCAAAACCCGACCATAGAAAACCATATACCATCACCATTCCGCCACCAAACGTGACCGGAGTCTTGCACATGGGACATATGCTGAATAACACAATTCAGGATGTGCTTATTCGCCGTGCGCGATTAAAAGGATTCAATGCCTGTTGGGTTCCGGGAACAGATCACGCTTCTATTGCGACTGAAGCGAAAGTTGTGGCCAAACTAAAAAGCGAAGGAATCAACAAAAACGATTTAACGCGCGAAGAATTCCTAAAACACGCTTGGAATTGGACAGATAAATATGGTGGAACCATCTTAGAGCAACTAAAACAATTAGGTTGTTCCTGCGATTGGGACCGAACCAAATTCACGATGGACCCGGATATGTCGGCATCTGTAATAAAATCGTTCGTAGACTTATACAACAAAGGCTATATCTATCGCGGTTACCGAATGGTAAACTGGGATCCGGAAGCTAAAACAACTTTATCTGACGAAGAAGTAATCTTTGAAGAAAGACAAGGAAAACTATACTTTTTAAAATATAAAATCGAAGGAAGTTCCGATTTCCTGACTGTGGCTACAACACGTCCTGAAACCATTTTCGGGGATACTGCTGTTTGCATCAATCCAAATGATGAACGTTTCTCTCAACTGAAAGGTAAAAAAGCAATTGTGCCAATCTGCAACAGAGTAGTGCCAATTATTGAAGATGAGTATGTAGATGTTGAATTCGGAACAGGTTGTCTTAAAGTTACTCCTGCTCATGATATGAACGATAAAACCTTGGGCGAAAAACACAATCTTGAAATCATTGATATCTTCAACGAAGATGCGTCTTTAAATAGTTTCGGATTGCATTATCAAGGAAAAGACCGATTCGTTGTTCGTGAAGAAATAGCCAAAGAATTAGAAACTTCTGGCGCTTTAGCTAAAACAGAAAACTATTTAAACAAAGTCGGGACTTCAGAAAGAACCAAAGCAGTAATTGAACCAAGATTATCCGACCAATGGTTTTTAAGCATGGAAGAATTGGTGAAACCAGCCATCAAAGCGGTATTGGAAACCAAAGAGATTAAGTTGTATCCTTCGCGTTTTGACAATACGTATCGTCATTGGTTAGAAAATATCCGCGACTGGAATATTTCCCGTCAATTATGGTGGGGACAACAAATCCCTGCCTATTTCTATGGCGATGGAAAAGAAGATTTTGTGGTTGCTGAAAATATCGATGATGCTTTAAAACTAGCTCAGGAAAAAACTTCTAACTTCCAACTCAGTATTTCTGACTTGCGCCAAGACGCTGATGCCTTAGATACATGGTTTTCATCATGGTTGTGGCCAATGGCTGTTTTTGGTGGCATTCTTGATCCTGAAAATGAAGATTTCAAATACTATTATCCAACAAACGATTTAGTTACCGGACCGGATATCTTGTTCTTTTGGGTAGCTCGTATGATTATTGCAGGTTACGAATATACTGGGGAGAAACCTTTTTCAAATGTATACCTGACAGGTTTGGTGCGTGATAAACAGCGTCGTAAAATGTCAAAATCCTTAGGAAATTCACCTGAACCTTTAGAGTTGATAGAGAGATTTGGTGCCGATGGTGTTCGTGTCGGATTGCTTTTAAGTGCTTCTGCCGGAAATGATATTATGTTTGATGAAGAATTATGCAATAACGGAAAAGCATTTGCCAACAAAATCTGGAACGCCTTCAGACTTATTAAAGGTTGGGAAGTTGCAGATATTGCCCAACCCGAAAGCTCTAAAGTTGCAATTGAATGGTACGAAGCGAAGTTGCAGCAAACATTGATTGAAATCGAAGATCATTTTGAAAAATACAGGTTGTCGGATGCACTGATGGCGATTTACAAATTGGTTTGGGATGATTTTTGTTCGTGGTTTTTAGAAATGATAAAACCGGCGTACCAGCAGCCAATCGACAGAGCAACATTCAACAAAGCTATTGAAATGTTGGAAGCTAATCTAAAATTACTTCATCCGTTTATGCCATTCCTGACAGAAGAAATCTGGCAGTATATTGCCGATAGAACTCCGGAACAAGCGTTAATCATTGCGGAGTATCCAAAAATGACTTCGTTTAATGAAAAGCTAATCACTGATTTCGAGTTTACTTCTGAGGTTATTGCCGGCTTGCGAACCATTCGTAAAGAGAAAAACATCGCGATGAAAGATGCTATCGATTTGAAAGTAGTAAACAACGAAAAAGTGTCGACTTATTTTGACAGCATAATCATGAAGTTAGGAAATATAGTTTCTTTGGATTATATAACTGAAAAAATTGATGGAGCATTGACTTACAGAGTGAAATCTAATGAGTATTTTATTCCGGTTTCAGGTACTATTGATATTGCTGCCGAAATAGCGAAGCTGACTGAAGAGCTAAAATACACACAAGGCTTTTTACGCAGTGTGCAAGGCAAATTATCCAATGAGAAGTTTGTAGGCGGCGCACCCGAAAAAGTGCTGGAAATAGAACGCAAAAAAGAAGCTGATGCTTTGGCAAAGATTGCTACGATAGAACAAAGCTTAAAAAGTTTGCAATAATAAAAAGTCCCAAGAAATTGGGACTTTCTATTTATGGATGGTTCTTAATGTTAAAAATGAATTTTTAAACAAAACTTTGAAACTAAAATAGTAGCTTTAAGCTTTAAAAACCAAAGAAAAATGAACAAAAAATTTAGCATCGCGATTATCGCCTTACTGTTTTCTTTTATTGTGTATTCTCAAAATCATGAAAGGGACAGGATTATAGATGTATTAAATGAATATGCGATAAATAAACAACTTAAGTATGAGCGTCCTACAACATTAGGCTCACCTTATTTAAATAAAATGTTTACTTCCGCAACAATTAGTAATATGCGTGAAAAAGCTATGTTGCGCTATGATGTCTTTAGTGACGAATTCGAGTTTGTCAATTCAAATAGGGATACTTTAGTACTGAATAAAATCGGAAAATATAAAACCATTACGTTTACAACTACCAACACTAAATACCAGCTTGAAAACTATAATTCTAAAGGTAAATCGACTACAGGCTATCTTATCTGGCTTACGGAGAAAAATAATTTCACCTTGTTTAAAAAGCAGAATATTATTTATATTAGGGAGAAACTTGCTAAAAGTGGATTTGATAAAAATATTCCGGCCAGTTTAGAAAGGGTAAAAGATACTTACTACTTAAAGGAAAATGATAAAGAGATTTATGAATTTCCGTCAAATAAGAAAGGATTAATTAAACTATTCCCAGATAAAAAGGCTGAAATAGAAGCATTCGTCAAACAAACCAATATTGATTTTGACAAGGAATCGGATATCATCAAATTGGTAGAGTTCCTTGCGGGATAAGATCAAATTCAATATAACAAATTAAAGTCCTGAGTAATCGGGGCTTTTTTATTGTTACATTTTTAAGGTTTCTCCCTGCCAACAAATCTTTCCCTGCCAAATAAAAAATTAATTGCTTTATTTACATTCCTGTCGATGCTTTCTTCAGATTTTAAATTGGAAATATATCTCACGATTTCATTTTGTGAAGAAGGATTGAGATTGTCAAAAATGGCTTTGGCTTCTTTATTCTCTTTTAAAGCTTTTATAAGTTTCGGGTGCTGCTCCACAACCCTTTTTATCGGATCAAATTCAACAGTAATTTCTATTGTTTCACCAATTAGTTTTGGTGAATTTTTCAGCATTGTTGTATTGATGTAAAGCCGCCACGCGCCACTATATTTGACCAATGTCTGAATATATGGTTTGCCGTTAATAATTCCTTTTATTGGAATCGGCCCTTTCTCTTTGCCGGCTTGTTTAAATAGCGACATCAAAACTTCCTCAGGTAAAAGGATGTACGGATTAATTCCGATGATTTCTATTTTGGCTTTAATGGTTTGCACGTCTTCTTAATGAGTAATCAGGAATAAATTGCGTTGGTTTTAAAACTTAAACCCCATTTTAAAATACAGGGCATTAATGTTTTCTATGTGCTGCTCATTCCCATCTTTTTCCATTTCGGTAAAATCGCTTTGGGCTTCCAAACCTATACCAATGTTAAAGGCATCCGAAAGAAGAAATTTAACTCCAATTTGACTTGAAAATCCAAAATTCCAGCCTTGATTTTTTGCGCTGCTATTTCCGGTCACGGTTTCCAATTCCTGTTTCAGCAAACTATTGGCATACAATCCTAATCCGACAGTGAAAAAAGTTTTTTGATTTTCAGGATTTTCTTTATTGAAAATGGCAAAGTCACTATTGAATTGTAATGGGATGTGAAGGTATGAATTTTTCAAACTTGCCGTATTTCCAGCAATATTTGTGTTGGCATTATATTCAAAAAAACCTATGCCCGAAGTGATATCCCATTTTTTTCCCAACGGTAATGAGAATAAGATGTCGGCGCCATTAACATTTCCGTTCAATGGAACACTACCCGTTTGCCTTAATTTGGCAAATCCTAATTTAGTATTCACTTCAAATTCAAAATTGTTCTCTTTTTTTTCAGATGTTGTTTGAGCCAAAGCGGTGTAAGAGATTAGAATCACTAAAACTGAGAACAGTTGTTTTTTCATGGAATTTAAATTTTGGTTAGTAATGATTCTATAACGAAGAATATTGCTTTTTAGTATAATTATAGCGAAAATTGTTACAAATAAAAATCCCACTTCTTTCGAAATGGGATTTTATATAATATATCAGTTTCTGATTAGAACTGCTCTCTTCCTGCAAAGTGGAATGCGCCTTCGATAGCCGCATTTTCATCGCTGTCTGAACCGTGAACTGCATTTTCACCAACAGATGTCGCATATTTTTTACGGATAGTTCCTTCGGCAGCTTGCGCCGGATTTGTAGCTCCGATTAATGTTCTGAAATTTTCAACAGCATTGTCTTTTTCCAAGATAGCTGCTACGATTGGTCCACGTGTCATGAATTCTACCAATTCTCCGTAGAAAGGTCTTTCAGCGTGTACAGCATAAAATGCTTTTGCATCCGCTACTGTCAATTGCGTTAATTTCATTGCTACGATTCTGAAACCACCTTCAGTAATCATATTTAAAATTCCACCGATGTGTCCGTTTTCAACGCCATCAGGTTTAATCATTGTAAATGTTCTATTCGTTGCCATTTTTGTTTTATTTTAATTTGGGTGCAAAAGTAAAGCTTTTATACCATTATTAAAAATAGAACGGCTATCAATTCCTGATAATTTTTTGCACGGCAAAATCCAGGCCTGATTTGACTTTCACAAAATACACACCATTGCTAAACGCGCTTCCATCCAATTGGAATTGCGAGGCATTTGGCGCAAAATTTTGGATAATTTTACCGGTTACGTCAAAAACTTCAACGCTGTCGATAGTTGCCGTATGCATGAAGTTCCAAAAATTGCTCGTCGGATTTGGATAGATTTTTAATTTTGAAATTGAATTTTCATGCGTGGATAGTGTATTGGTAAACAAATAATGGCCGGTGCTTTTTTGGAAAACAATATCATAGGTTCCCGCGGTTACCGGAATATCCGGACCATTCTGTATTCCGGTTGCAGATGGAAAGCCCAATGATCCCCAATTTTGATCCCAGGAATTATCTTTTCTGAATTTTGCAAAACCATCTGTCAATATTAAGTTATTAATAGTATATTCAAAACCATCGGTTGTCGATAAATCTATATCTTCAGCAGTCCACCCAACAGAAGTTGCCGATCCCAAAATTCCAATACTTGGAAAAACAAAACTGTAGGCGCCGGTATTTTTATTGAAGGTTACAAACCATTCACCACCGGTTACCTGAATGCTTGGTCCGCCCAGTACAGCTGTGCCTGTTGGGAAAGAGGTACTTCCCCAAACATTAACTGTAGCATTATTTTCCCTAAAGTAGGCTGTTCCACTCGTGAAATTAAATCCGGAAAGTGTATAAATAATGCCATCAGTAGTTACCATATCCACATCGGCGCCACCAAAACCATTTATAGCATCAACTGCAGGACCCCATATTCCGATACTTGGGTAACCAGACGGAATAAAGGTGTAAGTTCCGTTACTTCTGTTGAAAGTCACATCATAAGTCCCTGCGGTAGTGATAATGTTTGGACCATTTTGAGTTGCGGTTCCCAATGGGAATGTTGCCGAACCCCAATTAATTACCCAATCATGATCTTGCCGAAATTTCATTCCGGAGTTAGGATCGGCGCTGTTAGCTGTGGTTACAGTAACATTGGACAAGGTATAAGTAATATTATCGGTTGTGAGCATGTCGGTATCTATGCCCCAACTTCCTGAAGGACTCGTCGTTCCAATCATTGAAATTACCTGGCTGTAATTTATTTGTGTGGATAAAAGCAATGCTAAAATTAAGTGTAATTGTTTTTTCATAAAGTTTTGAAATTAAGGTTAATCTAAAGTAAATCAAAAAATTACACAATATAAAAAATAGAGGTGGCGAAAACGTTTTCGTGTTGAAAACTTATTATCATCACAAGGTAATTATGGTAAAATTAGGAGCTAGCGGCCTGATTTCCAGAAGCAATTTTTCAATAAGCTTGTCATTTATGTCGAGGTAAAACTCCGAGAAATTGGCTTTTCGTTCCTGCAATCCCTGATTGGGGAACAGCTCGTTTTGCAGCAAAATAATTTGTTCCAGCTTTTCGGCATAGACTCTTTTCTCTGCTTTTAACAATCGTTTTTCAAGATTTTCCAAGCCTTTTATTTGTTTTGCTTGTTGGGCTTTTACTGCACCAATAAACGATTTGTCAGTTTGATTGGCAATTATGAGTAACTTTTCAAACTGTTGTTTCAATTGTTCTTTTTGTTCCGAGAAATCTAGGTTGAATTTGGAAAATTCTTTGGTTTTTTTGGTAAATAACTCTTGCTGATTGCTGAATAAGTCTGCCCAGGAAAGCTTTAATTTATCCGCTTTTTTGATTTGTTTTTCCGTTGCCAGCAAAACAGAGTTTCGCACAAGAAGTATTGGAAAAGTTATTTTGTTGGCTTCAAAAGTTGATTTTAATTGCAGCCAGTAGGCTATTTCACCGCCGCCGCCGATATAACACAAATTGGGTAAAACAATTTCTTCATATAAAGGACGAAGAATAACGTTAGGACTAAATTTTTCAGGATTGCTTTCCAATAAATCTGAAATTTCTTTTTCTGAAAAAGCGAGTTCGGTGTTGTTAACCTTAAACTGATTATTTTCAAATAAGATTCGTTCCCTCAGATTATTCTCTATATAAAATAGGTTGATTTCCCTTGGATTTACCTGAATATCATAGTGAGGTTCAAGCAATGAATTGGTGTCCGTAACCTTTTGAAAAGATGTCTTATTGATTAATTCGTTTTTGACAAAAGGAATAAATAATTGCTTCAAAGTATTATCGTCACCATCAAGAATGACTAAGCCTTTATCGCCAAACAATTTGTTAGCTAAAAATCGCGTAGCATCAGAAAGGTTATCATGCTTGAGGTAACTATTTTCGAAAATATCTTTTAAATGGGCGGCGTTTTCGCCAATACCTAATTCTGAAGCAAATACTTCCAAAACTTTGTTCAATCCTTCCGTTGAAAGCCTTCCAACCGGTCCATGGCTTTCTTTGCTCCAGTTGATTTTAGCGTTTTTGAAATTAAAATGATTGATTTCTTCAAAATCATGGTCTTCGGTCGCCATCCAATAAATCGGGACAAAATTATAAGCCGGAAACTCTTTCTTTAATTCGGTACACAGATTGATAGTGGAAACAATTTTGTATAAAAAGTACAATGGCCCAGTGAACAAATTCAGTTGATGACCTGTTGTAACAGTAAAAGTTTTTGAATCAGATAAAAGTGAAATATTAGCTTCCGTAGCGTCTGACATCTGAAAACCATTGTACTGATTTTCAAGTGCTGCAACCAATTGGTTTCTATTTTCTGCCGGATAGTTTTGGGCTTTTTCTTCCAACTGGACTTTAAAATTTTCCAGTAATGGAAAACGATTGTAAAGCGATTTCAATTCGGGCTTTTCGTCTAAATAATCTATAATTAATTTAGTGAAATATCCTGATTTTTGATAGCTAATACAGTCAGTTGGCATGATCGTTTTTTGATAGGATTAATCGGTTATCAATGTCCCAAAAAGATAATCGTCGCCTAGAAAAAACTCACTGTTTCCTTTCTTCAAGGTTACATTTTTCAAACGAATTGTATGTTGATACTGACTACCTAACGATGTTGTACTCACTTCGATTATCCCGCTTGTGCCTACAATTCCATCAATCGCATCCCATTGTTGTAGTAAGGTCGGAATAGTGCCCGCACAGAAATACGCATCAGTAATTGAATTGGAATATAATCGATAAGATACTTTGTTGTCGGAATTTATCAATACGGTTCTTGGAGTTGTCGTATCATGGGTAAACAATGCATCATAATCAGCAACATCTAAAGTGAAAACTTCGCTGCCGCTAAAATCATAAACTTTTGTGCTGCAGGCACTTTTGTCCACTTCCTCGTTAAATCCAAAAGCTAACGGACTTACGGTAGTCGCGTAATTTCCAAAAAGAAAAGTTTGATATGTTTGCTCACCGCTTGGTTTTTGGAACGTTATATCGTTAAAAACAATATTATAGGTATAACCGGTAATCCGTGTAGAATTGTCGGTTGTGTTAGTCGACTTAATTGCCGTAGATGTAATTTGGATTGTTCCCGAAGTGGCATTCCATTGTTCTATTAAATTGGGTGTGACATCTGGAGCAGTTGGACAAATATTTGAGGAAGTTACTGTGCCCGCAAATTTTCTATAAGTAACTTTATTGGTTGAATTTATTGCCACTACTACCGGTTCATCATCAAGGGTTTGATCAATTGGAAAAGCCGAAGCCGGAATTTCAATAAAAAGCATTTCTGCATCCTTAATTTTATAAATAACATCTTTAGCGCTGCATTTTTGAGCAGTTACTTCAGAAAAATCGATAACATCAACGGTTAAATCTCCGTCGTCACAAGCAGTAAGAAACAGTAACAACGAGAGTAAACATAAAATTCTTTTCATTGGAATAGTATAATTTTTAAGCAAAAATAAGTTTTTTATACTATTAAATTTTGCCTTTTATCATTTAATTAAGAACAGTACTTTTATATTTGCACAATGAAAAAAATATACCTCGATAACGCAGCAACCACACCAATTCGTCAACAAGTTATTGACGAAATGATGAAAGTGATGCAGTCAGAGTATGGAAATCCTTCCTCAACACACAGTGTCGGAAGAAGTGCTAAAGCCGTTATTGAAACGGCAAGAAAAACCATAGCCAAATATTTGCATTGTAATGCACAGGAAATTGTTTTCACGTCTACAGCTACCGAAGCTACCAATTGGATTTTAAGAAGCGCTGTTAAAGACTTTGGCGTAAAACGGATAATTACATCAAAAGTAGAACATCATGCTACTCTGTATACCGTTCAGGCGTTGCACGAAGAATTTGGAATTGAAGTTGAATTTGTGGATGTTTCCCATGATGGAACTTTAGATTATGGACAATTTTCAGAATTGTTTTCCAATACCGCCAAAACGATAGTTTCCTTAATGCATGTGAATAATGAAACCGGGGTGATTAATGATATTGCGAAAATAGGAGCGATGTGTCACCAAAATAAAGTATTGTTTCATTGTGACACGGTTCAATCCATCGGGAAAACCGAATTGAATTTACAAGAATTGGAGGTTGATTTTTTAGTCGCCAGTGCCCATAAGTTTCACGGACCAAAAGGCGTTGGTTTTGCATTTATCCGTAAAAATTTGGTTTTACAGCCAATGTTGTTTGGCGGCGAACAGGAAAAAGGGTGGCGTGCCGGAACCGAATCAGTGCATCAAATTGCCGGAATGGCAAAGGCTTTGGAATTATCTTATGAAAATCTAGATAAAGAAAGAAACGAGATCACGGAATTAAAGAATTATTGTTTTGACAAATTGAAAGAGTCGTTTTCGGATATTATAATAAATGGAAGCAATACATTTTACAATATTTTGAATGTTCTATTACCTTTTACTCCAGAAAAAACGGCTATGATTTTGTTCAACTTAGATATGAAAGGAATTGCTGTTTCGCGTGGAAGCGCCTGTCAAAGCGGTAGTGTAAAACCATCGCATGTATTGGCTGAAATGTTAAACGACGAAGATTTGAAAAAACCAAGCCTGCGTATTTCATTTTCTCATTACAACACCCGAGAGGAAATAGATTATTTAATTTCAGCCTTAAAAGAAATTTAATTGGCGTTGCTGATTAGTTGAAAAATAGCTTAATTTTGAATAAACAAAAAACTATTGTTATGAAAAAAATCATTTTAGTTGCCCTTATGGCATTTGGAATATCATCAAATCTTTCGGCCCAAAAGAAGGGAGATGTTGAATTTGGCCTTAATATTGGTTTTAACAGTTCCTCCGTTTCCGATAATGAGTATTCGTATGATTCAAGTACGGGATTGAATGTCGGTGGATCGCTTGATTATTACTTTTCCAGTGTTTGGAGTTTAAAAGTAAAAATGATTTATGATCAAAAAGGTTGGGATAATGATGTGATACTAAATACTGACGATGGAGAATATTATCCAACAGATTATAATTTAGATTATTTGACCATTCCGGTAATGGCCAATTGGCATTTTGGGAATAAGAGGGAATGGTATATAAATTTTGGACCTTACTTCGGATTTCTTATGAGCGCAAAAGACACGCAATTTGATGCAGACGTAAAAGAGTTTTTCAATACCAATGATTTTGGTTTGGCTGCCGGAATTGGTGTCAAACTCCCAATTTCAAACAAACTGAAATTCTTCGCCGAAATTGAAGGACAGGGTGGTTTCACAGACATAAATAAAGAGCCAGGGTATGCTTCGCTTACCAACAGTCGTTCGAGTATAAATGTCGGGCTCAATTTTTTATTGAAATAATTTAAAAGATATTATAAAAAGACCTCTCGAAAGCGGTCTTTTTTATTTTACTAAAACCTGATATTCCCAAGGTTTCATCTTAAAAACATCTTCACCTTTCAGAATGGTTTTTGTTCCCGAAAACAATTCGGTATATTCACCTTTTTGGTATTTTGAATCCAGTTTTACTATTGTTGGTTTATCGCTGAAATTGACAATTGTAATTACTTTGTCGTTTTCTTTGGTTCTTGAAAATGAAATGACCTGGTCCATTTTATCACTGTAAATACGTATCATAACTCCACCATTTTTACCATTCCACAAAGCTTTGTTTTTATGTTTCAATTCAAATAGTTTTTTAAATAGTCCTTCGTAAGGCATTTTACTCCAGTCAATTAAATCCTTGTCGAAAAATTTCAACGACCGATTTAGCCCGGCTTCCTGCCCGCCATAAACCAATGGCATTCCATTAACTGTACCGCACAAAACCATTGAGGCTTCCAATCCGTCACCGAAATTGTGAAACATATTATGGTTCCAGGAATTCATATCGTGGTTATCGGTGAAAAGCATTCGGTAACCGTCACGCGGAAACGTGCTTACATCGTGCGCCATATATTCAACCAAACCTGCCATACTTTTTTTATCGCGGGTGACAGCAACCATTTTATCGAAAAACGTCCACGAATACGTCATGTCAAACGCTTTTTTATGCAAGTCGCGTGATTCCCATTCGGCAAGCATAAAAACTGGTTTTACAGCATCCATTTCTTCCCTGGCATTATCCCAGAAATCGGTCGGGAGAAAACCGGCAGTATCGCAGCGATAACCGTCGATATCACATTCCTTTACCCAATAGACAAGCGCTTCGGTCATGTACTTTCGCAATTCGGGATTGTCGTAATCAAAATCAATTACGTCATCCCAATCGTACCAAGGCGTAGGCTGAAAATTACCTTCTTCCGTTTTGGTGTACCAATCAGGATGGTCTTTTGCTAACTGATTATCCCAGGAAGAGTGATTCGCAACCCAATCTACTATAACATACATTCCCATACTGTGAATTTTATCTACCAAGGCTTCAAAATCTTCTTTAGTTCCAAATTCAGGATTTATTCCGTAATAATCTTTTACTGAATATTCACTGCCTAAAGTTCCCTTTCTTTTTTCAACACCGATAGGATGGATTGGCATCAGCCAAATAATATCAATTCCCATTGCTTTTATTCTCGGCAGATGCGATTCAAAAGCCTTGAAAGTTCCTTCGGGAGTAAACTGGCGAATGTTGGCTTCATAGATGGTGGCATTTTTTGCCCATTCAGGATGCTTTAATTCAACGAATTCCTTGGGTTGGTATCTTGAATCAACTGTTGTTTCGTCATCAACTGTTTTGTCTTCACTTTTTTTAAGGCAGCTTGAGGCAATAATTACTGTAAAAAGTAATAAGATTTTGGAAAAAGATTTCATATTGAAGGTTTTAGAAATCTAAATTTAAATAAAAAAACCGTCTTGTTCCAAAAAACGAGACGGTTTAAATGATTTTTTTGATGACACGCAAACGGTGCGTATGCCTGTTTTGTTCTGCGTTATAGATTCCCAGATGATCCAAACGGTCAATCCTTACTTTTCCGCTCGCGTGGATAATGTAATTATTATCCATGATAATCCCAACGTGGATTATCTTCCCTTCTTCATTATCAAAAAAAGCTAAATCACCAGGCTCGCTTTCTTCAATAAAACTCAAGGCGTCACCCTGCGTAGACTGCTGTGAAGCATCACGAAGCAACGGATATCCATTAAGCTTATAAACCATCTGCGTAAACCCTGAACAATCGATGCCAAAAGGTGTTTTGCCGCCCCATAAATATGGAGCATTTAAATACATAAAAGCTGTTGTAATCAAATCAGATTTTGGTTTGACACCGCTTGCCCTCATGCCTTCAAATTCAAAATTTTGAACGTTGATTTCGCTGTGATGTAAGAAAGATAATGATGCACCTAACGGAATTGGAAGCAATATATTTTGAGGATTGGTTACATATTCAACCAAATCAGAATTTAAGATTGTAGCATCTTTTGACAATGCCTTAAAGCTCTTTTCAGATATAGTTTGGTATTGCTTGGAATCGACCCAACCTTCATAATCATCATACTGCAGTTTGATTTTTGACCATTGATTTTGTGTCTCCAAAATTTCGAAATGCTCGCCAAACAAGACTTGAGAAACGATTTCGCTTCTGTCGCTTGATTCGGCTCGTAAAGGAATTATGGCAAGGTTACAAATTGCAAACATTCAAATAAAATAAAGTTTATGCTCTTTCAATAACAATTGCCGAAGCACCACCACCACCATTACATATGGCAGCTGCACCAACTTTGGCATTATTTTGTTCTAAGACATTAATTAGCGTAACTATAATTCTGGCTCCGGAACATCCAAGTGGATGACCCAAAGAAACCGCGCCACCATTTACATTTACTTTGTCATTGTCAAGACCTAAGATTTTGGCATTGGCTAAGCCAACTACTGCAAAAGCTTCGTTGAACTCAAAATAATCAACATCAGCAATTGATAAGCCAGCTTTGTCCAGCGCTTTTGGTAATGCTTTTGCAGGCGAAGTCGTAAACCATTTTGGTTCCTGTTCGGCATCAGCGTAGGACTTGATATAAGCCAAAGGTTTTAATCCCAATGCTGTTGCTTTTTCTTCGCTCATTAATACTAAAGCTGCGGCTCCGTCATTTATAGTGGAAGCGTTTGCTGCAGTAACAGTTCCGTCTTTGGTAAAAACAGCATTCAAAGCAGGAATCTTGTCCAATTTTACATTGGTATATTCTTCGTCCTGAGAAAAGATAATCGGTTCGCCACGACGTTGCGGAATTTCAACAGGAACAACTTCATTATTGAATTTTCCTGCGTTCCATGCTTTAGCCGAACGATCATACGATTGGATTGCGAAAGCATCCTGTTCTTCACGGGTTATTTTATATTCGGTTGCGCATAAGTCGGCACAAACTCCCATTGCATTTCCATCGTAAGCATCTGTTAAACCGTCTTTCTGCATTCCGTCAACCATAGTAGTCGGGCCAAATTTCACTCCGTTTCTCATATGAACATAATGTGGAATTAAGCTCATGTTTTCCATTCCGCCGGCAACTACAATTTCGGCATCGCCAGCCATAATAGCCTGTGCGCCCTGCATCACCGCTTTCATACCCGAAGCACATACTTTATTAATTGTAGTACATGGAACATTATCAGGTAAACCCGCAAACTTTGCAGCCTGACGGGCTGGTGCCTGGCCAACTCCGGCCTGCACTACATTTCCCATCAACACTTCATCCACTAAGTTTGGATCTAACTTGATTTTATTTAGCGCACCTTTGATTGCGGCTGCACCTAATTGGGTAGCTGTAACAGTTGATAACGAACCCATAAAACTTCCGATAGGTGTTCTGACTGCTGAAACGATGACTACTTTTTTACTCATAATATGCGGTTGTTTTATTTGTAATGCAAAACTAATCTTTTATTGCAAATTATGGAATGGTTTTTAAACAAAAAAACCACTGATTTCTCAATGGTTTATGCGTGATAAAGAAAGAGGATTGACTCATCTTTCCTTCAAAGCTCCGCTTTGATAATTCAAAAGGATTGGCTCTGCCTTTCCCCCGAAGCTCCGCTTGATAATTCAAAAGGATTGGCTCTGC
>JAZKCP010000079.1:9464-18733 GCA_040388035.1 Bacteroidota bacterium | reverse complement strand
TCCACCAGCCAAATCAGTCGCCCTGTTTCCCGGATCCATATAGCCCACGGAAATTAAATACGCGGGACCAAAAAATGCTAATATTTTTCGAAAAACACCGGTTTTGTTTTGAGTAGGAACCGATTGATTTACTTCTTCTAACGACTTGCCCATTTTTAAAATATTTCCACAAATATAAAAATAAATTTGATTAGGGTAAATATTTTTTTAGCTTTGTCTAAAAATTATTTAAATGCAAAATCTAGTATCACTGTTTTGTCTTTTAGGATGCGTGGCAATTCACGCTCAAACTGAACCAATACAATGTGACCGACCTGACCAAACCGAAACGCCTGCGATTGTTCCAAAAGGAATGTTTCAGGTTGAAACAGGTTTTACGTTCCAGAAAAATGATGAAATCAGCAACACCGCAAGTTTGCCGTCCGTTTTATGGAAATATGGCGTAAACGAAAACTTTGAATTACGATTGATTACTGAATTTGCTTCTGAAAAAATAAATAGCGAAAAAAATTCCGGCTTTACTCCTGTTCTAATCGGGGTAAAAATCAGGCTTTGTGAGGAAAAAGGAGTTATCCCGAAAACATCTTTAATTGGTCATATTGGTTTGCCAAATGCCGCTTCTTCAAGGTACAAATCTGATTTTGTCGCACCCGAATTTAGGTTCACTATGCAGCATACGCTTTCGGATAAACTCTCTCTGGGTTATAACTTAGGTTGTGAATGGGATGGAATGAGTCCGGAAACTACTTTTATTTATACCCTAACAACTGGTTATTCCATCAACAAAAAGGTCGGTTGCTATGCCGAATTGTTTGGCTTTGCTCCCGAAAAGGATAAAGCCAATCACAACTTTGATGCAGGTCTAACTTATTTGATAAACAACAATTTTATGGTAGATTTGTCATCAGGAATTGGCATTACCGATAATGCACCAGAGCATTATATTGCTTTTGGTTTTTCGTTCCGGATATAAATGAAACACTACCATTACATTTTCACAGGTTCAGGTTTATCAGCCTTGATGACTGTCTATGAAATGGTAATTTCGGGAAAATTTGAAGACAAAACTATCTTATTGATTGATGAAGATTCCAAAAAAAGCAATGATCGAACCTGGTGCTTTTGGGATTCGAATGATTTGTTTGCAAGTATAATTTCCAAAAAATGGAACTTCGCGCTTTTCGCCGATAAAGGCTTCAAAAGGCAATTAGTCCTCGATCCTTATCAATACAAATTGATTAAAAGTTTGGATTTTTATATTTTGGCTTTTGACACTATTTCCAAACATCCGAATATTCATTTTGTCAATCAAAAAGTCTTGGCTTTTCAGGAATTGGGAAATCATTGTGTCGTTAAAACTGCTGAAGAAAGTTATACTTGTGACAAAGTTTTAAATTCGATTTTCAACCCCGAAATTGTAAAAAGTCAAAACAAATATCCTTTTCTGCACCAACATTTTATTGGTTGGTTTATCAAAAGCAACGAAGCAGTTTTCAACCCAAATTGTGCCACATTCATGGATTTTTCAGTTGAACAAAAAGGAAATACACGATTTATATACGTTTTGCCAACTTCGGAAACCGAAGCGTTGATTGAATACACTTTGTTTTCAAAAGACTTACTTCCAGCAGCAGAATACGAAGCCGAAATTCAAAATTATATTCAAAAACTCGGAATCACAGAATACGAAATCATCGAAAAAGAACAGGGAAACATTCCAATGACATCTTATCCGTTTTGGAAACACAACACCAAAAACATTGTCAACATTGGCTCTGCCGGCGGTTGGACAAAAGCAAGTACCGGTTACACTTTTAAAAGCACTGTCAAAAAATCAAAAGCTTTGGTTCGATTTCTCAAAACCAAAAACGACTTTAGGAAATTCCATAAAAAAGATAAATTCTGGTTTTATGACTTGTTGTTTTTGGATGTTTTGAACAGAAGAAATGACAAAGGTTCCGAAGTTTTTTCAGCACTTTTCAAAAAAGGAAATCCAACGCTAATCTTCAAATTCCTTGATGAGGAAACTTCGGCTTGGGAAGATTTGCAGGTAATCTGGAAATGCCCAAAAAGACTTTTTGTTAAGGCGCTGTTAAGTCGTATTTTCAAGTAGTCAACTTTTATATCTTTATTTAAAAAATTAGATGCAAAAAATACTCTCTCTTTTTGTCTTGTTGTCAATGGCTTCTTCTTTTGGCCAGGAAACCAAAAACAAGGAACAGGAAAAGATCATTGAAGAATATGTAACCAATTGTGCCCAAAAATATAATTACACCATCCAGATGTCGGAATGGCAAAACTGCCTCGATGAAGGCCTGAAAAAAGACAGTACGATTGCCTATTTATGGCAGCAAAAAGCAATGCCCTATTTTAAAGCCCGAAAGTATGAAGTTGGAATGCCTTTTCTAGACAAAGCTGTGCAATATAATGCTGAAAGATGGCAGCCTTACCGCGGATTTATGAAATGCATTTTTTCTAAATCATACAAAGATGCTATTGTCGATTTAGAGGATTGCAAGAAAAAATTTGGAAATGGATATGTCATGGATCATTCTTATGATTTTTATATTGGAATATCATATCTTCAGCTTGATGAGTATATAAAAGCAGAAAGCTATTTAAAAAATTATGTTGATGATATGTTTCAGAAAAGACAAGGATTAGAACATCCAACGGCTTTATTTTACCTGGGAATTACAAAATATGAATTAGAAAAATATGATGAAGCAATTACAATTTTTGAGAAAACGCTAAAGTTGTATCCTAATTTTTCTGACGCAAAATTTTATATGGGAATCTGCATGGCAAGGGTTGGAAAATCTGATGAAGCAGACAGATTGCTTAAAGAAGCTAAGGAAGATTACAAATTAGGATACCGACTCAATGAAGACAATGCTATTTACGAAACCTACCCTTACCAACGAAAATGGAAAGAGTAAGTTATCCAACGATAGTAATTCTTTATGATTTCTTTAAAATTTAAAAAGGGAAATCTCGTTATCTTTGCAGAAGATTTTTCACCCGAGGCTAGCCGAATTGTATGGAGCGCAGCGGAATAAAATCTAAAATCGAATATTTAAAATCTAATATTTAAAATTATGTATCCAGAAGAAATGGTAAACCCCATGCGCGCCGAATTGAATGCCGCAGGTTTTCAAGATTTATATAACGCAGAGGATGTAAAAAATGCTATTAAGGCTGACGGAACAACACTTGTGGTTGTAAATTCGGTTTGCGGCTGTGCTGCAAGAAATGCCCGTCCCGGAGCAAAAATGAGTTTAGACGGAGCGAAAAAGCCGGATCATTTAGTTACTGTTTTTGCGGGTGTTGATAAAGAAGCTGTTGATGCAGCAAGAGAAGAAATGTTTCCTTTTCCTCCTTCGTCGCCAAGTATGGCTTTGTTCAAAAACGGTGAATTGGTGCATATGCTAGAGCGTCACCACATTGAAGGCCGACCTGCGGAAATGATTGCCGAGAACCTGAAAGACGCTTACGCGGAATTCTGCTAAGCAATAATTTGCTATAAATATTGCCACGAATGCACGAATTAATTTGTGAATTCGTGGCTCTTTTTTGCTCAACACATTTTCAAATCTTCAAATTGCCAAATTTTCAGATTATATTTGCACCGGATTCTTCCATTTAGAGTCCGAACATTTCTCACTTAAACGTTTATAGCATGCAACTGTATAACACCTTAAGCGCAGAAGAAAGAAAAGAGCTAATTGATTTAGCCGGACAGCAACGCCTTACGTTGTCTTTCTATGCGTATGCCAAAATTGAAGATCCACAACAATTTCGCGACGAATTATTTATTGCCTGGAATGCACTCGATGCGCTTGGCCGTATTTATGTTGCCCACGAAGGAATCAATGCTCAAATGAGTGTTCCTGCCGAAAACTTTGAAGCTTTCCGCTACACTTTGGAAGTGTATGATTTCATGAAAGGCATTCGATTAAATGTCGCTGTTGAACAGGATGATCATTCCTTTTTAAAACTGACGATTAAAGTGCGTCATAAAATCGTAGCGGACGGGTTGAATGACGAAACTTTTGATGTAACCAATAAAGGAATTCACTTAAATGCCAAAGCCTTTAATGAAATCCTCGATGATCCAAATACGATTGTGGTTGATTTCAGGAATCATTACGAAAGCGAAATTGGCCATTTCAAAGGCGCTATAACTCCTGATGTGGAGACTTTCAGGGAAAGTTTACCAATCATAAACGAGCAACTTCAAAACCATAAAGACGATAAAAACCTGGTGATGTATTGCACTGGCGGAATTCGCTGCGAAAAGGCTTCGGCTTATTTCAAGCATCAGGGTTTTAAAAATGTATATCAGTTGGAAGGCGGCATTATCCAATACGCCAAACAAATAAAAGAAGAAGGCTTGGAAAGTAAATTCATTGGTAAGAATTTCGTTTTCGACCATCGTTTGGGTGAAAGAATTACGGATGATATTGTTTCACAATGCCATCAATGTGGAAAACCTTGCGACAATCACACCAATTGCGAAAACGAAGGCTGTCATTTATTGTTTATCCAATGTGACGAATGTAAAGTAGCCATGGAAAACTGTTGTTCCGCTGAATGCCAGGAAATAATTCATATGTCTTTGGTTGATCAAGTGAAATTGCGGAGCGGCGTGAAAAATGGAAACATGATTTTCAGAAAAGGAAAATCCGAAAAACTATTATTCAAGCATTCCGGAGAACTTTCAGATAAATCATTGGCTACAGCCGAAAAATCTAAAGACATCCGACAAAAAATAAAAATCAAAAAAGTGCTGATTGGCAAAGCAGAGCATTATTACGCAAAACCTCAAGTTGGTCTTTTCATAATCGAAAATCAAGAATTAACTATTGGCGATAAAGTTTTGATTTCCGGGCCAACAACAGGAAACCAGGAAATTGTTGTTGAAAAAATGTTTGTCAACGGAAGTGAAAATACTATTGCAAAAACTGGTGATAAAGTCACTATGAGTTTGCCTTTTCGGATTCGATTATCAGACAAATTGTTTAAAATAATCGCGTAGATTTTACGCCTTTAAAGAGAAATAATTCCAAATTCGGGTGAAAACAAGCACTTAGAATTTGGGATTTTTTATTGTTTTTTATTTTTTTAAAATACTATCTTTACCAATTAATCGTTTTATGAATTATAAGTTGCTTTTTGCAACACTACATATATAATTATGGCTTGTCAAAGTTGTTCAACGTCTGATGGTGGTGCACCAAAAGGATGCAAAAATAATGGGACTTGCGGCACCGATAGCTGCAACAAATTAACGGTTTTTGATTGGCTGGCCAATATGAGCCTGCCCAATGGAGAAACTGCTTTCGACTGTGTTGAAGTTCGCTTCAAAAACGGAAGAAAAGAATTTTTCCGCAATACCGAAAAACTCACCCTTAGCATTGGCGATGTGGTCGCTACCGAAGCTTCTCCAGGACATGATGTTGGAATTGTAACCCTTACCGGAGAATTGGTAAAGATTCAAATGAAGAAAAAAGGTGTGAATCACACCAGTCCCGACATTCCAAAAGTATATCGTAAAGCTTCCCAAAAGGACATCGATATTTGGAGCGATGCCCGTGATAAAGAAGCGGCGATGCAGGTGAAAGCGCGTGAACTGGCTATTGTACACAAACTGGAAATGAAAATTTCAGATGTAGAGTTTCAAGGTGATGGCTCCAAAGTAATTTTTTATTATACCGCAAACGACAGGGTCGATTTTAGGCTTTTAATTAAAGACTATTCTCGTGTTTTCAGTACTAGAATTGAAATGAAACAAGTCGGATTGCGTCAGGAAGCATCGCGTCTTGGCGGTATTGGTTCCTGCGGCAGAGAACTTTGTTGTTCTACTTGGTTAACAGATTTCCGTAGTGTAAATACTTCGGCGGCGCGTTATCAGCAATTGTCCTTGAATCCACAAAAATTAGCCGGTCAATGTGGTAAATTAAAATGCTGCCTGAACTACGAATTGGATACTTATTTGGATGCCTTAAAGGGTTTCCCGGATTTCGAAACCAAATTAAAAACTGAAAAAGGCGATGCCATTTGTCAAAAACAGGATATTTTTAAAGGGCTTATGTGGTTTGCTTATACCGAAAATTTTGCGAATTGGCATGTATTGAACATCGAACAAGTCAAAGAAATAATAGCCGAAAACAAGCAAAACAAAAAAGTAAGTTCTCTCGAAGATTTCGCGATAGAAACGGTTGCCGAACCGGAAAAAGATTTTAATAATGCTATGGGACAAGAGAGTTTGACTCGATTTGACCAACCAAAAAAGAGCAAAAATAAAAACAGGAATAAAAATAAAAGTAAGGTTCCAGATCAAAAACAGAATTCATCCGAGCCAAGGTCGAACGGACCGAAATTGAATCCAAGCCAAAACCAGAAAAACGAACAAGGTAAAAATCAAGGTCAAGGACAAAAGCAACCCGGGGCAAAGCCGAATGGAGCGAAGCTGAACCAGAAACCTGCAGACAAAAAACCTATAATTATAAAGAAGAATGAAAATAAAGAATAACATCCTTTTTATTTTAATCCTGCTTTTAGTTATTTCCTGTGATAAAAAAAGGGTTTTTGACGAATATAAATCGGTTGGAAAAACCTGGCATAAAGACAGCATCGTGACTTTCGAGTTGCCAAAATTAGATTCGAATAAGTTCTTTAATTTGTATGTAAATGTCCGTGACAACGACGATTACCCGTTCAATAATTTATTTTTGATTGTTTCATTGGAACAACCAAACAGAAAGGTAACTGTCGATACGCTCGAATATCAAATGACAAATCCTGACGGAACACTTCTTGGCGATGGCTTTTCGGATATTAAGGAAAGTAAGCTTTTTTATAAAGACAAAGTTACCTTCACCCAAAAAGGAATTTACAAAGTTCACATACAACACGCAACAAGGCAAACCGGAAAAATTGAAGGTGTAACCGCACTTCCCGGTATTTCAGACGTTGGCTTCAGAATAGAATCTACAGAATAAAATTATGGCACAAAAAAGCAACACTCCGGTTAAAGACATTAATTACTACAAAAAGAAATTTTGGATGTTATTTCTTTATGGCCTTGGAGTAATGACGCTGTTTTTCCTTTTAGCCTCATGGGGATTTTTCGGAAGGATGCCCTCATTCGAGGACTTAGAAAATCCGGAATCAAATTTAGCAACCGAAGTCATTTCCTCCGATGGCGTAACAATTGGGAAATTTTACAATGAAAACAGGACTCCAATCAAATTTGAGGATTTACCTCCGCATTTGGTAAAAGCTTTAGTGGCTACCGAGGATGAGCGTTTCTACGAACATTCCGGAATTGACGCAAGAAGAACTTTGGGCGCTGCTTTAAAATTAGGCGCCGATGGTGGAGCGAGTACGCTGACACAACAATTAGCCAAATTATTATTCCATGGCGAAGGTTCAACGTTTAAGCTTTTCCGTGTTATCCAAAAAGTAAAAGAATGGATTATAGCTGTTAAATTGGAACGTCAGTATACCAAAAATGAAATCATTGCAATGTATCTCAACAAAGCCGATTTTGTCAATACAGCCGTTGGAATTCGTTCCGCTTCCAAAGTGTATTTTGGCAAAGAACCACGCGATTTGACCATAGATGAAGCGGCAATGTTTGTCGGAATGCTTAAAAATCCATCTTTATATAATCCTTTACGCCGATTGGAAAAAGTCCGTTTAAGAAGAAATACGGTTCTGGGACAAATGCTTAGAAATGGCATTCTGGATAAAGAAACCAAAGATAAATTAGCCCGTCAACCCATCGTTTTACACTTTCATCCTGAAAGCCACAAAGAAGGAACAGCTACGTATTTCAGGGAATTCCTTCGCGAGTACATGAAAAATTGGGCGAAAGAAAATAAAAAATCAGACGGAAGTGATTGGGATATTTACAGCGACGGTTTAAAAATCTACACAACGATAGATTCAAAGATTCAGGAGCATGCCGAAGAAGCTGTTCAGGCGCACATGAAAAATCTGCAAAAGCAATTTTTTGAAGAGCAAAAAGATAACAAGAATGCACCTTTCCTAAAAATCACTACGGAGGAAACCAAAAGAATCATGGACAACGCGATGAAAACATCAGAACGTTGGCGCGTTATGAAAGAGCTTGACAAATCTGAAGAAGAAATCATTGCTTCGTTTGCCGTAAAAACAAAAATGAAAATCTTTTCATGGAAAGGGGAAATCGATACGTTAATGACTCCAACTGATTCTATCCGATATTATAAACATTTTCTCCAGGCCGGCTTAATGTCCATGGAACCAAAAACCGGTCATATCAAGGCTTGGGTTGGTGGAATCGATTATAAATATTTTCAATATGATCACGTTGGACAAGGCGCAAGACAAGTTGGTTCGACTTTCAAACCGTTTGTTTATGCTACTGCGATTGAACAATTAGGGATGTCACCCTGCGATTCTATAATAGATTCGCCTTTCACAATTCCGGTTGGAAGGCATCACGTCACCGAAGCATGGACACCTAAAAACTCAGACAACAAATACCGTGGAATGGTTACCTTGAAAAAAGCATTGGCGAATTCCATCAATACGGTTTCGGCAAAACTAATGGATAAGGTCGGCCCGGAAGCAGTAGTAGCATTAACCAAAAAATTAGGCGTGAAATCCGAGATTCCAACTCAGGCATCGATCGCGCTTGGGGCCGTTGAAATTACCGTGGAAGATATGGTTGCCGCATACAGCACTTTTGCCAATCAGGGTGTTTATATCAAGCCTCAATTTATCAGCCGGATTGAAGATAAAAATGGCGTTGTGCTTTACGAACCTGTTCCGGAAACGCATGATGTATTAAACAAAGATATAGCTTATGCTGTTGTCAAACTTTTGGAAGGTGTAACCGAAGAAGGTTCCGGAGTTCGTCTTAGAACACAGGGTGGCGGTAGCGGTGACAATCGTTGGACAGGTTATCCATACATGTTTACCAATCCGATTGCCGGCAAAACAGGAACTTCCCAAAACCAATCTGATGGCTGGTTTATTGGTATGGTGCCCAATTTAGTTACCGGTGTTTGGGTCGGCTGCGAAGACCGTTCCGCACGTTTCAAGGGAATTACCTATGGCCAGGGTGCAACCGCTGCTCTGCCAATTTGGGGTTATATGATGAAAAAATGTTATGAAGATAAAGATTTGCTGATTTCAAAAGAGCCATTTGAACGGCCTGATAATTTATCCATAAAAGTAGATTGTTGGGCGCCAAAAAAAGTCGTAATTGACTCTAC
>JAZKCP010000079.1:8924-9454 GCA_040388035.1 Bacteroidota bacterium | reverse complement strand
TCTACAGCAGTTCCAACAGAAGAAGAAGAACAAGACCCTGAAGAATTTGGATTGTAAAAATTAGAAGCTTATCCCGCTTTCCACTATATCTTTTGCTAACGCAAAAGGATGTCGTTGCAATCGGGGCTAAAAACAGAATAAAAGACTACAATGATTAACAAAAAAGTAAATTCCGTTACAGAAGCACTGCAAGGTATTGAAGACAATATGACCATCATGCTTGGTGGCTTTGGGCTTTGCGGAATTCCAGAAAACAGTATTGCCGAATTAGTGAAAAAAGAAATCACTGGCCTAACCTGCATTTCAAATAATGCCGGTGTCGATGATTTTGGTCTTGGATTACTTTTGCAAAAAAAACAAATCAAAAAAATGATTTCTTCCTATGTTGGTGAAAACGCCGAATTCGAACGCCAGATGCTTTCGGGTGAATTGGATGTCGAGTTAACACCACAAGGAACTTTAGCCGAAAAATGCCGCGCCGCTCAAGCCGGAATTCCAGCCTTTTTTACACCTGCCGGTTTTGGAACCGA
>JAZKCP010000079.1:0-8914 GCA_040388035.1 Bacteroidota bacterium | reverse complement strand
GTGAATTCAACGGAAAAATGCATGTAATGGAACTAGCCTATAAAGCCGATTTTTCGATAGTAAAAGCATGGAAAGGCGACGAAGCCGGAAACCTGATTTTTAAAGGAACAGCCCGAAACTTTAACGCTTGTATGGCAGGCGCCGGAAAAATTACCATTGCCGAAGTGGAGGAATTATTACCTGTTGGTTCGCTAGACCCAAATCAAATACACATCCCGGGAATTTTGGTTCAAAGGATTTTTAAAGGCGAAAAATTTGAAAAAAGAATTGAGCAACGAACTGTTAGAAAAAAATAAATTTGAAGATGTGTTAATTTGAAAATTTGAAGATGAGGAACGACAAAGACAATTTAATTGTAAAACTGAGCTTTGAATTTGCTTTGAAAATAGTTGCTTACTCTGAAGAAATCCGTCAAACTAATCGTTTCGAAATGGCTTCGCAAATTTTCAGAAGCGGAACATCTATCGGAGCCAATATAAGAGAAGCTCAAAACGCAGAAAGTAAAGCTGATGAAATTCAGTATTGGTTAGCTATCTGTAAGGAGTCTGAATTTTATCCAAACCCAAGTGAAGAATTAGATCAACAAATACAATCTATAAATTTGATTTTATCCAAAATTATCTCTTCAAGCAAGAAAGCCTAATTTTCAAATCATCAAATTTTCAAATCATCAAATTATGCTAGATAAAAACGACATCGCAAAACGAATAGCAAAAGAAGTCAAAGACCGCTACTACGTAAACTTAGGAATCGGAATCCCAACTTTAGTGGCTAACTATGTCCGTAATGATATTTCAGTTGAATTCCAAAGTGAAAACGGTGTTCTTGGAATGGGACCATTCCCTTTTGAAGGCGAAGAAGACGCAGATATTATTAACGCAGGAAAGCAAACCATTACGACTTTGCCGGGAGCAAGTTTTTTTGATTCGGCTTTTAGTTTCGGAATGATTCGTAGCCAGAAAGTAGATTTAACAATTCTTGGCGCAATGGAAGTTGCCGAAAACGGCGATATTGCCAACTGGAAAATTCCGGGAAAAATGGTCAAAGGAATGGGCGGCGCAATGGATTTAGTGGCTTCTGCCGAGAACATAATCGTAGCAATGATGCATGTAAACAAAGCCGGTGAAAGCAAAATCCTAAAAAAATGTACGTTGCCGTTAACCGGTGTTGGCTGTGTTAAGAAAGTAGTAACGGAATTAGCTGTTCTTGAAATAACACCAAAAGGATTTAAGCTTTTGGAACGTGCCCCAGGTGTTTCTGTAGAACATATTATAGCTTCAACTGAAGCTGATTTAATTATTGAAGGAGAAATTCCGGAGATGGTTATTGATTAAGGTATTCCAATAAAACTTCCGAAGCATTTCCAAAAGTATTCGCTTTTTCAGTGATGCAGACCGCTCGCTTTTTATTCAGTTTATAGGTTAAATCAAATTCTGTCGTGAATAATATCGCCGACATAAACGGGTTATTGATATAAGTAACCAGCTTATCACGTGCTGCATCAATTGTATGGATTTCTATTATTTCTTCCTGTTGGAATTTGTACTTGAGTTCCATTTTCAAAATTCCTTCTTCTACAATCGGGCGAACATAAATATTCATTAATTCGGTGTTCCCAATAGTTTTCGCCATCGTTAATTTGGCAAAAGTACCATCAGCCAGACTGGCTTTGACTTTGTTATAAAAATCGGTAAAGGTTTCGGTAAATGACATTTTAAATCTTGTTTATTTTAAAAAAACCAACTCGCCACGAAGATCGCCGTAATCACACAAATTAGATCTACCAAAAGCATAGTTCCAAGTGTGTAGCGTGTATTCTTAACATTTATGCTTCCAAAATAAACGGCAATCACGTAAAAGGTAGTTTCCGCGCTGCATTGGAAAATGCAACTCAATCTTCCGGTAAAGGAATCCGGTCCGAACGTTCGCATCGAATCAATCATAAACCCTCGCGAACCGCCAGAACTAAATGGACGTAACATCGCAACAGGCAAAGAATCTGTAATTTGTTTGCTTACGCCAATATTTGAAAAAGCAATGGATATTCCGTCGCTGATGATTTCAAACAAACCACTATTCCTAAAAAACGAAATTGCTACCAGCATTCCCATCACATAGGGGAAAATTTTAACTCCGGTTTGTAAACCATTGTTGGCTCCGGTCACAAATGCATCAAAAATGGTTGTGTTTTTTTCAACGAATTTCTTCTCATGAATAAATGAAAAAATTAATGTAAACCCAATTATGGCGACAAGCATTAAGCCTGAAAGGTTCGAAGTAAATTCATTTTTGCCAATCAAGTCTAACGTATTAATGTAGAATAACAATCCAATTATTGCAGCTATTATTACCATCAATGCAACAACTAAAGAAGCGCTTTTGAAGTTGATTTTTTGTCGTATCCCAACAATTAAAAATGCAGCAATTGTTCCGATAAATGAGGTGATAATGCACGGCAGCATAACATCCGCAGGATTGGCGGCATTCTCTGCGGCACGATAACCGATTATAGATGTTGGAATTAACGTTAATCCGGCAGCATGCAGGCACATAAACATAATTTGCGCGTCACTGGCTCTGTCCTTCTCCTTGTTGAGTTCCTGTAAACTCTGCATGGCCTTGAGTCCAAATGGTGTCGCGGCCGAGTCCAATCCAAGGAAATTAGCAGCAAAATTTAATGTCATGTAGGATATCGATTCGTGGTTTTTAGGAACAGTTGGAAAGACTTTTACAAAAACCGGGCTTAGCTTTTTGGCCAGTTTTTCGGATGCTCCGGAATCAATCAATAGTTGCATTAGTCCACAGAAAAAGGCCAGATAAGCGATCAATGGAAGTATTAAGTCGAGTAAGCTGTTTTTGGCTGTTGGCAACAATCCATCCGATTTTTGAACACCCGAATAAATTTTAACAGTCTTAGCTTTATAAACATACGTAGTATCAGCATTGAGCGTATCTCTATTGATAATCATGGTTTGCTCAGGCGCTTTTTCTATGCTGTCCATGATAAATTTAGGTACCTGTTCTAAGTATTTTTCGGAAATTAAAATAGGATCATCTTTTTTTCCATTCAAAACATTATCAATGGTATAGCTGCTTCCAATGCATAAACTGATTATCACAAAAGCTATGGATGAAACAAAAATTGCCAGCCAAAATCTACTTAAAACCATACAGTGTTTTTTTGTAAATATAGTATTTATCGATTTTGGATTTAAGAATTAGGATTAATTTTTATTCAATGTGACAACAAATGGTGAACATTCTACAAAATTTACTGAATTTTTAAAGATGAAATCTATAATTAATTATGTGTTTATATATATTTGCACACTTATTAACACACAACCCACTTTTACATAAAATTATGAAAGAGAAATACTTATTGCTATTGTCACTACTTTTCGTAAGCGCTTCCTTTTTTGGACAATCAAAAGAAGATATCCAAAAAATCACTGCTCAGTACGATATGCAGCTGCTTAAAGAAAAAGAGGTTTTTTACAGAGAAAAAGCGCGCGCTGAAAAAGAAAAGGCAATTGCAAAGGCACAAGCCAATAACTGGCCAATTTATACTGTCAAAGATGACGGAAGTATTACCGAATTGATGAAGCTCTCTCCGGAAGGTTTGCCAATTTATTATACTACTGATAATGTGACCGCAGCGAGATCTACCAGGGTAAATCACTTAAACACCGGTGGTTCACTCGGATTAAATTTAAATGGCCAGGGAATGACTGTCAGAGAATGGGACGGCGGAAATGTAAGGGTTGGCCATACTGCTTATGGTGGAAGGGTTACTGTAGGAGATGATCCAACAGGTACCACATTTTCTTCGCATTCAACACACGTTTGTGGAACTATGGTTGCTGCTGCTTCGCCTGCGGCTGTAAAAGGAATGGCATATCAGGCTAACGCAAGAACTTTTAACTGGACTAGTGATGAATCGGAAGTAATCTCGGAAATACAAGGCGGAATGCTTATCTCTAACCATTCTTATGGTGTGCCAATTACAAGTGGTAGTTCAACCCTTCCTTCCTGGCTAATTGGATCTTATATTTCTGATTCAGCCGCATGGGATGATATTGCCTACAATGCACCTTACTTTTTAGCTGTTATGTCTGCAGGTAATGAAGGCCAAAATCAAAATAACCCAGAGCCGATTGCCTTTGGTTATGACAAATTAGTTGCCAACAAAACTGCAAAAAATAATTTGGTAGTTGCCAGTTGCGAAGATGTAACTGTTGCGGCTGATGGTTCTGTAAATACTGCAAATATTGTGATTAGCGGTTTTAGCAGTCAAGGACCAACAGATGATTTAAGGATAAAACCAGATATTACCGGAAATGGTTCAAATTTAACCTCAACAGGTTCTTCAAGCAATACTGCCACCGCAATAATGTCAGGAACATCCATGGCTTCGCCAAATGTGGCCGGGACTTTGGTGCTAGTACAACAACATTATAAAAATTTCACCAACAGCTTTATGCGCGCTGCAACCTTAAAAGGTTTAGTATGCCACACCTCTGATGATGCCGGAGAAGTTGGTCCTGATGCAAATTTTGGATGGGGTTTATTGAATGCAAAAAAAGCTGTAGAAACAATTACCAATAATGGTTTAACTTCTTGGGTTTCTGAAGAAAATTTGAATAACAATCAGGTTTATACGATGACCGTAAATTCTAACGGAACCACTCCGTTAATGGCATCTATCACATGGACAGATCTTCCCGGTGTAGCCTATCAGGGAAATTTAGGAGCTAACGAGAACACGCCCGTATTGGTAAACGATTTGGATATCAGAGTTACCAGAAATGGAACTACATACTATCCTTGGAAATTATTTGACCCAAATAGTCCGGCGTTAAGAGTCGGAGATAATAATGTGGACAACGTTGAACAGGTAAAAATTGATGCCCCTGCTGCAGGTGTGTACACAATTACCATAACCCACAAAGGGGCATTAGTAACCGGGAGTCAAAAATATTCGTTAGTTGTTACCGGATTGAGTTCTGCTTTTGCAATCAATTCAACTTCAGATAATTTAACGCTTTGTGCAAATCAAACCGCGGTTTATACTTTTAATTATACGCAAACAGGTTCGGGAACTACCACTTTTTCTGCTGTAGATTTACCAGCGGGCGCTACGGCTGTTTTTTCTCCAACCTCATTAAGTGCTAATGGAGCAGTTACAATGACCATTTCAGGTTTAACCAATGTGGCGCCTAATGAATATTTTGTTGGAATAAGAGGAACAAGCTCCACAGATACTGAAACGAGATATAAATCTTTAAGCATATTCAATGGAATATTCCAACAGGTAGTATTACAAAGTCCAACAAATGGTCAACAGGCAGTACCCCTTACAACAGAATTATCCTGGGTAGACCAGCCTAATGCACAAACTTATCATGTTCAGGTTTCTCAAAATGCTGACTTTACTGCCATAATTGCTGACGAAATTGTTACCGATAATGAATATTTGGTTTCAGGATTAGTCGAAGCTACAAGATATTACTGGAGAGTGACTCCTTCAAATTCGTGCGGTAATGGTTTAGTTTCCAATGCAGCTATTATTTCGTTTGCAACAGGTACTTTAGAATGCAGCAATATCTTTGATGCCGAAGATTTTTCTAATAATTTTATTGCAGATGTTCCCGATTCCGAAGCAACCGTTCCGGTATTGGTTACTGGTGGCTATACTATTGGAGACCTTAATGTAAGCATGGACATAACCCATACGTGGATTGGAGATATAACGGTAACTCTTGAAGGCCCAATCTCAATTGGAAGTCCGGTTATTACGTTATTGGATGTTCCTTGTGGAGATTTCCAAAATATCAGTTGTACCATTGATGATGACGGTTCTCCTTTAAGCTGTGGAGGCAATCCTGCAGTGACTGGCATTATTGCACCTCTTGATCCGTTGAGTTCGTTAAATTCTTTACCTGCAGACGGCGAATGGATTTTAAGGGTTTATGACCATAATAATGAAGACGGTGGAACAATTAACAGTTTCAGCATTAATATATGCAGCGTTCAAAATGCGTTGGCAGTACCGACAAATCCAATTTTTAACAGCAGTGTCTATCCAAACCCAACAAAAGGAATAGTAAACATTACTATTCCGGCACTGAGTGAAACAGCCACTATTAAATTATTCGACTTACAAGGAAGACAAATTCTCTCAAAAGAAACGAATTCGGTAAATACTTCTTTCGGAATCGAGAATCTTCAGGATGGGGTGTATTTAGTCAATATTGAAAATGATGAGGCGACAGTTACCAAAAAGATTATTTTAAAAAGAAATTAAATATAAAAAAAGCCCCGATAAATCGGGGCTTTTTTTATACATGAATAATTTCGTCGTCTATCAATAAGGCTTCTCTTCGCAATCGAAGAAAGATTTGTGCCACAGCAATTACATCTTTTTCGCAATAGATTACAATTCGGTCAATGTCTTTTTCGACATAAAAAACATGGGCTACCTGACTTCCGTCGATATCGCCTTTTGGGGAAGGAATTCCTAAAATTTTTGTTAGTAATTTTAAAGACGTAAAATGTTTATAGTCGCCAAATTTCCACAATTCCAAAGTGTCCAAATGCGGAATTTCCCAAGGTTTTTTGCCAAATAAATTGAGTTTGTTTGGAATAGCAATCTGGTTAATAATCATTCTTCTCGCAATAAATGGAATGTCAAATTCTTTGGCGTTGTGACCACACAAAACATGCTGCGCTTGGTTAAAGTGAGTGTCCAATAAATTAGAAAAGTCCTTTAAAATCTTTTTTTCCTCGCCAAAAAATGAAGTGGTTCTAAAATTTCGAATATCTCCTTTATTGACAAAATAGCCAACGGAAATACAAACTATCTTTCCAAACTCGGCCCAAATTCCGGCTCGTTCATAAAAATCTTCCGGAGTAAATTCGTCGCGTCTTTGGTATTGGGTTTTTTGTTCCCAAAGCTCTTTCATATCACTGTCCAGTTCATTGAAATTCTCAGTTTCGGGAACCGTTTCAATGTCGAAAAAAAGTATGTTATTGAGATTTATCTTTTCAATCATTTTACAAAAATTAAGAAATTACCGACTTAAAATTAAGTAATGTAATTCAAATATGAAAGAAAAATTTTAAAAAAGTGATTGTTGCTTAAAATGGACTCTCATGCTCCAATAGCCATTTTTTGCGCCACAAACCACCCGCATAGCCCGTGAGCGAACCATCTGTTCCTATTACGCGGTGACAGGGAACAACTATCCAGAGCGGATTTTTTCCGTTGGCGGATGCCACAGCACGAATAGCTTTTACGTCGCCCAGTTTTTTGGATAAATCAAGATACGACAGGGTTTTGCCAAAAGGAATATTCAATAATTCCTGCCAAACCTTTTGTTGGAAATCGGTTCCTTGTGGATTTAGTTTGAAATCAAAATGATTTCTCTGTCCATCAAAGTATTCCCGAAGCTGGGAAACACATTCCTGTAGTTGTTTCGAGATTTTAGCAGTGATTTTGCCTTCGCTTAAAACCGAAATTACTGAAATGCCTTTGTCATCGCCAACAATTTTGGTGATTCCGAGTGGCGACTCTATAAAGGCTGTTTCCATTTGATAAAGTTATCAAATATTATTTTGAAAAGCTATATATATAATCTTCCAAAGCTTTCAACTCTTCATCGCTCATCGTTTTAGTAATGGCAAAGTTCGCCTTCATGACACTATACTGACTTGGGTCGACAATGGGTTCGCTTTCTTCTTTTAGGAATAAGACAATGTCGCCGTTTTTCTCTTTGTAGATTTTGGCTATTTCCTGCAAACTTGGCCCGATGATTTTCTGGTCGGGTTTATGGCAGGCGATGCAATTTCCCTCGCCTTCAAAAAGCTCCTGTCCTGAAATTTTAGTTGCTGTTTCGTCGACTGGAGTTTCGGTTTTTTCTTCTTTGTCCTTACATGAAAACAAAGCGGCAAAAACAATAAATACTATAATTTTTTTCATTTCAATTCAATACAATTTCAGACTAGCCCCGATGGAAGCAACTACTTTGTAGTGCGGACAGCGGGAATATGGACAACAGATAAATCCCGAAGCAATCGCTCCTATTTATTCAATAAAATCGCGGCTTCCTTCGCAAAATAAGTCGAAATCAAACTTGCACCGGCACGCTTGATGCACATTAACTGCTCCATCATGATTTTGTCATGGTCAAGCCAACCTCTTTCCGATGCTGCCTTAATCATCGCATATTCACCGGAAACATGGAAAACCGTTACCGGAACATTGACTGCGTTTTTGACTTCGCGAACAATATCGAGATAGGCGATTCCGGGTTTTACCATCACCATATCGGCGCCTTCCTCAACATCCATAAGTGCTTCCCTAACGGCTTCGATACGGTTGGCATAATCCATTTGGTAGGTTTTTTTATCTTTCGGAACTTCAACATCTGCTTCTCTTGGCGCGCTGTCCAAAGCATCACGAAACGGACCATAAAAAGCCGAAGCATATTTTGCCGAATAACTCATGATTCCCACATTCGAAAATCCGGCAGCATCCAATCCTTGTCGCAAACGCAAAACACGTCCGTCCATCATATCGCTTGGCGCTACAAAATCGGCTCCGGCCTGAGCATGTGAAACTGCCATTTTTACCAAAGCTTCATTTGTTGCATCGTTGGCGATATCTCCGTTTTCGATGATTCCATCGTGTCCATAAATGGAGTATGGATCTAATGCGACATCAGGCATTACAATCATTTCAGGACAAGCTGTTTTAATAGCTTTAATGGCTTGCTGCATTAATCCGTTTGGGTTCCAGGCTTCTTTTCCTGTGTTGTCTTTTAGGCTTTCATCAACCTTTACGTAAATGTTTACCGCGCGAATTCCTAGAGCGTATATTTCCTTTACTTCTTTCACCGTTAAATCAATCGAA
>JAZKCP010000078.1:18586-28364 GCA_040388035.1 Bacteroidota bacterium | reverse complement strand
TAGGTAATTATTTCATCAAAATTGTCAATAACGGATTTCCAGTTTTTCTCGTCCAATTTTGAAACAAATTTTCCGGGTTTTAAATCGCGGGCAGTGGTAAGGTTTTCCGTATCATAAATTTGAAAGGCAGTTAACGCTAATAAAACTACAGCTATAATAACAGGCTTAACTTTAATCTTACTAATGATAAGAATAGACATGACAATCATGAGATAATAAAATGGCCATGAAAATCGCCCGACAGCCCTAAAGACATTTCCAAGCTTCTTAATAATCCCTAATGTCGGATAAGTAAATAAAACCTCTGTATTGTATGAAACCGTGTTGGTAATGGCAAAAATCAGCATTAGCAAACAAAGAGCAAATAACGGCAGAACAAAGCGGTGGCTTTTGTTGATCCTTTTGGTAATCACAAAATATATAAACGCGGCAACAGACAGCAACACGACCACAATCAGTCCAAGTCCCAAATAGGCAAATCCTTCGTGCTGTTGTTCGTTGAGCATTCCTAATTGTGGAATGAACTTAGAATAAAAACCGTAAGAATTAAAAAAAGAATTTAGGTTAAAGGAATAAATAGTACCGTATATATTTCCCACGTCCAACTCAGTGCTGTTGTTGAACTCCAGCATTCCAAAGACAACCCAAAAAAGAAATGCTACGGCAATGGAAACGATTGGTAATACGATGGCTTGCTTAACTGACAATGATTTATCATAAAAATAATTCTTAACGGCCAAAATCACGACAAATCCGGTCGTCATTATTGCCAAATACGGATTAATCATAGCGCTTAAAAGCATCATCCAACCTTGTTTTTTAAAATTAGACACCACATTTGCCTTAGTGGTAGGCTTTAAATAGTAATAAAATGAGCCAAGGAATAGCCAATGGGTACAAGCCGAAGCCTGTATTCCCCTGAATATCAAAACGGGATTAATAACAATCAGTACGCAAGCCAGAAGAATAATGGAATTATTTACGTTGTATAGTTTTAGGATTTTTTTAGTGTAATAAGCCGAAATAAACATACAGCTAAACAACCAAAAACCATAATATTGAAAATCATCAGGCAAGACAGCGTCAAATATTTTCAATAAAAATGCCATCAGGGGAATAGAATCTGTAAAACCGACATTGGTTCCAACAGGATAATAAAAATTATTCATTTTACCCAAAGGGAAATGCCAAGGCTCATATCTATAGTAAGCCGGCCCTAAATAATGCTGGCCCCAATCATGGTAGGCATCCAGTAACCATCCTGTATTAGACGGCAACAATGTAAATAATCCGTATGCAAAATGGTACGCTATTAACGAGATTAAAAATAGTAGTAAATATAACTTAGAATCCTCCTTTTTGAAAAGTTTCAGCATCGAATTATTTTTTATATGATTGTCGCAAATTTATGTATTTAAAGTTTTACGAATTGTAAAATATATTTATAATTTATAATTAAAAAAGTTACTTTTGGAAAAATTAATTAAATGCATTTTCATAAATTATCCATAGTTATTCCAGCCTATAACGAAGGTCCGACCATTTTTAATATTTTAAATAAAATAAAAGGAGTAACCTTAATAAGCGACATCCAAAAAGAAATTATTATTGTAAACGATTGCAGTACAGACAATACTGCATCGAGCGTTAGGGAATACATCGAAAACAATCAGGAGCTGAATATTGTCTTTTTTGAACATGATGTAAATAAAGGAAAAGGCGCGGCACTTCACACCGGAATAAAACAAGCTTCAGGTGAGATAATTGTCATCCAGGACGCTGATTTGGAATATGATCCGAATGAATACAATATCTTATTAAAACCAATATTGGATGGATTTGCAGATGTGGTCTACGGAAGCCGGTTCATGGGCGGCCAACCCCACAGGATTTTGTTTTTTTGGCATAGTATCGGAAATAAGTTTTTAACTTTCCTAAGTAATTCTATGACCAATTTAAATTTAACGGACATGGAAACCTGTTATAAAATGTTCCGGTCCGAGATTATAAAACCGTTGCGGTTAAAGGAAAACCGATTCGGATTTGAACCTGAAGTTACGGCCAAAATCAGCAAAATACCAAAAATACGGATTTATGAAGTAGGCATTAGCTATTACGGAAGAACTTTTGAAGAAGGAAAAAAAATTGGCTGGAAAGATGGATTCCGAGCTATATTTTGCATCTTGAAATATAGATTTTTTAATTAGAAAGAGAGCTTAAACTTTTTTGCCAGTCGTTTATTTCTATTCCAAAAACACCTTTAATCTTACTCTTATCCAATACGCTAAACATAGGCCTTTTTGCAGGCGTCGGGTAAGCGGATGTTGGAATTGGTTTTAAATCAATAGATATATTATTTACCTCAAAAATCTTTTCGGCAAAACCATACCAGCTGCATTGTCCTTCGTTACTGAAGTTATAAATTCCAAACCTACTTGTTGTCGGTTGTTGGTTGTCAGTTAAAATGATTTGAACTAATGCATCCGCTAAATCTACCGCATTTGTTGGAGTTCCAATTTGATCATTGACTACAGAAATGGAATCTCTTTCCGACGCCAGCCTTAACATGGTTTTCATGAAATTATTTCCGAATTGTGAATAAACCCATGATGTCCTGATAATGTAATACTCCTCGAAAACCGACTGAATCGCTTTTTCCCCATCCAATTTAGTCTGTCCGTAAACACCTGACGGATTCGGAAAGTCTTCTTCATTATAGGGATTTTTTTTGGTTCCGTCAAAGACAAAATCTGTGGAAATATGGAGTAAGATTGCGTTGTGGCTTTTGCAAGTTTCAGCTAAGTTTTTTGCGCCAGTAACGTTGACTGAGTAGGCTTTTTCGGGTTCGTTTTCGGCTTTATCTACAGCAGTATAAGCTGCGGCGTTTATGCAATAATCTGGCTTAATTTCAGAAAAAACCGAATCGCAATTTTTATGATCTGTTATGTCCAGTTCAGCAGAAGAACAAAAGACAAATTGAACTTCAGGATAATTCGGCGCAATCAATTGCAGACTTTGTCCTAACTGTCCATTTGCTCCGGTTACTAAAACTACCATGCTTTTTTGGCATTTTCAATTGTAGGCTGTATTTTATCTTTTTCAGAAATGATTAATTCTGATATTGGAAATTGCCAATCAATATTAATTGACGGATCATTAAAAATAATGCCTCCTTCCGATTCCTTATTGTAAAAATTATCGCATTTGTAAAAGAAAGTCGCTGTTTCACTCAATACCAAAAAACCGTGCGCAAATCCTCTTGGTACAAAAAGCTGTTTTTGGTTTCCGGCAGATAAAATAACGGCTTCATATTCACCAAAGGTTGGGGAATTTGGCCTAATATCAACAGCTACGTCCAAAACTTCACCTTCTAAAACGCGGACTAATTTGGCTTGGGAGTGCATTCCTGTCTGATAATGCAATCCGCGTAAAACACCTTTTGATGAAAGCGATTGGTTATCCTGAACAAAGTGCACAAGTTGGTTAATTCCTTTCTGAAAAGTACTTTCATTGAAACTTTCCATAAAATAACCGCGTTCATCTTCGATAATTTTTGGTTCAACAACAAAACATCCTTCTAGTTTGGTAGCAATAAAATTCATATTTTAAATCAAGCTAAGTAAATGCTTGCCATAACCGCTTTTTAACAATGGTTCGGCTAATTTTTCTAATTGGTTTGTATCAATAAATCCCATTCTGTACGCTGCTTCTTCTATAGCGCCGATTTTTAATCCCTGGCGTTCTTCTATTACCTGTACAAATTGTCCGGCCTGCATTAACGATTGAAATGTGCCGGTGTCCAACCAAGCTGTTCCCCTATCAAGAATACTGACTTTGAGTTTTCCCCTTCTTAAGTATTCTTTGTTTACATCGGTGATTTCAAGCTCTCCCCGATGGCTTGGCTTGATATTAGCCGCTATTTCAACAACATCATTATCATAAAAATAAATACCCGGAACAGCAAAATTTGATTTTGGATTTTCGGGTTTTTCCTCTATTGAAAGTACTTTTCCGTCTTTATCGAAATCTACTACACCATATCTTTCGGGATCGTGAACATGGTAGGCGTAAATGATTCCACCATCTGGATTATTATTGGCCAATAATAAATCTGAAAGACCCGTTCCGTAAAAAATATTGTCTCCAAGAACCAAGGCGACCTTATCGTTTCCGATAAATTCTTTTCCAATAATAAAGGCTTCAGCAAGTCCGTTTGGATTTTCCTGCACAGCGTATTCAAATCGACAACCCAAACTTTTTCCATCGCCTAATAATTGCCTGAACAATGGCAAATCGTGTGGTGTTGATATGATTAAAATTTCGTTGATTCCAGACGATATCAAAGTTGATAATGGGTAATAAATCATCGGTTTGTCATAGATTGGCATCAACTGCTTGCTGACCGCTAAGGTCAACGGGTGTAATCTTGTTCCTGAGCCGCCGGCTAAAATAATTCCTTTCATTGTAATTATACTCTAGATTTTGCTAATTGATTGCGGTAGAAAGAAACAAATAATTTTACAACAAAAAAGATTCCCAGGAATAACAATGGAATAATATATTTCATCTTACTATTTGTTCCTGTTGTATTTTTAACGTTGGTTACTATGCTAATTTCTTTGACTATCTTATCGTAATTTAACAACTCCAATCGATGTGACCCTTGTTCAGTAATCAACTGGTCTTTCGTTTTAATTATGTCGTTTAATTGCATATTATCATTATAGTATACCAAACTGCTGCTTTTTGTACCGCCGTTTGTGTTGATAATGTTAGTTAAAACACCATTTATCTGAGAAATAATGGAATCATTGGCTACCATTTTTGTTTTAACATTGTTGAAGGCTTCCTTTTGAATTTTTGTGAAATATTCTGAATCATTTAAATAGTTCATAAATGGAGTTACTAAATCCGACTCAGCAAGTTTTTTTGTCGTAACCAATTTTATAGCGTGAAAAGGATAATTTTTACTCGTCATGTTATCCTTAACTATTTTATTTAATTCACCATCTTCGGCCATTAACTTAATTAACTCAAAATTATTGGATTTGTTATCAACGAACTTATAAATGTCAACAATAGGCTCTATCTCAATATTTACAATCTTTTGGGAATTTTTAAACCCGAGGTTCTTTAAAAACACCGTATCATTTTCCTTGATTTTAGAACTTAAAAGCTCTATTTTCGAATATAAATAATCATTTGACCCAAAATTTGGCGTTACGATAATTTCATTATTATAAACCTTTGATGTTTTGTCAAGATAAATACCCAATGCCACGCCAAGAATAAACAACGTTGTTATCCAAATAATATTTCTTTTAAAAAACAAAATCACATTGAATATTTGCGTAGAAATATCTTCAAAAAAAGATCCTATTTTTTTTGAAATCTGTGATAAATCGATTTCCTGATCGTCTGTGTTTTGAGATTTTACGCTCATAAAAAATAATTATTTTACGTTAAAAATTTGTTCTAATATTTTAATGGTAATCAGGTAAGTTGGCTTTACCCCTGTTGTTCCCAATCCGCCCGAAGCCAATGTGCTTCCTGTTTCCAATGGGTTGTCTGAAGCATAATAAGCATATCTTACTTTCACATTCTGAGGAATGCTTTTTCTGATTTTAGATGCCGATTGGATCGCTTTTTGGTAGTAAGCACCTTCCATTTCAAGGCCGATGACTTCCCATGTTGATTCGTGGAAAAATTTCAATAAGTCTTTATTTTGAAGTGAAGTTCCCAAAACGGTCACCATTGGTCCGGAGCAAACCGGAATCCCGTTTCCTTCAAACATTTCAGCGGTTAATTCATTTTCAAACGGATAGTTATCAGCTGTTCCTTCATTGATGTGCGCGGAAGGGATCATAATGTCGCCTTTTCCACCTTCAAGAATTCCGGCTTTACCCATAATAGATACGGATTCAACATTAAGGAACGTTCTGCTTTTGCCTTCTTTATAGGGTTTTAATAACTCGTCAATAGTTTCAAATGCCTGCTCGCCAAAAGCGTAATCCATTACAATAAGTACGGGTGCTTCTTTGCCTATCAAGGCTTTTGGAAAACTTGATTTTGCCAAGTCAATTTTGGCAGTGTCAAAAATCTGAACATCTATATTAGTTCCCGACATAACATCAGGAAGTGAAATCATACCTTGCTTTATCGCAACTTCTTCAACTTTATTTCTAACATCATTGGCGCCCGATTTACTTAATTCTTCATAAATAAAGAAATCGGATTTGTCTTTGAATTTGTTTTTTAAAACCGTAGTCGCAAAAATCGAATTCATCACACTATGCATGTTTGCACTAATCACGTGGATTGGTCTTTCAAGCAGATTATTATCTTTTAGCGCTTCTTTGATATTATTTGCCCAAATCTCACCGTGAATATGATGTCCTAATCTTTCTCTTAAAATTGGACTAAACGTAATGGTTCTTTTATTGTTGTGGATAACCTCATCAATAGCCAGTTTTCCTAACCAGTAAATGACATGTAAAAAACGGTCCGGTTTTTCCTTTGTTGCAAAATCGTCATAAATCGCCAGTACTTCTGAAAAGCTTCTGCCCAAGACATTAGCCGCATGCGAAATCGCAATTTCCTTTTCCTTAAGCGTCATTTTTTTGTTTTGTAAAACTGCTTCTTCCAGTTTTTCCCAATCACGGGTTAATTCTACCTCCAATTCATCAAGCATAACCCTGTCTTTTATTTTGTGCGATTCTATAAAAATAAAAGTCAGATGCGTCAAAATATCATAAATGTCTGAACGCCCGCGTGTGATTTCCACGTTCATTTGTTCGTCATCAATACGGTAGCAATTTCTTCTTCTTTTTGGAGGAACAATTGCCGTGAAATGTGATTTTGAATACCCTTCGTCCGAAGTTAGGTTGATAAAACGACATTCCTCAATGCCTACCGGAAGTCTTTCAATTACATAAAGTAAACCGCTTAGTTCTACTTTTTCTTCAGCAATACTGCCGTAAATTTCCGGTCGAAGCGAAAGTAGCGCTTCTCTTAAAGTTTCTCCTGAAACACCCATTGGTTTATAAAAACCTCTGTTGAATAAATGCCTCATGGTAATGTACAATCGTTCGATAGCTGCCGACGATTCTTGCGCTCTTGAGCGCGAAATGTTTTTAATTTCTTTCATTAATTTGTTTTTCTAACCTGCAAATATAGGGTTTTTGTGATTAGTTGGTCAGAATTAGGTTTATTGCTGGTTCATAAACGGTCATTTTGTCTGATGGATTGGCAATATCCTGTTTGGTTTGCTTGTTCCATTTTCCACCCGAGAAAGTATAGATAAATTCTCTTTCAACATAATTATACAAAACAAAGGGAAAGTATGTTTTTTGAATTGTTGTCTTTTTGGTATTCGAATCGACAACCTCTTTTTCCAACTTATTTTTTTCGATTATCAGCTTTTCAAAACCTACAAAGATGCCATTTTTCGGCATTCTTAAGCCAAAATCTGTAACATTGAAATAAGTCTTTTTAACTCCTTTTTTTACTGAAACCAAAAAATCCTTATTCAGTAATTCATCACCGGGAGAACCGTCTGCATTAACCATAAAAAAGTGAATTTTAAAAGAAGCGCTTTCCAATTGGTTGTCGGTGAAAAAATTTACCTGTTTAATGAATTTCGTCTTTTTGTATTTTGAATTATATGGGAAAAATTTAGCGTCAATCCGTGGACCGTTATCAAAAGCCTGATAGGTTTCGTTTTTCACTTTTCCGATTTCAATTTGTCGCGTTTCAAATCTCTTGGCAATGACGATTTCCATTATTTGAAAAGCATTTACTTTCAAAACCACTTTTTCTGAATCGGCTGCTTTGACTGTTTTCTTCTCATAGCCCAAGGCTGAAAAAATCAGGCTTTTATTTGGCAAACTGTTAATGCTAAATTCTCCATTTTCTTCAGAAGTAGTGCTGTTGTTTTCATTTTCAACCCAAATATTGACGTATGAAATTGGCTTGTTATATTCATCAACAACAATTCCCTTAATCTGAGCTGAAACAGTTGAAATCATTAATAACATTAACCACAAAAATCTATTCTCTTTCATTCTTCTGTTTTAAGTAAATCGGCAATTTTTCTATCATTGCTTAATCTCGGGATTTTGTTTTGGCCGCCTAATTTCCCAATGGATTTCATATAATCCTGGAAACCATTTTTTAAAACTTTTGAAATAACCAATGTTTTCAATACTTTGCCAACAATCAAATCGTCATAATAGCTGTTTTGCTTCCGCATTTCGTTGTCTATTTTTAAGGCAAATTCTTCGATGTTTTCCGGTTCATTTTCAAATTCTATAAACCATTCATGATAAGGCAATCCCGAATCTGGCGCGATTTGTGGCGCAACGGTAAATTCGTTTACACGGATGTTGGTATTTTCCATGGCTTCCTTTAAGGCGTGCTCGACTTCCTTGCCAATAACATGCTCACCAAAAGCCGAAATATAATGCTTGATTCTTCCTGAAACGATAACACGATAGGGTTTCAAACTTGTAAACTGAACCGTGTCACCAATATTGTAAGCCCAAAGTCCGGCATTTGTAGAAATGATTAAAACGTAATTTGTATTTAATTCCACTTCACCAATGGTATATCTTCTTGGATTGGCTTTAAAAAACTCTTCCGATTTTACAAATTCGTAGAAAATACCTGAATTCAAAAGCAGCAGCATTCCTTTATCTTTCTGCGAATCCTGATAGGCAAAAAAACCTTCCGAAGCCGGAAACAATTCAATCGAATCTACTTTCCTGCCGATTAGGTTTTCAAATTTGGCGCGATAAGGTTCATAATTCACTCCGCCGTAAATAAACAAATTAAAGTTCTTGAAAATATCGCCAACAGCTTTTTTTTCTCGCTGTTCTAACTTCTCAAAATACATTTGCACCCAAGACGGGATTCCTGAAATGACGGTCATGTTTTGGTTGAAAGTCTCTTCCGCAATCGCATCGACTTTCGTTTCCCAATCATCAATGCAATTGATTTCCCAACTTGGCATTCGGTTTTTCTGCAGATATTTCGGAACAAAATGTGCGACAATACCTGACAGTCGCCCAAGTTTAATTCCGTTTTTTTCTTCCAAAATTGGGCTGCCCTGCAGGAAAATCATTTTTCCATCAACAAAAGCTGTTTTCCCGGTTTCATAAATATAATTTAGAATTGCGTTTCGTGCGGCTTCGATATGGAACGGCATAGATTCTTTGGTCAACGGAATATATTTAGCACCCGAAGTTGTGCCTGATGTTTTGGCAAAATAAAGTGGTTTTCCTTTCCAAAGAATATCTTTTTCACCTTTTACAACACGGTCAATGTAAGGTCGTAATTCTTCGTAATCCCGAATGGGAACTTGCCTGGCAAACTCGTCGTAAGATTTGATTCCGGCAAAATTATGATCTTTTCCAAACTGGGTTTTTTTGGCTGTAGCCAAAAGATTTTGAAAAACTCTTTGTTGCGTTTCAACAGGATGCTGAACCCATTTTTGGGTTTTTTTATGGATTACGTTTGCAAATATTTTGGCGGCTATTGACTTTACTGACATATTATTCGAATTCAATAAAAATACTCGGATCGATAGGATAACCGTCCTTCCATAATTCAAAATGCAAGTGAACCCCGGTAGATTCTTGTCCGGTTGAACCTGCCAATGCTATGACCTCGCCCGTTTTTACAGCATCGCCCTGCGAAACTGTTACCGAAGCTGCGTGTTTGTAAATTGATATAAATCCGCTGTTGTGCCTGATAATTACAACGTTCCCGGTATTTGGTG
>JAZKCP010000078.1:0-18576 GCA_040388035.1 Bacteroidota bacterium | reverse complement strand
TTTCCTTACTGCCTGAAATATTGTGAAATGTTCTGAACTCCATGAAAACCACCGATGGCCAGGAGACATTTGAATTCGGCGACTTTCACGTCGACGGCAGATCGCGCACGATGTTCTGTAGGGGGAAAAGTGTGCCGCTTACGGCCAAAATGTTCGACACGCTCCTGTATTTGGTGTCCAATCGGCAAAAATTACCCTGCCGCTTAAAATTGATTTTATTGGAGTGTCTTTAGGCAAAGCAACATCTACGGCATAATGCTTGTCTTTTGGGTTGAATTTCTCGGTTATCATTCCTTTTACAGGAGGAAATAAAACCTCGCTGACTTTAGGTTTTGCCTTTTCAAAAAGATTGTATTTATCTTCCCGGTCAACTTCTTCCCTTAACTTTAAATCCGCGTTTGAAGGTTTCAATTCTTCATCTGAAACAGGCTCTGAAACGGAAGACAAAATAGAGTCTTTGTTTAATTTTGCATATTGCAAATCGCCTGTTAAAACCTTTCTGATCGATTGAATATAGGCATCATTTTTTTTAAGGGCATGACTTAAAGAATCTGATTTCAAAGCCAATTCGGTAGCATCTCTTTTTAATTGTGTAGAGGCATAACCAGGAATATATTCGCGCAACGGCGTAAAAGCTATGATATAAGTAGTAATGAAAATGATTAAAACCGCCCCAATTGTAGCGACAACAAAAACATTCATCAGCGTTAATCGAAGTGAGAAAATCTCTTCAAAAGTGTCTTCGTTCAAAATAACCAATCGGTTTTTTGTGAACAGTTTTTTCTTGATTCTTTTTCGCTTTAGCCGTTTTTCGGACATGATTGTTTGAATGTGCTACAAATATAGAAAATAAGTTGGCTTAGCCTTTTTACTGTTAACGTTGTTTAACGTATATTATTATGGTGAAATTCAAAGGAATGTTATTTTTCTTTTTACCTTTGTCCGAGTTTTTTAAAATTAAAATCTGCGAAAGCATAAAATTATAAATCATGGGAAGAATAGGAATGCCTGAAATATTAATTATTCTAGTTGTTGTTTTATTACTTTTTGGAGGTAAAAAAATTCCGGAATTAATGAAAGGATTAGGCTCGGGAATGAATGAATTTAAGAAAGCATCTAAAGGAGAAGACGACGCTAATGCGGCATCTAAAAAAGAAGAAGAAACAAAAAAGTAATTTTCTTTTTAATCAAAAAAATATAAAACCCAAATTCCATCTATGGTGTTTGGGCTTTTTTTATCTCTTTTTATAACATTTAAATAAACATCCATGAAAACTTTCCTTACTATTGCTTCCTTTTTCTGCATATCAACCCTTTTCGGTCAGGAAATTATTGGTTCCTGGACCGGAGAATTAGAAGTTCCGGGAGCTAAACTTCCGTTGATCTTTAATATCCGACAAAATGGAATTGAGTTGGTTACCACAATGGACAGTCCGATGCAGGGAGCCAAAGATATGCCGACGGATAAAACATCGTTTATCAATAACGAGTTGATTATTGATGCAAAAAAATTCGGGATTTCATATAAAGGAAAGTTAGAAAACCAAACGATAACAGGCTTATTCATTCAGGGTGGCGCTTCGTTGCCACTGAACCTTTTAAGAAAGAAAGAAGGGGAATCTGTTTTGAAAAGACCTCAAACTCCACAACCTCCATTTAATTATACAATTGAAGAGGTTACCTTTACCAATCCAACAGAGAAAAACACCTTAGCCGGAACTTTAACCACGCCTTCCAACAAAAAGGATTTTCCAATTGTGGTTTTAATTTCGGGCTCAGGGCAGCAAAACAGGGATGCTGAAATTTTCGGCCACAAATCTTTCTGGGTAATCGCTGACGATTTTGCCAAAAAAGGAATTGGTGTTTTTCGTGTTGATGACAGAGGAACTGGCGGATCTAATGGCCTAAGCATGAATGTTACTACTCAAAATTTTTCCGAAGATACCAATGCTGCTGTTGAGTTTTTAGCTCAAAAAGGATTTAAAAATATTGGTTTGATTGGTCATAGTGAAGGCGGAATTATAGCTCCAATGGTGGCTTCCCAAAATTCAAAAGTGAAATTCATTATTTCAATGGCCGGACCGGGAGTTCCCATAGAGGAATTGATGATATTACAGGCGAACGCGCTTGCAAAAGTTTCGGGGGCAACTGAAGAAGAATTGAAATCGGGAGAAGAAACCAACAAGAAAATCTATTCTCTTATCAAAAACTATAATGGTGATAATCTTACCGGCGAAGTCCAGAAATTATTTGCTTCAGAAATACAAAAATTACCCAAAGAACATCAGCCGGATGCTGCGCAAATTGAAAAGATTACATTAGAAGAGGCAAAAAAAGTAACTATTCCCTGGTATATATATTTCTTAAAAATAAATCCTGATGTGTACTGGAGCAAACTAAAAATTCCTGTATTGGCATTAAATGGGTCGAAAGATTTGCAGGTAATTGCAAAAGAAAACCTTGCGGGAATAAAAGCTTCATTGGAAAAAGCTAAAAATACAAGATTTGAAACTTTAGAACTACCTAATCTCAATCATTTATTTCAGGAAACAAAAACAGGAACTGTTGAAGAATATGCTCAACTTGAACAAACGATTGCTCCACAAGTCTTGGATAAGATGAGTTCCTGGATTTTGAAGAATTAATCCATTTTAAACAGCATTAAAAATCCCAATTATCCTTAAGGACGTTTGGGATTTATTTTTTATAAAATCATCGTCAGCTGAATCCGTTTTCGGTCTTCATCAACTTCAACGACTTTCACCTGAACATGCTGATGCAGCTTCACTACTTCATTCACATCGGAAACAAAACCTGCTTTGAGCTGGGAAATATGAACCAATCCGCTTTCCTTAATTCCGATATCAACAAAGCAGCCAAAAGCTGTAATATTATTTACAATTCCGGGTAAAATCATTCCGCTTCTGACATTTTTTATAGTGGTAACTGCTGGGTCAAATTCGAAAACTTTTGCTGCTTTTCTTGGATCGAGCCCTGGTTTTTCAAGCTCTTTGACTATATCCTTTAAGCCAAGGATTCCAATTTCAGGAGTGATATAATTCTCTAATTTTATTTGGGAAATCTTTCCTTTATTGGCAATCAGATCATTGGTTTTTAAACCCAAGTCTTTAGCCATTTTTTCTACAATTGGATAGGCTTCGGGATGCACGGCTGAGTTGTCCAAAGGATTTTTTCCATTATGAATCCGAACAAAAGCTGCGGCCTGTTGGTAAGCTTTGTCGCCTAAACGCGGTACTTTTTTAATTTGCTTCCTGTCTTCAAACGGACCATTTTCAGAACGATACGCCACAATATTTTCAGCCATTTTTTCGCCAATTCCGGAAACATAACTCAACAATGATTTACTTGCCGTATTGATATTTATTCCAACCGAATTCACACAACGAACGACAACCGTATCCAATTCTTCCTTTAATTTTGTCTGGTCAACATCGTGCTGGTATTGCCCAACGCCTATTGACTTTGGATCGATCTTTACCAATTCCGCCAAAGGATCTGAAAGCCGTCTTCCGATAGAAACAGAACCACGAACCGTTACGTCATATTTTGGGAATTCATCACGGGCAATTTTAGATGCTGAATAAACAGAAGCGCCGGCTTCTGAAACTATAAAAACTTGAACCGGCTTATCAAAAGCAATTTTCTTGATGAAGAATTCGGTTTCGCGGCTTGCCGTTCCGTTTCCGATAGAAATTGCTTCAATATTATAAGCATTCACCATCGAGCGGATTTTTTTCATCGCCATCGCACTTTCATTTTGTGGCTGGTGCGGATAAATGGTTTCGTTATACAACAAATCGCCTTTTTCATCCAGGCAAACTATTTTACAACCGCTTCTGAATCCGGGATCGATCGCTAGAATTCTTTTTTCTCCCAAAGGTGGCGCCAGTAAAAGCTGGCTCAAATTCCCTGCGAAAACATCAATCGCTTTGATGTCGGCTTTGGCTTTTGCGTCTTGTAATGTTTCGTTTGAAATTGCCGGTTCCAGCAATCGTTTGTAGCTGTCTTTTGTGGCCAATTCAATATGTTCGGTTGTGTTGTTGTTCACTTTTATGATTTCGTTTTCTATAAAATCAATTGCTTCTTCTTTTTCGAAATCAATATTTAATTTTACAAAACCTTCCGATTCCGCGCGCAGCATTGCCAATAATCGATGTGATGGTGCTTTAGAAATGGGTTCGGCCCAATCGAAATATTGGGAAAATTTTTGTGCGGCTTCGTCGTCTTTTTTGGTTTTTACCACTTTTGTCGTTACAATCGCTTTTCGCTGAAACAAACGACGAAGATTTTTTCGGATGTAGATGTTTTCATTAATCCATTCGGCTATAATATCTCTAGCGCCCTGCAATGCCTCATCTTCGTTTTTGACTTTGTCATTAATGTATTGTGTCGAAATAAAATCGATATCGTCTTTTCCTTGTGCAAAAATGATCTTGGCCAATGGTTCCAATCCGTTTTCGCGGGCAATATCGGCGCGGGTTTTTTTCTTCTTTTTATACGGCAGATACAAATCTTCCAATTCCTGTAAATCGAAACTTTCCTTGATTTTTTTCTTCAATTCCGACGTCAGCTGACCTTGTTCATCAATGGTTTTCAGAATAGATTCTTTGCGTTTTACAATTTCGTCGTATTGTTTGGAAAGTTTGGCAATTTGTTCAATTACAACTTCATCCAGATTTCCGGTTTGGTCTTTTCGGTAACGCGAAATAAATGGAATGGTGCAGTCTTCGGAAAGTAGTTTTAAAGTTGCTTCAATGTTTTTCGGAACCGTGTTTACCTGGCTTTGAATAAATTGTATGCTTCTCATTTCTGAATTTGGTTTTGAATTTTATTGAAAGCGTTTCCAAGGTTTTCGATAACATCGGTTATCAACATGCTTTCTGTGCTTTGAGTTTCTAAAGTAATATCGGCGGCCAAACCATGAATATAGACGCCGAGCAAAGCGGCATTTAATGGATCGTAACCTTGTGCTAAAAAAGCCGTAATAATTCCGGTTAAGGCATCACCCGAACCAGCTTTTGCCAACCCTGAATTTCCTGTAGTGTTTTCAAAGCTGTTTTTCCCGTCAGTTATGAATGTTTTGTGTCCTTTCAGAACAAAAATCAACTGTAATTCTTGGGCTTTTATTGTGGCTATTTCTCTTCTTTCAATTTCAGAATTATGATTTCCGAATAGGCGGTCAAATTCTTTAGCATGTGGTGTCAGAATAGATTTCTGCGGAAGCTTTAAAAGTTCATCTTGATTTTTGGCAATGCTATTCAAAGCGTCCGCATCAAAAACGATAGGTGCTTCAATTTTTGATATCAACGATTTCAGAAGATTTTCTGTTGATTTTTCCGTTCCAATTCCGGGACCAATCGCAAAAGAATTATAGCTATCCCAATTCTTTTTATCTTCACGAAATGCAATCATCGCTTCAGGAATAGTTGTGAAAATAATTAGTCTTTCTTTTTTAGGAATGTTTAGCGTAACCAATCCGGCTCCGGTTCTTAAACAAGCTTTGGCACAAATAACGGCCGCACCCATTTTAGATTTGCTTCCGGCAATAATCAAGGCGTGTCCCTGATTGCCTTTATGGGAATCGGGTAGCCGTTTTTTGAATAATTTTTGAATTATATGTAAGTCAAGAATAGTCATAATTAGTCCTGGACAATAAAATCCTTTGGATCTTTCTTTTTGAATTCGGGTTGGATATTGATGTGATTGATATCGAATTTTTCAAACAGAACGTGTTCTATTTTGTCTAGCAGCTCATTGAATTCGCTCATTTTTATGTCTTCGGAACAATCGAGATGTGCTTCGAGATGCAATTCATCGTCGTTCAAATGCCAAACATGAATGTGATGCAATTTATTAACGCCTTTGATTTTATGGACTTCGCGAACCAACTTTTTAATGTCAATATATTCGGGAGTGAAAAGCATTAGCATTTTTGTTGCCGACTTGATCAAATCATAACTCACATAAATAAGATAAAACGCAATCAATAAAGTCATTACGCTATCAACCCAAAACCAACCGTAAAGCTTCATTAGGATTCCGCCAATCAACACAGCAACCGATGCCAGCATATCAGTTAACAAATGCAGATAAGCTGATTTCATATTAAGATTGTGTTTAGCATCTTTTTTAAGTAATAAGACAGAACTTCCATTTACCAAAATTCCTAAAATAGCTAACCAAATAACTAAGCCCGACTCGATTGGCTCAGGATGAAACAACCTTGCTGACGCTTCATAAACTAAAAACAGTGCTACTATTATTAATGTTATCGCATTGATGAAAGCGGCAATTAATTCCGCTCTTTTGTAACCAAATGTATTGTTTATTGATGCTTTCCTTCTGGATAATTTATGGGCAACCAAACTAAAAACAAGAGACAAAACATCGGAAAAATTATGAAGCGCATCCGAAATCAGAGCCAAACTTCCCGAAATGATTCCGCCCACCACTTGAGCGATTGTAATAAGAAGGTTGAGTAAAATCGAATAAATTAAATTTCTTCCTTTTACTTCATGCTTGTGAATGTGAACGTGGTTGTGTTCCATTTTTATTGGCAGGCAATTTTATTAACCCGGTTTGCGTGTCTTCCTCCTTCAAAATTAGTGTTTAAAAATGTGTCAACCATTTCAACTGCTTGTTGGACTGATGTAAATCGTGCCGGTATACTTATAATATTGGCATCATTGTGTTGACGTGATAAAGCTGCAATTTCTTTAGTCCAACAAAGAGCGGAACGAATACCTTGATGTTTATTCACAGTCATATTAATTCCGTTTCCTGAACCACAAATCACGACACCAAAATCTGCTTTTCCAGTTTCAACATCCGTGGCCACAGGGTGACCAAAATCAGGATAGTCAACACTATCAAAGGTATCGGTTCCGTGGTTGAATATTTCGTGTCCTTTTTGTTTTAAAAAGTCAACGATTGCTTTCTTATAATCCGGTCCGGCGTGATCATTTCCAATTGAGATTTTCATGGTGTTCGTATGTAATTATTGCTCTTATATAAATATAATCCGAAGGTCCACTGGACATTCTCCTCTTAATATCAAATAACAAATTTACGGAAACTATTGATTGTATTTTTAGTTTATTGTAACTCTTTGATACTTAAAACAAAAGGGTTTTTATAATTTTACATAATCTCCATAACCGTTTGAATATAATTATGTTATGTATAATTTAAATGTTAAAATTTTAAATTGTTAATGGATTTTTGCAATTCGTTGATAATCAGTTAACCTTAAATTAACATCAATTGTTAACAACTTCGGATAGAATTTTAGAAGTTTTTTAAGCTTATATGGATTTAAATTGCAAGCAAAAATCTGAATTGAAAAAACAAATTTAGTTTGGCTAATTTTTGGAAAAGTTATCAATACGAAAACTCATTTTTTGAACAGAAATTAACAACTAAAGTTATCTACAAAAATTAGGTGTATTGACTTGTGAACAACTGTTAACTAAAACTTAAAAAACCTTAAAAATGAACGTTTTAATTTCTAAAAACTATGTTGATAACTGTGTATAAAAAAGCACAACTGCAAAATCTAATTTTTAAAAATAAAGTTATTGTACAAATCAACACGCTATAATAACCATCAAGAATTTAAATTTTTAAATCTTTTCTTTTTGTTGTTTTTAATAAGTGTTGATAACAATTCTTTTTATGAAATGAAAAAGTTATCTTTTCTATAAATCTTATTCGTTAATTATTTAATCTTAATTCTTATTCGTAATTTTCAGCATTAATTAGAAAATGAAAAATGAGTAAGAAACCTAAAAAGTTCGGGAAAAATGAGAAAACCTTTTCCGAAAAGATATTTAAGATACTATCAAAAAACGCGAATAAACCTTTTAACTACAAACAAATTGCTGCTATTTTAGAATTGGATGACACCAAAAGCAGGAATGAAATTATAAAAGATTTAAAAATCCTTGCGGCCCAAAAACTAATAATTGAATCGGAACCAGGTAAGTATTTAGTCAAAGCTTCCAGCCAGCAATATTACGAAGGTACAGTCGATATGACTTCAAGAAAAGCCGGATATTTTGTTTGTGATGAATTGGAAAACGATGTATTTATTCCGTTTATAAACTTGAATCATGCTTTGGATGGCGATAAGGTTAAAGCCTATGTTTATAACCGAAGAAGTTCAAGAAAACCAGAAGCGGAAGTTATTGAAATTATAGAAAGGCATAAAACGGAATTTGTAGGAGTTGTTGATATCCAGAAGAATTTTGGATTTGTAACGACCGCAAACGCCAAAATGTATACCGATATTTTTATCCCAAAAAGCAAATTGGCCGAGGCTGAACATGGCGATGTTGTTTTAGTTAAACTCGAAGATTGGCCGGTAAAAGCAGATTCTCCTTTTGGTTCGGTAATAAAAGTGCTGGGAAAACCAGGTGAACACAATACCGAAATCCATGCGATTTTAGCGGAATATGGTTTGCCTTATGATTTTCCAATTGAAGTGGAAGCTTATGCCAATAAATTAGATACTTCAATAACTCAAAACGAAATAGATAAACGTCGCGACATGCGAAAAGTATTGACGTTTACGATTGATCCAAAAGATGCGAAGGATTTTGATGATGCATTGTCTTTCCATGTTTTGGAAAACGGAAATTACGAAATTGGTGTCCATATTGCTGATGTTTCCCATTATTTGCAGGAAGGAACAATTCTGGATGATGAAGCTTATAATCGCGCAACTTCAGTTTATTTGGTAGATAGAGTTGTACCGATGTTACCCGAAGTTTTATCCAATTTTGCCTGTTCGCTTCGTCCGTATGAAGAAAAATATACTTTCTCGGCTATATTTCAGTTGAACGCTAAAGCTGAAGTTTTAGATTCCTGGTTTGGAAGGACAATAATTTATTCCGACCAACGTTTTGCTTATGAAGAAGCGCAACACATTATTGAAACGAAAGGCGATATTATTCCTGCTGAGATTTCTCTAACAGGAAAAGAATACAAAGTTCCGGCTGAAATTGTGGCTGCGACTTTAAAACAAGATGAATTAGCCAAAATCCTTCGAAGAAAAAGAATGGCTGATGGCGCTATATCGTTTGATAAAGTTGAAGTAAAATTCAATTTGGATGAAAATGCGGAACCGGTTGGCGTTTTCTTCAAAATATCCAAAGATGCCAATCACTTAATTGAAGAGTTTATGTTATTGGCCAATAAAAAAGTAGCCGAATTTATTGGAAAGCAAAAGAAGACATTTATCTACAGAATTCATGATGAGCCAAACGAAGATAAATTAATCAATCTGCAGACAGTGATTTCTAAATTTGGTTACGCCATAAACATGAAATCCAAACAGGATATCTCAAAGTCATTGAATAAATTATTGAATGATGTCAATGGAAAAAAAGAGCAGAATTTGGTTGATACCTTAACAATCAGAAGTATGAGTAAGGCCAAATATTCTACAGAAAACATTGGACATTACGGTTTGGCGTTTGATTATTACAGCCATTTCACTTCACCAATCCGGCGTTATCCCGATGTGATGGCACACCGATTATTGCAATATTATTTAGATGGAGGAAAGTCTGTCAGTGCTGAAACATACGAAGAAAAATGCAATCACTCCAGCAATATGGAAGGGTTAGCAGCACAGGCAGAAAGAGATTCAGTAAAATATATGCAGGTAAAATATATGCAGGATCACAGAGATCAGGAGTTTTTAGGTGTAATTTCAGGAGTTACCGAATGGGGAATTTACGTCGAAATTGTGGAGAACAAATGCGAAGGAATGGTTCGAATCCGTGAAATAAAAGAAGATTATTATACGTTTGACGAAAAGCAATATGCTTTAGTCGGCCAGGCAACGCAGAGTATTTTGCAACTGGGTGATGAAGTTTTTGTAAAAGTCAAAAACGCTGATTTAGTTAAGAAACAATTGGATTTTTATTTTGTAAGAAGAAACGAAAATTAGTGTTCAGGTAGTCAGTTTTTAGTGTTCAGAAAATCAAAATTTATGAAAAAATTAGTTTATAGTTTATTGTTGATTAGTACAGTTGCTTTGGCTCAGGAAACAAAAGACGTGGGCGATTTCAGTAAAGTAACTTCATTTGACCGAATAGATGTTTTTCTTATTCCAAGTGATGAAAACAAGGTTCAGATTGACGGAAAAGAAGCAGGTGAAGTTGAGTTAATCAATAAAAATGGGGAATTAAAAATAAGAATGCCGTTGACTAAACTATTAGATGGAGATAATATTTCAGTAACGGTTTATTATAAAAAAATAACGGCAGCAGAAGCTAATGAAGGTTCCAGAATTGCTTGTGGTGATAAAATTAGTTCAGTTGTATTTGATGTTATTGCTAAAGAAGGTTCTGAAATAAAATTGATTTTAGACGTTGAAAAATTGAATGTCAGAACAGCGAATGGCTCAAAAGTTTCATTGGAAGGAAACGCTGATATTCAAGATGTTTTAGTTAATTCGGGTGGAATTTATGAAGCAAAAAAATTGGAGTCACAAATAACCACCGTTTCTTGTAATGCCGGTGGTGAGGCAGATGTTTTCGCCACTCAGTCAGTTGATGCTAAAGTAAGGGCTGGTGGAAATATTACCATTTATGGGAATCCAAAAAAGATCAACTCAAAAGTTGTTGCAGGCGGGAATATAAGCGAAGCTAAATAGAATTTCTTTTTACTTTCTGAATATTAAACTCTAAATTGCGGAGTCAAAATTTTAACAATGATTTTACTTCAGGATATTTTATCTGCCATTCCTCTTGGTTTCTTTCTAAGTTTTATGATTGGACCAGTATTTTTCGTTTTACTGGAAACTAGTGTTGTCAAAGGATTTAGGGCAGCTATTGTTTTTGATATGGGAGTTGTTTTAGCTGACATTGTTTTTATCACCATTGCCTTTTTTAGTAGTTACCGTTTAATTCAAAGCATCAAGGATGACCCGGCTTTGTTCATTTTTGGTGGTTTAGTAATGCTTACTTACGGTATTATTTCTTTTGTTAATAACAGGAAACAAGAAAAGAAAATCAATATTGACGAAATAGATCCGAAAGAGCTGGCTAAAACCAAATATCTTTCCCTATTCGTCAAAGGTTTTTTCCTAAACTTTATTAATATTGGTGTACTTGGATTTTGGTTGGCTATCCTGATAACCATTGGTCCGCAACTGGAATTGAAAACATCCAGGATGATGACATTCTTTACCACTTTAATAGTAACCTACTTCATCACGGATATTTTCAAAATACTGTTGGCAAAGCAATTAAGAAGCAAGTTGAACCAAAAAAATATTCTTTTGATCAAGAAAGTCATCAGCGTTGTCCTGATTGTTTGTGGTATTGTATTATTATCTCAAGCCTGGTTTCCAAATGAGCACAAGATAGTTGACAGGGCTTTTGAAGGGCTGGAAAACGAAAAATAAAAGAGCCATTATTTCCAGTAACTCTTTTGAGGCATCGTCAGGATTCGAACATTCTCTTTAATTAATTTTCCCTAAAAATTTACCATAAAAAATTTCTCATAAAAAAACCTCTCACTTGGAGAGGTTTAATTTCAGAGGCATCCTTCGGATTCGAACAATAACTTTAATTAATTTTTCCTAAAAATTTATCATAAAAAAACCTCTCTGAGGTTAATTTCAGAGGCATCCTTCGGATTCGAACATTCTCTTTAATTAATTTTCCCTAAAAATTTACCATAAAAACTCTCTCACTTGGAGAGGTTTAATTTCAGAGGCATCGTCAGGATTCGAACATAACTTTAATTAATTTTTTCTAAAAATTTCTCATAAAAAAACCTCTCACTTGGAGAGGTTTAACTTCAGAGGCATCGTCCGGATTCGAACATAACTTTAATTAATTTTTTCTAAAAATTTCTCATAAAAAAACCTCTCACTTGGAGAGGTTTAACTTCAGAGGCATCGTCCGGATTCGAACCGGAGTAGACGGTTTTGCAGACCGGTGCCTAGCCGCTCGGCCACGATGCCCGTTGTTGCTGGCAAATATATAAAAAAGTTTATATGTTTATGAGGTTTATAAAAAAGTTTATGAGGTTTATCAAGGTTTTGGAGAATCTACAAACATTACAAACCTTTTAAACATCATAAACCTTAACTACGGTATTCTTCCATTTCAATAGTAACCGCTTCAACATCACCACCAATTGGAGGATTGAGTTTTGAAACTGCCAGGAGAATTCTTGAAACCGCAGGTATTTCTTTGAATATCCGGTTTAGGATTCGATGTGCTACATGCTCTAATAACTTAGAACGTATAGCCATTTCCTCTTCCACAATTTTGTTCAAAAGCACATAATCAACGGTATCCTTGAGCTGGTCAGATATAGCAGATTTCCGCAAATCGGTTTTTATTTCTAAATCTATCCGATAATCCGAACCAATCCGCGCTTCTTCCTCCAAACAGCCATGAAAAGAAAATGTCCTGATATTTTGTAATTTAATAGTTCCCATTTACTTATTTGATGCCAATTTTCAAATCTTCAAATTTTCAAATTGACTAATTAAACATATCTTTGCTAAAATTACAAAAATAATGTCAACAGAAGAGAAGTCGCTTAATTTCATTGAACAAATTATCGAAGAGGATTTGAAAAAAGGTTTGTCAAACGACAAATTGCGTTTTCGGTTTCCACCGGAGCCAAACGGATATTTGCATGTTGGTCATGCCAGTGCTATTTGTTTAAACTTTGGTTTAGGGCTTGATTATCAGGCGCCGGTGAATTTGCGTTTTGATGATACCAATCCGGCTAAGGAAGAGCAGGAGTATGTTGACGCAATCAAAAAAGATATTGAATGGCTGGGTTACCAATGGAGTAATGAATGTTATGCTTCTGATTATTTCCAGCAATTATATGACTGGGCAGTTGAGTTTATAAAATCCGGAAAAGCTTATGTAGACAGTCAGTCTTCCGAAGATATGGCAATCCAAAAAGGAACGCCGACAACTCCGGGAACGGATTCACCATTTAGAAACCGTTCCGTTGAAGAGAATTTAGATTTGTTTACACGAATGAAAAACGGCGAGTTTCCAAACGGAACGCATATCCTTCGTGCGAAAATAAGTATGGGTGCAAACAATATGTTGATGCGTGACCCAATTATGTACAGAATTCTGCATGCTCATCACCACAGAACAGGAAATGATTGGTGTATCTATCCAATGTATGACTGGGCTCACGGCGAAAGCGATTATCTGGAACAAATTTCACATTCATTCTGTACTCTCGAATTTTTACCACACAGGGAATTATATGATTGGTTTTTGGATCAGGTTTATGATATCAAAAAAGTGCGTCCAAAGCAAAGGGAATTTGCGCGGAGAAACTTGTCACATACTGTTGTCAGCAAAAGAAAGTTGTTGCAATTAGTAGAAGAAAAACATGTAACTTCTTGGGATGATCCAAGAATGAGCACGATTTCAGGAATGCGCCGTCGTGGTTATCCACCAATGGCAATTAGGAATTTTGCGAATACCATCGGTATTGCAAAGCGTGAAAATTTGATTGATGTTTCGCTTTTGGAATTCTGCGTACGCGATGTTCTAAATAAAACAGCTCCAAGAGTTATGGCAGTTTTGAATCCGGTGAAATTAGTAATTACCAATTATCCTGAAGGGAAGGAAGAAATTTTAGATGCTGAAAATAGCCAGGAAGATGAAAGTTTAGGATTTAGAAAAGTACCTTTTTCAAAAGAATTATACATTGAAAGAGAAGATTTCCAAGAAGAGGCCAACAAGAAATTTTTCCGCTTGACGTTGGGTACAGAAGTTCGTTTGAAAAATGCTTATATTATTAAAGGTGAAAGTGTTATTAAAGATTCATATGGAAATATTACGGAAATCCATTGTACTTATGATAGAGATTCACGAAGCGGAAGCGGAACAGAAGCTTCTCAAAGAAAAGTAAAAGGAACCATTCATTGGGTTTCTATTACTCACGCCATTGAAGCCGAAATTCGTATTTACGATAGATTATTTACGCATGAAAATCCTGATGGTGATAAAGATGTTGATTTTAAGGAATTCATCAATCCAAGTTCGCTTGAAGTTATTAAAGGATATTTGGAGCCAAGTTTGGCAACAGCCAAAAATGGAGAGCGTTTCCAATTCCAACGTTTGGGATATTTTTGTGTTGACAAAGATTCTTCTTCGGAAAAACTGGTTTTTAATAAAACAGTTGGCCTAAGAGATACTTGGGCAAAAGTCGAAAGCAAATAATAAATTTTAAAATAGATTTTACCGATAAAAAGCCCACTTATTAGTGGGCTTTTATTATTATTTATAAAACTTATCAAAGCCTTCACGGGTATAATTTTTAATAATGGAAATCGGCTTTCATAAAATGTTTTTATTGAGTTTTTAAAATTTTGGCAACCCAAAACACCTTTGGTTTGGTAACCTTGCATTATTTCGCTTTAAATTAAGTTTGGACTCTTTAACCACTTTTTAACAACTCTTCTCGTGTATTTTTTGTAAATTCACTAAAATTAAATTTAAAAATTATGTCAATGAAAAATGTAAATGCACTTTTAGTAGGTGCCGCAGTGGGAGCTGCAATCGGAATTTTGTTTGCTCCGGATAAGGGTTCTAAAACGAGAGAAAAATTAAAAGACGGATTTGACGATTTGAAGGATAAGGCAAATTCCAAATTGGATTTTCTTGATGATGCAACCAAAGAAAAGATTTCCAATGCTAAAGATGACCTAAAGGTAAAAGTTGAAAGTTTTCTTTCAGACACAAGTCACAAAGCAGAAGAAGCCATTACTTTTTTGGAAGAGAAATTAGCTGAACTTAAAAAACACAACGCCAAACTTCAGAAATAATGTTGGAAGAATTAAAAGAAAACGTCGAAGACATTCAGGAAAATGCTAAGGCCTACATAGAAAGCAATATTGCTTATTATAAACTTTGGGGATTTAAAGTAGCAATGAAGTCGACGACTTTGATTTTAAAGTTTCTACTGATTGCAATCTGTATGATGATTGTATTGCTTTTTATGTCGGTTGCCGCAGCTTTAGCCATTGGAGAACTAATGGAGAGCTACGTTGTTGGATTTCTCATTGTAGCTGGAGTATATTTTATTTTAGCATTTCTTTTATACAAAATAAAAGATAAGATTGTCGAAGGGCCAATTCTTGAGAAATTCTCAGAAATATTTTTTAACGAAGACTAATTATGGAACCGAAAAAATATTCATCGTACGCAGAAATAGACAGGGATTTACAAATCATTAGAACGGAAAGAGAAATCCATTATCAAAAAATAGTTTTTAGTATCGATAAAGCCAAAGAAAGTTTTGTTCCGCCAAAAGCGGTTACGATTGTTGGGAACATCGTTCAAAAAGCCACTTCAGGAATGTTAGGGACCGTTTTAAAGATTGCAGTTCCGTTTGCTGTTAATTGGTATATAAATAGGAAAAGAGGCAATTAAGCCTCTTTTTTTTATTGTATTTAATGAATATTATTTTGTTGGTTTTGGTTCATCCGGACTAGAAGTATCTGACGGATTATAATCCAACGAAGTATGATTTCCTGATTTCTTAACTCTTTTAGGCTGGTTTTTCATTTGTTCGCCCATAATACTCGAAGCAGTAAAACTAGTCACCATATTATTCAACATATCGCTTGCTGCTTGTGGAGAATTTGGTAACAGAATCAGGTTTGAATTAGTATCAGCGCCAATTGCCTGCAGCGTATCATAATGTTGCGTAATTACAATCAAAGCCGAAGCTTCTTGTGAATTAATACCAACTTTGTTTAAAACATCAACACTTTCAACCAAACCTTTTGCAATTTCACGACGTTGGTCCGCAATACCTTGTCCTTGTAATTTTTTACTTTCTGCTTCCGCTTTAGCTTTAGCTACGATTCTGATTCTTTGCGCATCCGATTCGAACATCGCTGCTGTTTTTTCCCTTTCGGCCGCATTAATACGGTTCATCGCATTTTTAACCTGGATATCCGGATCGATATCGGTTACCAAAGTGTTGATAATGTCGTAACCATAAGTTGTCATTGCTTCGTTTAATTCTCGTTTCACAGCAACAGCAATATCGTCTTTTCTTAAAAAAACATCATCCAAAATCAATTTTGGAACTTCGGCACGAACTACATCGAATACATAGGCTGTAATTTGATCATGCGGATATTCTAATTTATAGAAAGCTTCATAAACGTGTTCAGGAATTACTTTAAACTGCACGGAAACTTTCATTTTAACAAACACGTTGTCTTTAGTTTGAGTTTCAATGATAACATCTAATTGTTGAATTCTTAGATTCACACGGCCGGCAATTCTATCAATGATTGGAAGTTTAAGCTGTAAACCGGAGTTTCGGATACTTAAGAACTTTCCAAATCGTTCGACTACTACAGCGGTTTGTTGCTTTACAGTAAAAAAGGAAGAAAAGAGAATAATAATTCCTAAGAACAAAAGAACATAGAAATAGATTGGCATAATTTTAAAATTTAAAGGTTAGTAAAGTTGTTGTACGGAAAAAATGTATGTTTGTTACAAATTAAAAGTTACGAATTCATGATTAAAAAATTTTCAATCCTTTTGTTGTTTATTACGACTTTTGGATTCGCACAATACGGTAGAAGAGACGGAAACCGAATAGGAATTTCTGCGGGACTTTCACAGACCACTTTATTTACCGATAATTTTGATGCCAAACCAGAAATGGGTTTTGCCGGCGGACTTTCGGTAAGAGGAAATTATTACAACAACTGGAGCATGATTTATGGGATGCAGTTCTTTTCTAACAGTTTCTCCCTGGAATCAACATTAAACCAAAAAATTAAATATAATGTCCAAGGTGTTCAGGTTAGGATATTGTTTAGCTACAATGTTGTTGAAGACCATGTTTCGTTGGATTTTGGCCCGGTCTTACAAATTAACGGTAAACTTCAGCTACCAACTTCTACAGAAGATATGATTATAAAGGGTACACTGCTAAAAGCGGATCAGATTATAGACGTTTCTCCGATAAGCGGTAATTTTTATTTAGGGGTTTCAGGCGGAAACAAAACGATTCGTGCAGTACTTTTTTATGAATACGGATTTACCAATTTCCTAAATAAGCTCAACAAAGACGAAGGTTTGCAGGCTTTGAATAATGGCGACAGCTTCAAAGGAAACCTGGGAACCATAAACTTTCAAGTAGTTTTTAATTTATAACCTAATCTATATCTTATGTACAGAAATTTAAAAGTAGTAGTATTAATGGCAATATGCTTTAATTATTCTTTTTCACAACAGTCTTTCCTAGAGCCAAAAGACGGTAAGAAAGTAAGTGTTGACGCAAGCAGTGTTGAATTGTTGGATTCACAGGAAAAGTTTAAATATAAGGAGGCTAACAGCCAAAAAGAAAATAAGATAAGCCTTAATCAAATCAAGACTGCTGTTTTAGGGAATTATCATATTGAAACCTTTACTATTGATAAAAAGCCGGAAGTTTGTTTTGTGATTGCCGAATCCAATGGAAAAAAATTAGTTGGGTTTAATAAAACTAAAAACACAAGTACAACAATGTCCAGCGGCTTTTCCACCATTTATTACTATTATGTTTTGGACAATAACAATAATCTAATCGATAAAATGAAATTTGCCAGCGATGATTATGGTGGAACTACTAAAGAAAGAGATGATGCGGAAGCGATTATTAGAAAACATTTTTCTGACTGCTCAGGTTTAATATGGAGGCTTAATGAAAATGACACTAAAAAAATGGATTTAGATAATGCATCAAAAACAGCCAAGAAGTTTGCGAAAAAATTTGATGAAGGAAATGCCAAAATGATTTTGCTTTTTAGCAACCCAAAGTTTTCTTCTTGTAGTATATCAGAGGAATCTCCAATCAAAAAAGATATAACCGAAACGGTTACTATCGCAAACCAAGACTATGCTTTCGGAAGTACCACTATTGATGTTACAGGTAAAAATAATAAGATGTCTATGAAAGGGACTCTTTCCGTAAAAGACGGTTATTTTTGTTGCGTAACGAAATACAATTCAACCAAATATAAAATAACGAGTTATAAGGACGGAATAATAACATGTTTAGATAGTGAAAGAGATTTAGAGTATACTGTATCAATTGTGCCTGAAAATGGAAGAGAAAGTGGATTCGCATATGATACAAAGATTATTTTTATTGTAGATAAAAAAATGGGAGGTTCAACCTCTTATTATTGGTGTAAAAAACAGTAATCTTTAAAAAATAAAAGCCCCGATGATTCGGGGCTTTTTCATGTGTGGCAGGTTACTTGGCCGCTTCGATCACGCCACTCTGGCGCGACTTGAGGTTTTTATCGGCCTTGTACTGTTGGGCCACCGCGGGAACGCTGGCGCTCCTGCCGGTTTCCACCCAGCTGCGGATGCGGCTGGCATCGGCAAAATGGGTGTACTTGCCGAACGCGTCGAGAATCACCAGGGCGACCGGGCGGTTGCCCATCTTCGTCACCAGCACCAGGCAATGACCGGCAGGGTTGGTGAAACCGGTCTTGGTGATTTTGATGTCCCAATCGGCCTTGTTCACCAGATG
>JAZKCP010000077.1:0-6510 GCA_040388035.1 Bacteroidota bacterium | reverse complement strand
TTGATACCTGACTGCCACTGGCAGTCCTCCTCTTAATATCAAATTCGGGATTTTACAAGTTTTCGTTAATTTCTGATCAATTTTCTATACTTGATTCGTTTTGGAGTGACATCAACACCCAAGCGTTTCTTTTTGTTCTCTTCATATTCCGAGAAACCGCCTTCAAAATAATAGACGTCCGAGTTGCCTTCAAACGCTAAGATATGGGTACAAATCCTGTCTAAGAACCATCTGTCGTGACTAATTACCACAGCACAACCGGCAAAATTTTCCAGCCCTTCTTCCAAAGCACGCAGTGTGTTAATATCCAAATCATTTGTAGGCTCATCGAGCAATAATACGTTTCCTTCTTCCTTTAAAGTCATGGCCAAATGCAAACGGTTACGTTCTCCACCTGATAAGGTTGCTACTTTTTTGTTTTGATCGCTTCCGCCAAAGTTAAATCGGGACAAATACGCTCTTGAATTTACCTGTCTTCCGCCCATCATGATTAATTCCTGTCCGTCGCAAAAGTTTTCCCAGATTGATTTATTTGGATCAATATTGGAATGCGCCTGATCAACATAAGCAATCTTAACAGTATCTCCAACAGTAAATTCACCCGAGTCTGTTTTTTCTTCGCCCATAATCATTCGGAAGATTGTGGATTTACCGGCACCGTTTGGCCCAATAATTCCAACAATGCCGGCTTGTGGTAAAGTAAAGTTTAGATTGTCGTATAATAATTTCTCTCCAAAAGCTTTGGCTACATTTTTAGCTTCAATAACATTGGTTCCAAGTCTTGGACCATTCGGAATATAGATTTCCAATTTTTCATCCAGTTCTTTTTGATCTTCGTTTAAAAGTTTGTCGTAGTTCTGCAAACGTGCTTTTTGTTTCGTCTGACGTCCTTTGGCTCCCTGACGAACCCAATCCAACTCACGTTCTAAAGTTTTTCTGCGTTTGGAAGCCACTTTCTCTTCCTGTTCCATACGTTTTGATTTTTGCTCCAACCAGGAAGAATAATTTCCTTTCCACGGAATTCCTTCCCCTCTATCCAATTCCAAAATCCATCCCGCAACATTATCAAGGAAATACCTGTCGTGTGTTACGGCGATTACGGTTCCTGCATATTGTGCCAAGTGCTGCTCTAACCAAAGAACGCTTTCCGCATCCAAGTGATTCGTTGGCTCATCCAATAGCAATACATCCGGATTCTGTAAAAGTAAACGGCAAAGTGCTACCCTACGCTTTTCTCCACCAGACAGTACACTGATTGGCATATCACCATCAGGCGTGCGAAGTGCGTCCATGGCAACTTCTAATTTGTTGTCAATCTCCCACGCGCCAGCTGCATCAATCCTATCTTGTAATTGAGCCTGACGGTCCATTAACTTATCCATTTTGTCGGCATCTTCATAGTTTTCAGGCAAACCAAACATATCATTGATTTGGTTAAACTCATCCAACAGTGCCATTGTTTCGGCAACACCCTCTTTTACGATTTCAATTACCGTTTTGGTTTCGTCCAGTTTTGGTTCCTGCTCTAAATAACCAACAGTATAACCCGGTTGAAAAACTACATCGCCCTGATAATTTTTATCTACTCCGGCAATAATTTTTAACAATGAAGATTTTCCGGAACCATTTAATCCAAGGATTCCGATTTTTGCTCCGTAGAAGAAACTCAAATAAATATTCTTTAATACCTGTTTATCGCTTCCCTGATACGATTTGCTCAATCGTTGCATTGAGAATATCACTTTTTTATCGTCTGACATTTTTATATTTTATTTAATTATAATCTTCCTTTTAGTGAACTAAATACCCATGCATTGGCTAAAAAGCCTACTCCGGTTGCGCCAAATCCCCAACCCGCGGTTTCATCATATCTAAAAGCACCAAGTGCAATAAGTATTAATCCCATGATAATCATTACCAAAGTTGCCCATCCGAGGACCGTATTTTTATTCATTCCCATATTTAGTGGTATTTTAATTTTAGGAAAGCAAATTTAAGGAAAAAATTCCAAAAATCTTTATCTTTGATGATCAGTATAAACCACACAAAATGGAAAACAGAATATTCGCAATCGAAGAAAAACAACAAGAAATGCTGCAAGCAATAAATGATGTCAATGTGAACTTAGCCAGTATGGGACACTCAACGACCGAAAGCATCAAAGCTATTATGGAAGGCTTTCAGAACGTGACCAACGCAATGCAGGGAATAGTTCAGAATTTCAATTTGCTTGAAGAAAGAATTACAGAACTTGAAAAGAAGATGAATTCAATTCCCTTTACAACAAACAATTAGGATAGACCAACCACTCTCTCAAATCTTCCGTGATGAGTTTTGGAAACTGGTTTTAAAATTTTATTTTGCGAGTCAAAATAATTTGGAATGCCATTAGTTTTGATAATGTTTTTTGCTGAATCTATTGTTTTTATTTTATCAAAATCGGCTGGATTTAGGAGAGCATTGGTTTCAACGCAATCTCTGCTAATGATAGTTTTCGTGAAGTAAACAACATTATAGCAAATTACTTTTCCGTAAATGACTCCGTTTTTTATTCCTAAATCAAAACATTCTAATTGCTTTGGAATAAAAGCCCTTTTGTGCGTCAGGCGATTATAGATTTTATAAGCGGCCTCTTTACGGCTCCACAGATTCCAAACAGTTGTTTCAGGATTTTGTGAGTTTGATATCAGTAATTTTTCCCTTGGTGTAAATATTTTATCCAAAAAACCTTTGCGCTGCCAATTGCTTTCTTTTCTGGCGAAAGCCAAATCTACAATATCATTTCCTATCACTTTTCGGCGAGTTTAGTTTCAATGATGTTTAAGGTAGCTTTTACCGTCAGCATTCTTTCCATCGACTGATTGTCAATTTCGATACCGAAAGCTTCCTCGACATCCAAAACAATATCAACAAGATTTGCTGAATTGATATTTAAATCTTTAATGAAATCCGTGTCTTCATCAATGCTTTCAAAAGCTTCTTTGTTGATGACAAAAGGCTTCACAATAGTTTTTAATTGTTGGATAATTTCTGTTTTGTCCATCATTTATATTTTTTAAAAATCACGCAACCGTTGACATCGCCAAAGCCAAAGCTTGCTTTAGCTAAGATAGTGATATCTTTTTGAATTAGTTGCTGTGGAATTCGAGATGAATCAATACAAGCTGATATTTCCTGATTTAAATCTTCACAATTTATATTCGGAAAAATAAAGCCATGATGAATCTGCAGAATCGAAGCCACACTTTCGACACTTCCTGATGCCGACAAACAATGACCGACCAACGATTTTAAAGAATTGATGTATGGAAAATCTTTTCCTTTTCTTTCAAGTGCTTCGCTCCAGTTTTGGATTTCCAAAGCATCTTTACTTGTTGCTGTGAGATGTCCGTTAATAGCATCGATTTCAGATGCAGTTATTCCTGCGTTTGCCATTGCATCCGTAATGCATTTTTGCACCGCAACCGGATTTGGAGCCGTCATAGTTCCCAATCCGCGCTGTCCACCAGAGTTTACATTTCCGCCTAAAACCTCAGCATAAATGCGCACGCCGCGAGTTAGAGCCGAATCTAAGTCTTCCAACACAAATGCACCTGCACCGCTTCCGGGAACAAACCCTGAAGCTGATGCCGACATTGGTCTTGAGCCTTTTTCCGGCGAATCGTTGTGTTTGAAAGTACAAACCTTCATCGCGTCAAATCCGCCCCAGATGTAAGGTCCGCTGTCGCTTGTACTTCCTGCCAACATACGTTTGGCATGTCCAAGTTTTATTCTTTCATAAGCCATTAATATACTTTCAGTTCCGGTAGTACAGGCAGAAGAATTGGTTGTTACCTGATTGCCCAAACCTAATTTGCCGCCCAAATAAGCACTAATGCCACTATTCATTGTTTGTGCGACAGCAGTACTTCCCAGTTTTCTGGTTTCTAAATTATCAATCCTATAAATGCTTTCCCTGAATTTTTCGATACCTGAAGTTCCTGTACCGAAAATGGTTCCCGAATCCCAGTCCGGGTTTTCGTTATGTAATATTGGTAAATCTGCATCTTTCCAAGCATCCATTCCGGCGATTACGCCATAGAGGATTCCGGTGGAATTGAAATTCCTAAGTTCGAGTTCGGTGAAATAGTGGCTTTTTAATTCTTCTGAAATTTCGGGTGTTCCTGATATCTGACAGGAAAATTGCAGGCGTTCCAGTTCAGGATTATGCTTAATTCCTGAAATGCCATTTTTAATTGCGTTTGCAAACGCCTCAAGCCCTACTCCGTTTGGAGCAACAATTCCAAGACCAGTTATGACTACTCTTTTTTTCATTTATACAATCATTCCGGCAATTGTGCCGCGGGAAACTTCGTCGTCGTTAGCATTGAACATTTTTACTTTGCATTTCAATTTGCCAAACCTAAAATATACTTTCTCTGAAACTACAGTAACTTTCTCATTCGGGTAAACTGGTTTTAAATACTCAATTTCAGAAGATGTAAGAGCGACTTTTGATTCCGCATTAAAATCATTTCCCAACAAGTAAATTCCCAAACAAACGAGTCCAATCTGAGCCATAGTTTCAGTTAGGATAACGCCAGGCGTAACAGGATTATCCTTGAAATGCCCTTTATAAAAATATAAATCAGCATTGAAAGTAAATGTGCCTTCTACTCCGTTTTCATCTACGTGAACCAACTCATCTACAAATAGGAATGGCTTTTCATAAGGCAGCTTGTCAATGATATTTCTATACATATCAGAATTCAATTAAAATTCGCTGAGCCGAAAATCCGGGTCCGAAACTCAACAGCAATCCTTTTTGTCCTTGCTTAGGTTTGCTATCCATTACACGTTCTAAAACATACAATACTGTGGCACTCGACATATTTCCGTATAAACGTAGCACTTCTTTTGTATCATCAATATTTTTCCCTAAACCTGAAAACAAATCTTCCACGGTCTGAACAATTTTCTTTCCGCCGGGATGAAAAATCAAATGGTCGACATCCTCAATTTTGAGATTGTTTTTTTCTAAAAACGGATGAATTATTTCAGGGAAATGCGATGCGATAGTATCGGGAACTTCTATATCCAAAACCATTTGAAGTCCACTATTTGTCAGCCTGAAACCCATCATGTGGATAGCATCATAAAAGTGATACATGTCATCGGCTATGATTTTGGGCCCTTCATCTTCTTCGTGGGAAGACAGCAAAACACAGGCAGCACCATCGCCGAAAATAGCAGCAGAAATAATATTCGGCATTGAATAATCGTCCAATTGAAATGTTGCAGTCGGACTTTCAACAGCAATGACAGCTGCGCGTTTACCCGGATTTGCCTGGAGAAAATTTTTTGCGTAAATCATACCCGATATTCCCGCAGCGCAGCCCATTTCGGTAACGGGCAGCCTTACAATGTCTTGCCGCAGTTTGAGTGAATTGATTAAATAAGCATCAAGTGACGGAATCATGATTCCGGTGCAACTCACGGTTATAATATAGTCGAGTGTTTCCGGTTTCCAGTTGGCTTTTTTCAACGCTTTATCAAGAACCTTTTCGCCAAGCGAAATGACTTCCCTAATGTAAATATCATTCCGTGCCTCAAAAGACATATTCGTAAAGACTTCAACGGGTTCCATAATGGAATAGCGTTTGTCAACCATTGCGCCTTCGAATATCTTTTTTACTTTTCTGATAAAACGGTCATCCTGCCCGGCAAGCCAGCCTTCCAAAAGTGGCATAATTTCTTCTGTTGTTCGCGAATATTTTGGTAATTCTTTTGCAACGGCCTTTATTTTGACACTCATTTAGCTGTTTTGATTCTTAATTTGTATTGATTATCCATTGATAGCGAAATGCCCATTTCCATTCTATCGAATATTTTTTGAGGTGCAGTTTTCGGGAAAATTGCTCCAATTCGGGCTTCTTAAATCCTCTTAAAATAGAAACCAAGCCATCTTCCCTGGACATATCATTAAGCCTCAAAGCAAAACATAAAGCCTGAAACAATCTATAGGAAATGCCGCTTCTTTCCAAATCATTGATTACAATTCCCATTTTGGCTTTAACTTTAAAAACCTTTAGCAAATTGATAATTTCGTCATCCTTAAAATGATGAAGCGTTAAGGTACATAAAACTATGTCATATTCAAGCTTTTCAAATGATTTGTCAAAAATATCTTCACATCGATAGGAAATATTCGGATAGTGTTTGGATAGTTTTTTTGCATAATTAACTGAGAACTGATTGGCATCAATCCCAATTAATTCACAACTGATATTTTCTTCGTCTAAATAATCTGCAATCACCCGAAGCATGTCTCCATTACCGCAACCAACATCAATAATAGTGATTTTGTCTTTAGCCGGATGTTGTTTAAGAATGTTTTTTACTCCTTGGAGCGTGAGTTTATTTCCACCTAAAAAATGATTAATCTTTGCGATTTTATCCAGCGCTTCTTCAAGTTTGTCACCTTTCATGTCAAAATTGTCCATGAGTTCAGGTTCATTCGTTCTGTAGGTA
>JAZKCP010000076.1:0-4826 GCA_040388035.1 Bacteroidota bacterium | reverse complement strand
CGATAATGGAAAAGCGTAAATTAGGTTTCTGGGAAATTTGGAACATGAGTTTCGGTTTCTTGGGAATACAGTTCGGATTCGCCTTGCAAGGAGGTTATATGTCCAGAATCTTTCAAACATTAGGAGCTGAACCACACGACATTCCGGGATTATGGATTGCTGCGCCACTAACTGGTTTATTAGTGCAGCCAATCATTGGATATCTCAGTGATCACACATGGTCAACCCGGTTTGGTAGAAGGAAACCTTATTTTCTTATTGGGGCTATCCTAAGCTCGTTTGCACTTTTCTTTGCACCTTATTCCTCTACCTTATGGATAGCAGCTGGTTTCCTTTGGATTTTGGATGCTTCGATAAACATCAGTATGGAGCCTTTTAGAGCTTTAGTCGCTGATAAACTACCGGATGAACAGCGTTCGTATGGATTTATTCTACAAACTTTAATCATTGGAATTGGAACCTGGGTAGCTTCAAACTTGCCTTGGTTAGTAAAAAAAATGGGGTTTGCCGAAACGACCGATTTAACTGTGATCCCACAAAATGTCAAAGTTGCTTTTGGGATTGGAGCGATGGTATTTTTAATTAGTATATTATATACTGTATTAACTACAAAGGAGTATCCGCCAAAAGATTTAGAAAGCTTCAAAAAGAAAAAAAGAAATACCAATTTCTGGAAAGAAATTAAAGATTCTTACAGTGAAATGTCAGGAACTATGTTCAAACTGGGAATTATCCAGTTTTTTAGCTGGTTTGCTTTTTTTACTATGTGGAGTATGGCTACACCAGCCTTGACAGAGCATGTTTTTAATGCTCCTTCTCCGATGAAGAAGAATTTCAATATGGAAATCGCTGCTGAAAAACTCAATTATGAAACCCTAAATCTTGCGTATCAAAATGCCGCTGATACAGTGGGCTCTGCAATGGGAATATATGGACTTTCATCCATGGCCTTTGCATTACTATTGACTTTCTATTCGTCGCGAATGCAAATCAACAGAAAATGGGTACACCTCTTTTCATTGGTTGCAGGTGGAATAGGATTTATTTCAATGAGATTCCTACCCGATCCTTCCTATCTCAACCTCTCATTTATATTGATTGGTTTATCATGGGGAAGTATTTTATCCATGCCTTATGCGATGTTGTCGAGTTCCGTGAAGGAAGAAAAAATGGGTCTGATGATGGGTATGTTCAACATGTTCATTGTTATTCCGCAAATCATAGCTGCCTTAGGTGGTGTGAATTTATTATCAAAAATTTTCGGAAACGGTGCTATTGCACCAATGCTATTAGCTGGAACTTCTTTGGTTATTGGTGGTTTCTGCAACTTATTAATCACTGATCCAAAAGTTACAAAAGGTTAAACCTATTAATAGTATAATGACTAAAAAAGCATTCATCTTCGACCTTGACGGCGTTATCGTCGACACAGCCAGATACCATTTTTTGGCATGGCAGAAAATAGCAGCCGATTTAGGAATCGAATTTACACCAGAACACAACGAAGAATTAAAAGGCGTCAGCCGCGTCCGTTCCTTGGATATCATCCTGAGACTTGGAAACATCCAGGCTTCAGAAGATAACAAGAACAAATGGCTAAAGCAAAAAAACGAAGATTACCTCGCTTATATTGAGCACATGGACGAATCAGAAATTCTGCCCGGCGTTCTAAATATCCTAGAGTTTATCAAAGAAAAAAATCAACTGATTGGATTGGGTTCGGCAAGCAAAAATGCCAGGCCCATTCTTGAAAAAGTAAAAATTTTGCATTTGTTCGATGTCATTGTAGATGGAAACGATGTAACCAATGCGAAGCCGGATCCTGAAGTTTTCCTCAGAGCTGCAAATTTACTAAATGCGACGAACGAGAATTCTATGGTTTTTGAAGATTCTGTAGCCGGAATACAGGCTGCTAATGTTGCCAACATGACAAGCATCGGAATTGGAGAAGAGAAGATCCTGCACGAAGCGAAATACAATTTTAAAGATTTTACTTTTATGGATACTTCTTTTATCGAAGCCTTCATAAACTAAAATTGAATGATAAAAGAAAAATAAAATGAATCAAGATTATATCAAACCAGACAACTGGTCTATCATAGAAGAAGGATTTGATTTAGAACAAGTTAAATCCTCAGAAAGCTTATTCAGCATCGGAAACGGTGCCATGGGCCAACGTGCCAATTTTGAAGAATCCTACTCTGGAGAAACTTTCCAGGGAAGTTATATCGCCGGTGTGTATTATCCTGATAAAACAAAAGTGGGCTGGTGGAAAAATGGTTATCCCGAATATTTTGCCAAAGTACTGAATGCGCCAAACTGGATTGGAATCGAAATCGAAATAAACGGCGAAAATCTAGATTTAGCATCCTGTAAAGAAGTGAAAAATTTCCGTCGTGAGTTGAATATGAAAGAAGGAATTTATGATCGCTCTTTTGACGCTACTTTACAAAACGGAACTCAGATTTCAGTAAACGTTCGTCGTTTTCTTTCTTTGGATTTGGATGAAGTAGGCGTCATTAACTACGAAATTACACCACTGAATAATGATGCCAAAATCGTCTTCAAACCTTATGTTGATGCCGGTGTTCATAACGAAGACGCCAACTGGGAAGAAAAATTTTGGGAACCATTGGATGTTAAAAATTCAGGAAACGAAGCTTTTGTTACCGCCCGAACTTTTAAAACCCATTTCACGGCAACTACGTTTATGCAAAACAGCATTTTGTTAAATGCCAAAAACCTGAATCTTTCTCCATCAAATATTGACGCTTCAAAAGATAAAGTTCAGTTTACTTATGAAGTTTCCGCAGCAAAAGGCCAAACGGCTTCTATCCAAAAATTGGGCGGTTATACCGTTTCTACGAACCATAAAGACACACAAGTTGCTGCTCAAAATGTTATTGCTAAAGCATTATCATTTGGTTACGACCAATTATTAAATAACCAAATTGACGCCTGGGCGAAAATCTGGGAAATGAGCGACATTACTATCGATGGCGATGTAAAAGCGCAGCAAGGAATCCGTTTCAATATTTTCCATCTGAATCAAACTTATTTAGGGAAAGATTCCCGTTTGAATATTGGACCGAAAGGTTTCACCGGCGAAAAATATGGCGGTTCGACTTATTGGGATACCGAAGCTTATTGCATTCCGTTTTATATGGCTACAAAAGACCAGCAGGTTGCAAGAAACCTTTTGGCCTATCGCTACAATCATTTAGACAAAGCGATTGAAAATGCCGAAAAATTAGGCTTTACCAATGGTGCTGCATTGTATCCGATGGTAACGATGAACGGTGAAGAATGCCACAACGAATGGGAAATCACTTTTGAGGAAATCCACAGAAATGGCGCTATTGCCTTTGCCATTTTCAATTATTATCGATTCACGGGCGATTATTCCTATATTCCGGAAAAAGGCTTGGAAGTGCTTATCGGAATCGCCCGTTTCTGGCATCAAAGAGCCACTTTTTCTACCTATAGAAATCAGTATGTGATTCTTGGAGTTACCGGTCCGAATGAGTACGAAAACAACATAAATAATAATTTCTATACTAACTATTTGGCCAAATGGTGTATCAATTACGCCGTCGAGCAAATTGAACGTGTAGAAAAAGAATATAGTTCTGACTTCAACCGAATTATGGCCAAAGTCAAATTAGAAGCTACTGAAATTGGTCACTGGAAAAAAGTTGCTGATCACATGTATTTCCCGTTTTCGGAAGAGCATGATGTGTATTTACAACAGGATGGTTTCTTGGATAAAGAATTGGTAAAAGTGCACGATCTGGATAAATCGCAACGGCCAATCAATCAAAAATGGTCTTGGGACAGAATCCTGCGTTCTCCATATATCAAACAAGCTGACACTTTGCAAGGATTCTATTTCTTCGAAGATCATTTCAGCAAAGAACAATTGGAAAAGCATTTCGATTTCTATGAGCCGTTTACGGTTCATGAAAGTTCGCTTTCACCTTGCGTGCATTCGATTCAGGCAGCCACTTTAGGAAGAATGGAACAAGCGTATACGTTTTATCTGAGAACTTCGCGTTTGGATTTGGATGACTATAACAAAGAAGTTGAAGAAGGCTTGCACATCACATCAATGGCCGGAACCTGGATGAGCATCGTGGAAGGTTTTGGCGGAATGCGCGTCAAAAATGACGAACTGCATTTTGAGCCAAGAATCCCAAAAGATTGGAATGGCTATTCATTCAAAATCAATTTTAGAAACCAAATATTAAAAGTTTCCGTTCATCAAAACGAAACTAAATTTGTACTTGAAGGAGAAAGCCCAATTACCGTTTACGTAAACGGAACTGCGGTTTCTGTCGAGCCAAATAGTTTGGTAACTGTGTAAAAAATACAAACCAAACCCTTTCGGTCTAATCTGAAAGGGTTTTTTTATTTATAACCAAAAATGAAAAAAATACTCTTTTTATTCCTGATTTCCGTTTCAGCATTCTCACAGATTGACCGTGTTGAACCACCATTTTGGTACGCCGGAATGGATCTGTCCAGCGTTCAGATTATGTTTTATGGCAAAAATATAGCTCAATATGATGTGACTGTTTCGGATAACATTCCAATCGAAAACATCAAAAAAACAGGGAATGCAAACTATGTTTTTGTAACGATTGAAACTAAAAATATTTCGGTTTCTGAATTGACATTTAGTTTCAAAAGTAAAAACAAAGTAGCCTTTACTAAAAATTACTCAATTAAGGAAAGAAAGGAAAACTCCAAATTCCGAAAAGGTTATGATTCATCCGATATGATTTATCTAATCATGTCCGACCGATTTGCCAACGGAAATTCCAATA
>JAZKCP010000075.1:39900-58705 GCA_040388035.1 Bacteroidota bacterium | reverse complement strand
GTTACTGACAGCTGTTATGCAGGAACTACAATTACAAGAACGTTTACCATTACAGCTGCACCGGCAGTTGTAGCTAACGGACCTGCCAACAGTACAACAAATGCATGTTTATATGCAAATCAGGCAGCAGCCAATACGGCATTCGCTACTTGGTTAGGTCAATTTACAGTAAGTGGAGGATGTTTGGTAAGCGGAGGTTTTGGAGAAGTAACTCCACAGGCACCAGCATTTTGTGGAGGAACAACAACAGTTACCTTTAATGTAAACGACAGCTGTTATGCAGGAACTTCAATTACAAGAACATTTACAATTACGGGAGCACCGGCAGTTGTAGCTAACGGACCTGCAAACAGTACTGTCAATGCATGTACTTATGCAGATCAGGCAGCAGCTAATGCGGCATTTGCTACATGGTTGGCAGGATTCACAGTAAGTGGAGGATGCTCACCAGTTGGATCTTATGGACTGCCAGTTGCACCAGCTTATTGTGGAGGAACAACAACAGTTACCTATAATGTTACTGACAGCTGTTATGCAGGAACTACGATTACAAGAACGTTTACCATTACAGGTGCCGCGGCAGTTGTAGCCAACGGACCGGCAAACAGCACTACCAATGCGTGTACCTATGCAAACCAGGCAGCAGCCAATACAGCATTTGCCACATGGTTAACAGGTTTCACTGTAAGTGGAGGATGTTCACCTGTTGGATCTTACGGAACTCCGGTTGCTCCACCATATTGTGGAGGAACAACGACAGTTAGCTATAATGTTACTGACGGATGTTATGCAGGAACTACAATTACAAGAACGTTCACCATTACAGGTGCACCGGCAGTTGTGGCTAACGGACCAGCAAACAGTACTACCAATGCATGTACCTATGCAGACCAGGCAGCAGCCAATGTGGCATTCGCTACATGGTTGGCAGGGTTCACAGTAAGTGGAGGATGCACACCAGTTGGATCTTATGGACAGCCAGTTGCACCACCTTATTGTGGAGGGACAACTACAGTTACTTATAACGTTACTGACAGCTGTTATGCAGGAACTACAATTACAAGAACGTTTACCATTACAGGAGCGTCAACAGTAGTTGTTGGACAACCAGCAAACAGTACTACTAGTGCATGTACTTATACAAACCAGGCAGCAGCTAATACAGCATTTGCAGCATGGTTGGCACAATTTACTGTAAGCGGCGGATGTGCACCTCAAGGTAGCTACGGAACTCCGGTTGCTCCATCATATTGTGGAGGAACAACAACAGTTACTTATAATGTTACTGACGGCTGTTATGCAGGAACTTCAGTGACAAGAACATTTACAATTACAGGTCCTCCGGCAGTTGTAGCTAATGGACCAGCAAACAGTACTGTTAATGCATGTACTTATGCAGACCAGGCAGCAGCTAATGCAGCATTTGCTACGTGGTTGGCGGGCTTCACAGTAAGTGGAGGATGCTCACCAGTTGGATCTTACGGACAGCCAGTTGCGCCAGCCTATTGTGGAGGAACAACATCAGTTACCTATAATGTTACTGACAGCTGTTATGAAGGAACTACAATTACAAGAACGTTTACCATTACAGGTGCAGCGACAGTTGTAGCCAACGGACCGGCAAACAGCACTACCAATGCATGTACCTATGCAAACCAGGCAGCAGCTAATACAGCATTTGCCACATGGTTAACAGGATTCACTGTAAGTGGAGGCTGTTCACCTCAAGGTAGTTACGGAACTCCGGTTGCACCACCATATTGTGGAGGAACAACGACAGTTACCTTTAATGTTACTGACGGATGTTATGCAGGCACTACAATTACAAGAACGTTCACCATTACAGGTGCACCGGCAGTTGTAGCTAACGGACCGGCAAACAGCACTGTCAATGCATGTACTTATGCAGACCAGGCAGCAGCCAATGCGGCATTTGCTACATGGTTGGCAGGATTCACAGTAAGTGGAGGATGCTCACCGGTTGGATCATATGGACAGCCAGTTGCACCACCATATTGTGGAGGGACAACTACAGTTACCTATAATGTTACTGACAGCTGTTATGCAGGAACTACAATTACAAGAACGTTTACAATTACAGGAGCGTCAACAGTAGTTGTTGGACAACCAGCAAACAGTACTACAAACGCATGTTTATATGCAGACCAGGCAGCAGCTAATACAGCATTTGCAGCATGGTTGGCACAATTTACTGTAAGCGGAGGATGTGCACCTCAAGGTAGCTACGGAACTCCTGTTGCACCATCATATTGTGGAGGAACAACAACAGTTACCTATAATGTTACAGACGGCTGTTATGCAGGAACTTCAATTACAAGAACGTTTACAATTACTGCACCGCCAGCTGTAAATGTTGGACAGCCAGAAAACAGCTCTACATTAGCATGTGTGTTTGTAGACCAAGCGTCAGCTAACGCAGCTTTCGCAGCATGGTTGGCACAATTCACTGTAAGTGGAGGATGTGCGCCACAAGGTACTTACGGAACTCCGGTAGCTCCATCATATTGTGGAGGAACAGTATCTGTTACTTATACAGTTACTGACAGATGTTATGCAGGAACTTCAGTTACCAGAACATTTACTATAGCAGAACCAACTCCAGTAGTTATAAGCTGTGGAAATGATGTGACTTTACCGGCATGTAGTACTCAAGCTCAGATAACTGCAGCATGGAATGCTTTCTTAACGTCTACTACCGCAAGCGGAGGATGTAATGGAGTTTTGACAAGAACGGAATGTCCTGCACCGCCAGTATGTGGAGGTTATGCAGATGTTACCTGGACTTATACTGTAGCTTCATGTGATGAAGCGCCTAATACGACTACTTGTACCAGAAGATTTACAGTAGCTTCAACATCTGAAATAGTATTCAATTGTGGAAGTAATGTGACAATACAAGGATGTGGTTCTCAAACCGCAGTTGATTCTGCATGGAACGCTTTCTTAGCGTCGACTACTGCAAGTGGTGGATGTAACGGAGTTTTCACAAGAACAGCACCTAATAGCCCTTCAGCATGTGGAGGTTCTGTAGATGTTACCTGGACTTATACCGCCACAGCATGTGGAGGCGAAGTATCAACACAAACATGTACTAGAACATTTACTGTGACTGAGTCAGCTCCGGTAACCATTACCGCAGGAAACAATGTAACGTTACCAGCTTGTAGTACACAGGCTCAGTTAGATGCTGCATGGTCTGCATTCTTAGCTTCAACCACCGCGACAGGTGGATGCGAAGGAGCATTAATAGTAAGTCAGGCTACTCCGCCTTCATTATGTGGTGGATTTGTCGATGTAACATGGACTTATACAGTTGCCGCATGCGGCCAATCAACTTGTCCAAACGGTACAAATACACAAACAGTTACTAGAAGATTCACAGTAGCTGCAGCAACTGTAGCTGTGCCAGCATTGACTTGTCCAGCCAATATCGAGGTTCCTGCTAATCAAACACAAGAGGCAATTGACCAGGCGTTCGCCGCATGGTTAGCTACAGCCGTAGGAACTGGTGGATGTAATGGAGTTTTAACAAACAACAGTACTGGAGCACCAGCATGTGGAGAAACAGCAACAGTGATTTTTACTTACACTACTGCATGTGAAACATCTCCAACAACTTGTACGGCTACATTTACCGTATTGCCATGTGATAATAATAATAATACTGCCAGTCTTGGAGATTATGTTTGGAATGACTTAAATCAAAATGGTATTCAGGATGGAGGAGAGCCAGGTATACCTGGAGTTACAGTAACATTATCTGGTTGTTCAGTTGCAATGAACACTGTTACCGATGCAAATGGCGGTTATTTGTTTACTAATTTACCTGCGTGTACCTATACGGTAACATTCAGTACTCCAGCCGGACATACTGCTTCACCTTTTAATCAAGGAGCAAATGACGCTACGGACAGTGACTCTAATGGTGGTATGGTTACTGGTATTAATCTAGCAGTTGGACAATCTGATTTGACCATTGACGCCGGATTCTACCTAACACCTACAGAAGAAGAAGGTCAAGGATGTACCTTAGGATATTGGAAAAATCATACAGACAGATGGTGTTCAACTTATAGAACTTGTGACAGATTTGGTGATGTATTTACAAATGCACCAGCAAAATTAGCTGATTTGACATTGCTACAAGCCCTTAATTTAGGTGGCGGAGGTATATTTAACCTAGCTCGACAAGGAGTTGCGGCATTATTAAATGCTTGCGGTAATGATGTTGATTATGCAGGTTATGAAGATGATGCGCAGGCAGTTATTAATGCGGTTAACCAAGCTTATGCAACTGGAGGAACAGCACCAGCAACACTGGGTTCTCAATTGGATACGTTTAATAACGCAGGATGTCCTTTAGGTGGGTCAAAAGCTACTACAGCAACAAATTGCGTTGAAGTGGATGAGGGCTTTAATAAGTCTACGCCTACTGGAATGAATGTAATATTACATCCAAATCCATATACAGACAGCTTCAACTTGGAAATAAATACACCAAGTGTCGATAAAGTAGGAGTGGCTGTTTATGATATGATGGGTAAATTACTTGAAAAACAAGAAGTGAATATAGAAGATGTACCAGCATTAAAAGTTGGAAATCGTTATCCTTCTGGTGTTTACAATGTAATTGTTACACAAGGTTCTGAAGTTAAAACTCTTCGAGTTATTAAAAGATAACCATATAATAATTTAATAAATAAAAAGCCTCTTCATTTGAAGAGGCTTTTTTTATTTGGTAAAAGAAGGTTTTACTAATCTTTTTTGGTATTACTTTTTTTTATTGAAACTAAAATACCGACTGATAATGAAAGAGCAATAAAACTTAATGATACCCATTCGGGGAATTCATAATATTCGGCTATTAACATTTTTATACCTACAAAAGTTAAAATTGCAATCAAACTATATTCCAGATGGCTGAATTTTTCCAGCATATTGGCCAGGAAGAAATACATCGAACGTAATCCAAGGATTGCAAAAATGTTCGAACTAAAAACTAAAAAAGGATCAGAGGTGATGGCTAAAATTGCCGGCACACTATCTAGTGCAAAAAGCATGTCCATAACTTCAATAACAAGCAATGCTACAAAAAGCGGTGTGGCATGGTTTACATTGTTAATTCTTGTAAAAAAATGTTCTTTCTCTGTATAGGTAGTAATTGGCATAATTTTGCCAACAACTTTATATATGAAAGAATCTTTCGGGTCAAAGTCTTCTTCTTCCTTTTTGAAAAACATTTTGAATGCCGTAAAAAGTAAAAAGGCACCAAACAAATAGGTCATCCAACTGAACTTGTTAATCAAAACCACGCCAAAGAAAATCATTAAACCTCTAAAAACAATTGCGCCTAATATTCCCCAAAACAAAACTCGATGCTGGTATTTCTGTGATATTTTAAAAGAAGAAAAGATTATAGCTATTATAAAGATGTTGTCAATGCTTAAAGATAATTCTATGAGATAACCGGTTATATATTTTAACGTCGCTTCGGAAGGTTTAATTCCAGTTGGGTTGGCAATGAGCTGGTTGCTGTATAGCAAATTCACTACTCCTGAAAACGCAAATGAAAGAGTTACCCAAACTCCAGTCCAGATTCCGGCTTCCTTTGAACTTATGACATGTGGGTTTTTATTAAAAACACCTAAATCTAAGGCGAGAAAAATAAAGATAACAGCTAAGAATAATATCCAAACAATCATGATAAATAATTTTATTACAAATATAATAGATTGAAAAGTTAGAGTTTGCTACTTTAACTAATTAATAATTATTATAAATAAAAAGCATATTTTTTATTTTATGCCCTATAAAAAGTAGGGTATAATTATTTTTTGATCAAAATATTATTATATTTGTCTCAAATTATTAGGGTATAACACTAAAAATAAAATTTATGTCAACTTTACGTTTCCAAGCATTAAAAGATGCGTCAGGCAGAAAACCTGTAAAATTTGAAGAAGCCGGAAGAAAATCAGATCTTTTCGGTTCAAATGTGTTTAATGATAAAGCAATGAAACAGTTCTTAACTGCAGATGCTCACAAAGGTGTTAAGGATGCTGTACAACACGGAATAAAAATCGACAGAAAGCTTGCCGATTATATCGCAATGGGAATGAAAGAATGGGCTTTGTCAAAAGGTGTAACGCATTATACACACTGGTTTCAGCCATTAACGGGGACAACTGCTGAGAAGCATGATGCTTTTTTTGAAACTTCTTACGATGGCTCAGATCCGGTTGAGAAATTTGGAGGCGGACAATTAGTACAACAAGAACCTGATGCTTCATCTTTTCCAAATGGTGGAATTAGAAATACGTTTGAAGCTCGTGGTTATACCGCTTGGGATCCAACTTCTCCAGCCTTTATTTTTGGAACAACATTATGTATTCCTACCGTATTTATTTCCTATACCGGCGAAGCATTAGATTATAAAACACCACTTTTACGTGCGTTAAATGCGGTTGATGAAGCTGCTGTGGACATTTGTAAATATTTTGATAAAAATGTAAAAAAAGTAACCGCTACTTTAGGTTGGGAACAGGAATATTTTTTGGTTGATGCTTCTTTGGCAAATTCACGTCCGGATATCGTTATGACCGGAAGGACTTTGTTAGGGCACACTTCTGCAAAAGGACAACAATTGGATGATCATTATTTTGGGTCAATTCCATCACGTGCATTAAATTATATGCGTGAATTGGAAGAAGAATGTATGTTACTTGGGATCCCGGTGAAAACACGTCATAACGAAGTTGCGCCAAACCAATTTGAGTTGGCTCCAATTTTTGAGGAAACAAATTTGGCTGTTGACCACAATTCATTATTAATGGATGTTATGTCGAAAGTTGGTGAACGTCATGATTTTAAAGTGCTTTTTCACGAAAAACCTTTTCAGGGCGTAAACGGTTCAGGAAAACACAATAACTGGTCAATGGCAACAGATACTGGAGTGAATTTATTGTCTCCGGGTAAAACCCCAATGAGCAATTTACAATTCTTATCGTTTTTTATCAACACCATAAAAGCCGTTCAGGATTATGAAGAATTACTTCGTGCTGCGATTGCAACAGCAAGTAATGACCACAGATTAGGTGCAAATGAAGCGCCACCGGCAATTATTTCTGTTTTCATTGGGCAACAATTGACAAAAGTCTTAGCTGAATTGGAAGGCGTGACTAAAGGCAAATTATCTCCGGAAGAAAAAACAGATTTAAAATTAAATGTCGTTGGTAAAATCCCGGAAGTAATTTTGGATAACACCGACAGAAACAGAACATCGCCATTTGCCTTCACAGGAAATAAATTTGAATTCCGTGCTGTTGGATCTTCGGCTAACTGTGCTAATGCAATGACAACTTTGAATTCTATTGTAGCTAAACAATTAAAAGATTTCAAAAAAGAAGTCGATGCTTTGATTGACAAAAAAGATTTAAAGAAAGACGAAGCGATTTTCAATGTATTGAGAGAATACATCAAAGAAACAAAAAACATACTTTTTGAAGGTGATGGCTACAGTGAAGCTTGGGAAAAAGAAGCCAAAAAACGTGGATTGAGCAATCATAAAACAACACCAACTGCGTTGAAAGCTAAAGTTTCTAAAAAGGCATTGGATTTATTCAAGGATTTAAATGTAATGAATCATGTAGAAGTAGAAGCCCGTTACGAAATCGAATTGGAGGAATACACCAAGAAAATCCAGATTGAAGGAAGAGTTCTTGGCGATATTGCCCGTAACCACGTAATTCCAACAGCAATTCGTTACCAAAATACCTTAATTGAAAACGTTCGCGGATTGAAAGAAATCTTCGGTAAAGAATTTGAGAAAATTGCGAAAGAACAAATATCCTTAATCAAGGAAATCTCAGCTCATATTGAAGGAATCAATTCAAATGTAGAAGCAATGACTGAAGCACGTAAAACAGCAAATGCTTTAACCGATGCTCAAAAAATGGCTGAATCGTATTGTGATAAAGTAAAGCCATATTTTGATGTAATCAGAGAACACTGCGATAAACTGGAGCTTTTAGTAGATGATGAGGTTTGGACACTGACAAAATACAGAGAGTTGTTGTTCACCAGATAATTATAATTAGTTGCCCCGAATAAAAAAATCCCGCTCATTCAGCGGGATTTTTATTTTTATGTAAATTAGTTTTTAAGAAACCTTGAAGACTTTCCAATGCCGTTTTCATCGGTAACTTTAATAAGGTACATGCCTTTGGCGAATGCTGATATCGCTATTCGTTCTGAATTCCTATCAGTAAATATAAGCTTGCCAAGAATATCATATATTTCAACATTGTTGAATACTTTACCTAAATTAAGGACATCAGTTGCCGGATTTGGATATATTCTGAAGTCATTATCCATACCGAATGAAGAAACAGCAAGAGGAGTTAGTCCATTAATGGTAACAATTGGCCTTACGGTTTTTTGCTGCCACGATGTAGCAGTATTTGTTCCGGTAAAATTTCTCGTTGGATTCAAAGCATCAAAAACAACCGTATCACTTCTTATCATCATTGCCTTTGAAGTTGTAGTTGCACTTTGTAAATATAAAGTAGAACTACCATCATTGCCTGGTTCAATAGTATTCACAACAATTATTAGATTGTCAATTCCGTTATATAAAAAAGGAGTGGTCAAAGTATAGACTGTATTACTTCCTGTTTTTACTAATGAACCATTGTCCATAACCCTTGTAAGTGTATTAACATCAATAATGTCTGCGCCGGTTGCTCCAACAGTTGAACTGAATTCTGCCTTAGTTGTATGCCCAATCCACACAGTGATCATGTCATCGGAATTCGTAAGCGAATTTGAATTGTTTAACGGAAATTCCAACGAAGTAATTGTCCCGCTCGCATTAATCTCTGACGCTAAATATAGGGTCTGAGAAAGGGAATAATTATACCAATTTGATATCGGTGAAGACAAGCCCGCATTGGTATCAACAGCACTTCCGCTTCCAATGGTGATTTGTCCGAAAGCCGCATAATTGCATAAAATAAATAAAAAGAGTAGTTTTTGTTTCATAATTTTTTTTTCGATATTACCACAAATGTAATTTTTTTCCCGACATCTTGGCTTTGTTTTTGATTACTCCACACAATTTTTGTAACTTTCGATTGTTTTTTTAACCTATGAAAACATATTTTTATTTCTTTTTCTTTTTCGCTTCAATTGGTTATTGCCATGCTCAGGAGCAATTTGCTGTCTATTTTGACAGTAATAAGTTTGAATTGAATACTACCGAAAGTGCCAAACTCGGCGCGTGGATTTCAGAAAATAAAAACAATAAAATTGTAGCCGTTAATGGCTATACAGATGAAGACGGAACCAGCGGTTTCAACGATACTTTAGCCCAAAAGCGAGTGGATTTTATTTTTAATTCTGTTAAAAATCAAATCAAAATAAGGGAAGATTTTAAATCCAGAAGTTTTGGAGAAAGTTTTCGTCAATCAAAAAATAAGGCCGAAAATCGACGTGTAATTATTTATTACATTTTGGAAAAAGATTTAGTCCGTGAAGACGAAATTCTCGGAATTAAAAAGGAAGTTGTCGAAGTAAAGCCTAAACGGGAAATAATATATCCCGAAAAACTTGTCTTTGAAAACCCAAACGGAACCAAATCTGAATTTAAGCTCGACACCGCTTTTATGAAGAAAATTGGTGAAGCCAAATCGGGAGAGAAACTCAAAATCGAAAATCTTAATTTTGTAATCAACACTTTTGCAGTGGTTCCCGAATCTCGCGGAAAAATGTATGAGTTGCTTTTGGTGCTTCAAAAAAATCCAGGTTTAAAGATTGAAATTCAGGGGCATTTATGCTGCATGCCTGTAGACAGAACCGATTTGTCAACGCAACGCGCCAAAGCCATTCACAACTTTTTAGTGAAACAGGAAATCAGCAAAGAGCGTTTGTCATATAAAGGTTTTGGAAGTTCACAGCCTATTTATCCATTGCCCGAAAAAGACGAAAAGGAACGTGCCGCGAATCGAAGGGTTGAAATTTTAATTGTAGAAAATTAGTATGCAAAAGATTTATATACTTTGTATTTCATTATTTTCGTTATATGGTTTTAGCCAAAATAAACTTGACGTTTTTTTTGACTTTAATAAAGATGTTCCAAATGAAGCATCTCAAATCAAAATCGATCAATGGATTTTAGACAATAAAACTGCCGAAATCACAAAGGTTCTAGGCTATTGTGACAGTGTTGACGACAGTAAGTATAATAAAGATTTGGCTATGAGAAGAGTTAATACGATGGTAACGATTTTCACCAATAACAACATTAAAATAGCTGATAAAGTTGAGTTGAAAGCATTTGGCAAAGATTTTAAATCTTCTAAAAACCAAAGTGAGAACAGGAAAGCAGAAGTGTTTTATAACCTGGTAAATGATAAAAAAACGGATTCGAAAAATGCCCAGACAATACCAAATGGACCTTTTGGAAAAGGGAAGGCTAAAGAAGCAATAGCAGAGGAGAACGTTGAGGTGGATTTATTGGATGCTGCGGATTTGGAAGTTCTTGTAGAAGATGAAAAGGCAACATTGGAATCAAAATTTTATAAAGCCAAAAAAGGAGATTTAATTAGAATACATAATATAAACTTTTATTTTAATTCGGAGAGAGTGATGGATCAATCGTTGCCGCTTTTGGATGAATTGCTTGACATTATGATGAATAATCCAAAGCTTGTAATTGAAATACATGGACATATTTGCTGCAATCCAAATCCGAATGACACCAAATTGTCCTATAGAAGAGCTTTGGTTATCCTTAAATATTTGACAAAGTACGGAATAGATGTAAACAGACTAGCATTCAGAGGCTACGGAAGCAATGATCCAATTTATAAACTGCCTGAAAGAAGCGAAAAAGAACGAGCTGCCAATCGCAGAGTAGAAATCTTAATTGTAAATAAATAATGAAGTTAAAAATCGTCATACTGTTTTTTTTGGTTTCCATAAAATCGCTGGGGCAAAAGCAAATCGAAGTCTTTTTCGATTTCAATAAGGATTTTCCAAATTCAAGTTCTATTTTAGAAATCAACGAATGGATAGCCAATAATAAAAACGTTGAAATTACTAAACTACAGGGCTTTTGTGATAGTATTGACACCAAGGATTATAATAAAAAATTAGCTTTAAGACGTATTGAAAATGTAGAGATTTTGTTAGGGAAAAGTGGATCGAGATTCAGTAAAAGCCTGGAAAAAGTGGCATTTGGTAAAGATTTCAAACAATCGAAGATTCAGGCTGAGAACAGAAAAGTAACAATTTTTTACAACGAACCTTTGATTTTGCCTGTCGAAAGCGAACTGACCAAAAAAATAAAAAGCTCTAAAGTAGGTGAACTCATTACACTTCCAAACATCTATTTCTTCAATAATTCGGCCAGGATTGTTCCCAAATCGCAACCTACACTGATTGATTTGCGCTGTGCTATGGAAGAAAACCCAAGACTAAAAATCGAAATACAGGGACACATTTGCTGCCAGACAGAAGGTGATAAAAACAATGTTTCTTCAGCCAGGGCTAAGGCCATTTATAATTATTTACTTCGAAATAAAATTGACAGAAAACGGATGGCTTTTAAAGGATATGGCACCACCAGGCCAATTCATCCAATTCCCGAAAAAACCGATCAGGAAGAAAATGAAAATCGTAGGGTAGAAATCCTGATTGTGGAGAATTAATTTGATTTAGCTTCGCTCAGTTCGGGCTTTGCCCTCGAGTGAAAATTCGAAAATTTTGTAATTTGAAAATTATTCGGCTGAAAGTTAAAGCCTATACTTCATTTTCAAATCTTCAAATTGTTTAATTTTCAAATTGCCTAATTAACAATTAGGCTTATCTTTGCCACACAACAACACACACTATTTTCATGAGTTCCGATAACAGTCAACGTTACAATCTTCGTGGAGTTTCGGCTTCCAAAGAAGATGTCCACAACGCTATTAAAAACATCGACAAAGGATTATTTCCCAAAGCTTTCTGCAAAATTGTTCCCGATTACCTGACTCATGACGACAACTATTGTCTGATTATGCATGCTGATGGTGCCGGAACAAAATCGTCCTTAGCCTATTTATATTGGAAAGAAACAGGCGATATTTCCGTTTGGAAAGGTATTGCCCAAGACGCGCTGATTATGAATATAGACGACTTGCTTTGTGTTGGCGCGACAGACAATATCATGCTTTCTTCAACTATTGGAAGAAATAAAAACCTAATTCCGGGCGAAGTGCTCTCAGCAATTATCAATGGAACAGAAGACTTGATTGCCGAATTGAAAACCTTTGGCGTAACGATTCATTCAACCGGTGGTGAAACTGCCGATGTTGGTGATTTGGTACGAACGATAATTGTCGACTCAACCGTTACCGCGAGGATGAAACGCAGCGATGTGATTGATAATGCCAATATTAAAGCCGGAGATGTGATTGTTGGTTTAGCATCTTTCGGTCAGGCAAAATATGAGAAAAGCTATAATGGCGGAATGGGAAGCAACGGTTTGACATCGGCACGTCATGATGTTTTTGCCAAATATTTAGCTGATAAATATCCGGAAAGTTTTGACAGTTCTGTGCCAAACGATTTGGTGTATTCAGGAAATACAAAACTGACTGACAAAGTAGAAAATTCTCCAATTGATGCCGGAAAATTAGTCCTTTCGCCAACGCGGACTTATGCGCCAATTATAAAAACTATCTTAAGTAAATATACTCCAAAAGAAATTCACGGAATGGTACACTGCTCGGGCGGAGCACAAACAAAAGTGCTGCATTTTGTGGATGATGTCCATGTGATAAAAGACAATTTATTTCCGGTTCCACCACTTTTCAAATTGATACAAGAGCAATCTAAAACCGATTGGAAAGAAATGTACCAGGTTTTTAATTGCGGCCACAGAATGGAGTTATATGTTCCTACGGAAATTGCCAATGACCTTATCGAAATCTCCAAATCTTTCGGAGTTGATGCCCAGATTGTCGGTAGAGTAGAAGCTTCAGAAAGCAAAAAACTCACTATAGCTAGTGAGTTTGGAAAGTTTGAGTATTAATCGAAATTTTATTTTTCAGTAAGTCTTTTTTCAGTTTCGGTTCTGGCAGTGCCTTTTGCATTTGGCATTCCTTTACCTGTTTCAATAAGGTTCTTTAAACTGGTTTGTATGTAATGGGTCCATCCATCGTTACAAGCTTCATAACATTCGCATTGCGGAACCAGGCCAACATGAGTCATTTTCATTTGGGTTTTGTTTCCAACCTTAGAGATATCAAAAATGATTGTGTCATTGGTCCATTCTTTTTCATCTTCAGTAAAATTGAAATAGTTTTCCAATACATGCCAAACAATCTTTTCGTTTGGAAGTACTTCAATTAATTTCATTTTGCAACGGTGTACATCTTCATATTGATAATCGAACACATCGTTAAGCTTACTTGAACTGCCTTCGATGTCTTCTGACCACCATCCGCGGACGTTTGTAACGGCATTGAAGACTTCTGCCGGAGTGTTATCTACAACTATTGTAGAGGTGAAATTTGTTGTCATATTTTTGTTTTTAATGGATTAGTAAAATCGGTTTATCCAAAAACGTTTGTTCCCTTACCTGTGGTAATTAAGCTAAATAGACTTTCGCGTATTAGTTCTCCCCAAGCCCATGAACAGTTCCCGTAACATTCAAATTTAGGAATTAATCCAACATGGGTAAAGCGAAGCTGCGTATTATTGCCTACTTCATTTATTTCGAAAATTATTTTTGTGCCTGTCCATTCGTCTTCTTCTCTGAATTTTAATTTACTGTCGCTTACCAGCCAGACTACATTTTTGTTAGGGATTAATTCCACCACCTTCTGTTTTGAATAATGAACATCTTTCATGCGGTACGAGAATTCATCATTCAGTTGGTTTGTATTGCCAGTGATTTCGCCCTGCCACCATCCGCGAACATTATTGACTGCATTAAATACCTCTTCCGGAGTCTGATTTACTAAAATTGTTGTTGTAAAGTCTGTCATCATTTTATATTATTTAAGTAATACTAATTGGCCGGAATGGTATTGTAAATGCGATGTCCTTGTAATAATAATGTTCAGCTTATTGCGATGTGGCTCGATGGCAAAATCCTCGGCCGATACAGCAGTATGTTTTTCAAACCATTCTTCAGGTTTAAGGCTGTCAAATTTCTGTTTTAAGGCTTCACATTGTTTGTTCCAATCATTTCTTAATTCTGAGGCAGTCGGAATTTGATTTGTTGTTTTATCGGCCGCTTTAATAAAGGGTTCGTAGAGTTCAGGATATTGCTTTTCGCCCATATCCAAAAGCCTGAGCATATCATCGTGTACGGCAATCATATGCCCTAATAAATAAATTCCCCTGTTTTTGCCTGGCGCAATTTCCTTTTGTATTGTTTCGTCTGGTAAGTTGTTGAGTATTGAATCCCAATTTGTAATAGAGCCATACCATCGGTCTAATACCATCTTTACCATTATTTGATTAGTGTTCATTTTATGAATTTTTATTATTTGAATTACAAATATATTGTCTAAATTCAACTTTAATACTGTGTAAAATAGACATTCTGACGGGTTGATTTGGACAAGATTACTTTATATCTTTGTGAAAAATAGTATCATGAAACATCTTAGCATATTAGTTCCTGCGGGACATAGTAAAATAAGTAGTATCGTTTGCACTTATAAAGTTTTTACCTATGCTAATGCCTATTGGAGAGGAATGCATGGAGAAGAGCTCTTAAATATCCAATTAGTCGGGTTGTCGGATACGGTAGAATTTTACGACGGTATATTTACAGTAAGGCCACATGCCACCATCGAAACAGTAGCCAAAACAAATCTTATTATTATCGGAGCTTTGGATAACAGTGATTATAATTATTCCATCCAGCAGAACCAATCTATTATTAATTGGATAACTAAGCAATATAAAGAAGATGCCGAAGTCGCCTCGATGTGTACAGGAGCTTTTCTTTTGGCAGCCACAGGTTTGCTTGATGGAAAAAACTGCTCTACACATTGGGCAGCCGATAGTACTTTTAAAACAATGTTTCCGAAAGTAAATTTACAAACTGATAAGCTTATTACGGATGAAAACGGAATCTATACAAACGGTGGAGCATTTTCCTTTTTGAACCTCATTATTTACCTGATAGAGAAATATTATGATAGGGAAACAGCTATTTATTGCTCCAAGCTTTGCCAGATTGAAATGGACCGCAACAGTCAATCGCCATTTACCATTTTTACGGGTCAGAAATCGCATGGCGATGAAATGGTAACGCAGGCTCAAGCTTATATTGAGAGCAACCTTGCAGATAAAATATCAATAGAACACCTTGCAGATAAATTTGCTATAGGAAGGCGCAGTTTTGACCGGAGATTTATCAAGGCAACCGGAAATACACCTTTAGAATATTCACAGCGGGTAAAAATTGAGTCAGCGAAAAAGGCATTTGAAAGCAGCCGCAAGACCATCAGCGAAGTTATGTATGAAGTTGGTTATGCTGATGTAAAAGCATTTCGCGAAGTATTTAGGAAAATTACCGGAGTGTCGCCAATTGAGTATAAAAGCAGGTATAATAGGGAAGGTATTTTGCGTTAATTAACCAATCTTTATAGAGGTCATACTTAAACTTCCGGCTAAAAGCTTGTCATTAAACAGCGACAATTGTTCATTTTTTTGTTTTAATCCCAAAGTAGAAATCAGCGGTAAATAATGTTCCGGCGTTGGAACGGCCAACTGAATTGCTCTCGGTTCTTTTTGGTAATCAATTAACGATTGAAAATCGCCATCCAGAAGGTAACCGTTAAATTTACTTCGGGCTTCAATCGCCCAGTCATATCCATAATCGTCTTTGTGGAAATTGCGAAAATCAACCAAGCCCAGATTGTGGACAATGTTTCCGCTTCCAATAATTAGAATTCCTTTTTCACGCAGCTTAATCAGCTTTTGCGCCAAATCAAAATGATATTGCGGCGGTTTGGTATAATCAATACTCAACTGAATTACCGGAATCTCAGCTTTAGGATATAAATGCCTCAAAACTGACCACGCGCCATGATCCAAACCCCATTTTTCATCAAGCTCAACCAAGGTTGGCTGTAATAAGGATTGGGTAACTTCCGCCAATTGAGGATGTCCTTTCGCTGGATATTGTACTTCGAATAAAGCTTGTGGAAATCCCCCAAAATCATGAATTGTTTGTGGCATCTCCATAGCTGTGACTTTGGTTCCATTAGTAAACCAATGTGCCGAAATACAGATTATTGCAGTTGGGTTTGGCAATGTTTTGGCGACATTTCTGAAGCCATCAACAAATTCATTTTCCTCAATAGCATTCATAGGGCTGCCATGGCCTAAAAATAATACTGGCATTCGTTCAGTAGTTGACAGACTTTCTGAAAACTTGTTTAAATTATTGAGGTTTTGCATACTTAAAAATAGAAATCCAAGTTTTAAAAAACACTTTTTAGTGAGTTTTATATATTCGTATTTATTGTATCATATTGAATTTTGGAATGGTGTTCTTTCTTTTTGCTTATGTGCCGGAAGTAAATTACAATTCCGCTGGTTAACAATAGGATGCTTGAAACCCAAAGATAATAACCCAATTCGAAATGGACTATTTTAGTTGAAAGCCCTTTTTCATCAAACCGGATTTCTTCCCATGTAGAAAAAATAATAGCCAGAAATGAAGCAAGAAAAGCCGTTATTATTGATAATTTATAATTCTTAATAAACAAAATAATTGAAATAATATATAAAGGATTTGCCAGCCAAATTAACCATTCTAATAAGCCACCACCAAATATGGCGACACTTCCAATAGTTAAATACTGCCATGAACTAATTAATTCGGCTATGCCATTATCAACGGTAATTACATATTGTGTTAGGGAAATAATATACACAATAACACTTAGTGTGACAGTTAATGCTTGTATTTGAATAGATTTCATAAAATATATCATTTAATATAATTTAACTTTGCAAAGAACGTCAGTACTAATGTATGCTTTTTTTTAATTTCTTTAGTGTTGCGATTTAAATATTAAAACTGAATATGATTATTAATTTAAAAAATGGTGTCGATAAATTGCTTTTTGGAATGAAACAAAAAGATGTGGAAGCACTTTATGGCAAAGCCGACAAGCAGTTTAACGATGATGACGGAAATGTTATTTGTTTGTATAATACTATAAAATGCAGCCTTACATTTTATCAGGATGAAGATTTCCGTTTGGGATATATCATCTGTTCACATCCGGACGCCACTATTTTGGATAAAAAAGTAATTGGTAAAAATGTTGAGGGTGTTAAGGCCGAATTGCCTTTCAAATCTTGGGGAAAGGACGATATAGATATTGTTGAAAATCACTTTAATGAAAGTAATTGGCTGATACTGCAATCGGAATATAATGATATCGTTCGTGTAGAAATTGGTGCAATTATCAAAGATAACGACGAGTTTGACTGGAAGTTTAAGGCTTAGACAATCTCGGCGCTTAAACCAGCTTCCAACAATTGTGCGCATTGAGGTTTTAGTTCATCAAAAGAGCCTGTCTTTACCGTACATTTTCCTTTATAGTGAACCAAGATAGCGCATTGTTCTGCTTGTTCTGCTGTATGGTTGCAAACGCGGATTAGGGTGTCAATTACATGGTCGAAAGTGTTGACGTCGTCGTTATACAATACAATTTCATTATTAATCCCAATTTGTTCTTCGACTAAAACGTCTTCCTGAACTTTTTCAATAGTACTCATTTTCATTTTATGCTGAATTTATTTCAGTATCTGTCTTCAATAGAAAATTTCCAAGAAGCTAATTTACATATTTCAATGAAACCCAATTATTTCTTTCGAATTTTTTAACAAAAGTCAAGCCTTTTTCTGTGCAGGAAGCATCAATAAATGGAATATCTTCATTGTAGAATCCACTTAACAATAAGATGCCGTTTTTATTTAAACAATCAACATATTGTTGCATATCATTTAGTAAGATATTGCGATTGATATTGGCAATGATCAAATCATATTCTTTCCCTTTTAATAGAGAAGCATCACCTTCATATACGGTTATTTCATGGCAATTATTGCGTTCTGCATTTTCAATGGAATTTAGGTAACACCAATTGTCAATGTCAATTGCATCGATGGGTTTGGCGCCTTTCATTTCGGCAAGAATGGCCAAAATCGCGGTTCCGCATCCCATGTCTAAAGTTTTCATATTGGTGACATCAGTTTCCAGTAAATGTTGAATCATCATATGTGTAGTTTCATGGTGACCGGTCCCAAAGCTCATTTTAGGTTCGATAACAATATCAAATTCAGCATTGGTTTTTGGATGGAAAGGAGCGCGTACGTGACATTTGCCGTCTACATCGATGGCTTCGAAGTTTTTTTCCCATTCCTCATTCCAATTGACTTGGTCAATCTCTTCGATTGTGTGGGAAATAGTGAAGTCAGAATTACGTAGCAAATAAATATCATCTAATATATCTTTAGTCCAAAGGTCTTTTTGTATAAATGCGCTAAACCCAGTTTCAGTTTCAATGAAACTTTCAAAAGGTTTTTCGCCAAGCTCTGCGATTAAAATTTCGGAACCCAGTGCTTTTGGTTCAACCGAAAAATGGTATGCTAAATATATGTTTGACATTGTTACTTTTTTGCAAAGGTAACAATCACCAACCTTAGTTTGAAGTCATTTCAGCAAAAAAATTAATCGTCTGATTTGGCAACGGTTTTTAAA
>JAZKCP010000075.1:39125-39890 GCA_040388035.1 Bacteroidota bacterium | reverse complement strand
CGTTTGCCTACGGCATCATATAAATAGGTAATGGTATTTTCTTTTGGATTATACACCAATTTCGCTCTCATGAATTTGGAACGTATGAACCATGTGCCTTCATTTTCGCCAGTTTGTGTAAACTCAGTGATTGAACCATGATGCAATCGAACCTGGCCATTATCATACATGCTGATAACGATATAGCCATTGGTCTTTGAACCTATTTCACGAATATCAACAATAGAGTTTTCATATTCTGTTTCCTTCAGTTCATATTTTTCGAACTCATTATTCCAAATATAGTATTTCCTCGAATCTGATTGGAACCGCTTCTGAATATCTACCTGCGCTTGCATATTCCAACCGAATACAAACAAAAATAATAGGATGAATTTTGTTTTCATTTTGATTTTTGACATTTTAAATTGAGGAAGTAAAACTAAAAGAAATGTTCGTTTAAAAGCAAAAAAAATCGTTAAAATACACGATTGAAGTTAAAAATATAAAAAAAATCTTTCAGATTACTAAAAAATTTTAAATTATAACATTATTTTTCTTATAACGAACTGACAATAGCGGCAAAGTCTGTTGCTTTTAATGCAGCGCCTCCAATTAGACCGCCATCGACATCTGGTTTTGAAAAAATTTCCTTAGCATTATCAGGTTTTACGCTACCACCATAAAGTATAGAAACGTCTTCGGCAACATTGCTTCCAAAACGTTGTCTGACAGTTTCCCTAATAAATCGATGCATTTCCTGGGCTTGCTCCGGTGAAGCCGTTT
>JAZKCP010000075.1:35500-39115 GCA_040388035.1 Bacteroidota bacterium | reverse complement strand
GTAAGCTAAAACTATTTGTTCCCAATTTTTATCTTTAATATGAAACAAACCATCGCGAAGTTGGTTTTCGACTACGTTAAAATGTTGGTTATTTTGCCTGTCTTTTAATTCTTCACCAAAGCAAAAAATCACTGTCATATTGTGTGATAAAGCTGTTGTTACTTTATCCGCCAAGATAAAATCGGTTTCATGAAAATAAGCCCGTCGTTCAGAATGCCCGATGATAACAATATTGACACCAACACTTTTGAGCATATCAGCTGAAATTTCCCCAGTATATGCACCGTTTTCAAACTGACTCATATTTTGTGCTGCTACAGCAATATTGGTAAATTCTAAATGGTCGACTGCTGACGCAATGTTAATGAAAGTTGGTGCAACTATAATCTGTGCCTCAACATCATTGGGTAATTTGTCTATTAGTTCGTTTAACAAATCCTCTGTTTCTTCAGCATTTTTGTGCATTTTCCAATTACCTGCAACAATTTTTTGTCTCATTATTCTAATTTTTTTAATTGCTGATTTATTTTATCGAAATCAGTTTCGATGGCACGATAAATTGCTATTTTTCCTTTTTTGTCCAGAATAATATATCTCGGAATCCAGTCTAAATCAATTGATGTCCCAAATTCCCCTTTCATCCCGTCCATTGCCCAATAATGATCGCCTTTTAATCCGTGTTTTTCGATACCGGCTTGCCATTTATCAAAAGCCTTATCCATCGAAATAAATACATAATCCACTTTTGGATTGTTCGCCTGCATTTCCTTTACTTTTGGCATCGCCTTTACACAATCGCCACACCAAGAAGCCCAAATTTCTATAACAGTAACTTTTCCGGTATGTTTTTTTAGGATGTTCTTAAATGAAACTTCCGTATCCTCAGGAGTAACCAATTTTTTGGATAAAGCTTTTTTTGAAAATGTATCATTCTCAATATTGGAAAACGCATAAGCAGCGATTATTGCTGTGATGCAGAAGATTGTTTTTTTCATGTTTTCTTTATTGAATTTGGGGCTAACGAATCAATCGCCGTCTTTTTCCTGTTTTTGATCTTTCAGATAAAATAATTTGTGCTTTTGTCTTTTACGTTCTTTACGCATTTTTCTTTTTTTATAATCGTACAAAGATTTCAAAATCAATATGATTCCCAATACAGAAACCATGCTAAGTGTACTGCCCAATAAAATATAAATAGTATTTCCTAATGGTGGATCTTCCATTGTTGATACGTAATTCAACACAAAGAAGTAACCGAAAGCAAATAGTATAATACAACAAATAATGCCGATTATGCCTCTTTCGGGTACCGATTTTGACATCAAATAGTTAATCATAAACTAGATTTAAAAGATTTAAATATAAGTAAAAAGATAAACAAACATAAAGTTTTATTTTTTTAACTCTAAAAAGGACTTGTTAATCAGTTTTTGATAGTCTACTGGGTCGAATTTATTATCAGTAATGCCCCAATAATATTTATACTCATTTCCATTCCATAGATATTTCACGCCAGGTGTGTCTTTTCCTGATCCAAGTACTTTCCAAAAAGGAATTACTTCAATTATTTTGTAAGGATACTCGGCTCCGGCGAATTTAAAAAAATCGGGGATCAAATCTGCCTCTTCATTCATGAAAATAATATGTATTTCAGGGAAACTCTTATTTGTTTTTTTCAATTCAGTCAGTTCTTTCGCTGCTACCCGACAATGATCACAACCGGGAACGAAAAAACAAAGTGTTTTTTTCCCTGTGTCAATCTTAGCGAAATATTGTGCATAACCCGATTTATGTTTTTCCGGTTCGGTTGGTTCTGCTTTCGCCGTTTCTTTTACGTCAGTCACTTGTTTAACGGGGTCTTTTATAACTATAGCTTTTGTAGTATCAATAGTTGTTTCCGGAATGGTATCAGTAGTGATTTCTTCAGGCGCTGAAACTGTAAACTGACTTTCAACGGGTTGTATTGGTGCCAGCATGAATAAGGCCAAAATTGACGCTAAAGTCACAGTGGTTAAAATCCAAATGTTATGCGTTTTTTCACCAGTTTTAGGTAGGATTTTATAAAGCCAAACCAACAAAGCCATAGCCGCAACATTTTTTATAATCGCTTCAATGGGTGTCATCGGCAACAAGCTTCCAAAACAGCCGCAGTTTCCTGAATTCCCACCGTTTTGAATCGTTTCAATGGTTAAATGCGTAGTGAAAACGACTAATAACAATATTGTTGCCGGAATAATAATAGTTCTTAAAAAATTCTTCTGCAGAATTAAGAGGCCTAATGCCAATTCAATTCCGATTAAAACTCTTGAGAAAAAAGACGCAAAACCTTCAGAAAATCCCATCGGATACAGTTGCTTTACTTCAAAGGTTGAAATAGCAAAATAGGGCGAAGGATATAATTTGGCAACAGCCGAAAGTAAAAACAGAAACGAAATTACAATGCGAATTCCCCAGGCAATATTGTTCTTATATTTGTTCATGGTGTAAATTATTTTTGTCCAAATTTCATTAAAATCAAAGCAAAAACGGAGTAATTTATCATGTCCTGATAATTAGCGTCGATACCTTCTGAAACCAGTGTTTTTCCTTTATTGTCTTCAATTTGTTTTATGCGAAGCAACTTTTGCAGAATCAAATCAGTCAAAGAACTCACACGCATGCTACGCCAAGCTTCACCGTAATCATGGTTTTTGTCTTCCATTAATTGTTTGGTTAAAGCTATCTTTTCATCATAAAGCTGAATGGCTTTTGCCGAATCTAAATCAGGTTGGTCAACAAAACCCAAATCCAATTGGATTAGTGCCATAATAGAATAGTTGATGATGCCAATAAATTCACTTGTTTCATCTTCATTTACTCTGCGAACTTCATTTAATTGTAAACTTCTAATACGTTGCGCTTTGATGAAAATTTGATCGGTAAGTGAAGGTTGTCTGAAGATTCTCCAGGCACTTCCATAATCTTGCATTTTGTTCGCATAAAGTTGTCGGCAAACTGCGATAACCTTATCATATTCTTGAGAAGTATTACTCATTTCGGCGTATCTTTGTATCAAATTTCTCCAAAAGTAAAGAATAAAGATTGAAGTACAAAGGACTAAATCTTATAACTATCTTAAAAAAGCCATGACCATTAACTGCCTTGGTAAACTCATCGATCTATCATCTCCCAAAGTGATGGGAATATTGAATGTTACTCCGAATTCGTTCTACGACGGCGGGAAACATTCTGATGAGAAAAGTGTGCTTTCCCAAGTTGAAAAAATGCTTACAGAAGGAGCAACTTTTATAGATATTGGTGCTTATTCAAGCAAACCAAGTGCTGAATTTGTTTCAGAAGAAGAAGAAATCGCGAGATTGGTACCGATTATACAATTGGTTATAAAGCACTTTCCTGAAACACTGATTTCAGTGGATACTTTTCGCTCCAATGTTGCCAAAGCCGGAATTGAAAATGGTGCCTGCATCATCAATGATATTTCTGCCGGAAGCTTGGATGCAAACATGATGCCGACAGTTGCCAAGCTTCAGGTTCCATATATTATGATGCATATGAAAGGCAATCCACAAACGATGCAAAGCTTTGCTCATTATGAAAATATTATAAAGGAAATGC
>JAZKCP010000075.1:0-35490 GCA_040388035.1 Bacteroidota bacterium | reverse complement strand
TCTCTTTCATCTCTCTCAAATAGTTTTTCTCAATCTTTTTTCTCTTTTTAAAATCGATTAGTACGAAATAATCATCTCTTTATAACATCAATAATTCTATTTTTCTGAAAAAATGGCAATGGCACGAAGTTTGAAAATTAACGATTTGCTTATCGATCCCGGTTTTGGTTTTGCCAAAACGAAAGAACAAAATTTTGAAGTAATGAATAATTTAGAGCTATTTCAAATGCTTGAATTACCAATTCTTGTTGGTATTTCACGAAAATCAATGATATACAAAACGCTGGAAACATCAGCTGATTTTGCACTCAATGGCACAACAGTGCTAAATACAGTTGCGTTGCAAAAAGGCGCTGCTATTCTAAGAGTCCATGACGTAAAAGAAGCTATGGAAACCATAAAGTTAGTATCACAGTTATGAAAAGAGTATTTATGCTGTTTTGCTTCGCCAGTTCGCTCATGCTCGTTTCCTGCAAAAAAAACGAAATCTTATTGCCGATAGCCAATGAAACAATTGTGGCTGATGCGAAAGAACATTTTCCGATTCATTTCTTTTTCAAGACTGAAGAAAAAGACACCTTAATTCAAATTAAGAACGGTAATTCGAATGGCTCAGGCAATCGGGTTTTCAATATTGATAAGCGTTTGCCCTTACGAAAAGTTATATTGGAGGTTAAAAAGCAAGAAATCAATAAGCATGAGGAAACTTATTTTTCTTATACTGATACGATGAAAAAAGCTGTGGCCTTCCTGCCTTTCAAAAAATCGAAATATAAGTTAGAGAAACCTGATTTTAATGTAGTGTATTTTTACTTTGACCGAAATGATTTGATTCATTTTAGGGATGAGGTTTTTTCAAAAAATGAATTGCAAACTTTTTTGGACAATCAATCTTTTCCTGCGTTAAGCGTGGCTTTTGCTTACGATAAAGGAATGTCTTTTGGGAAGTATATTCAGTATCAATTTTTCATCAGGCATTTGGTTGCTCCAAAAGGGATTTTAGTCAACAGAAAAAAAGAATACATCTATTGAACCTCGCAAATCTTACCTTCTGACTACGTACTTTTACTGATGATGATACGGTTCGTTTCTCAGAATTGTAAATCCGCGATACAATTGTTCTATAAAAAATAAGCGCACCATTTGATGTGAAAATGTCATTAACGAAAGAGAAATTTTGCCCTGCGCCTTTTGATAAACTTGGTCGCTAAAACCATATGGGCCGCCAATTACAAATACCAAAGTTTTAGCTCCGGAATTCATTTTCTTCTGCAAATAATCGGAAAAACCAACGCTGGAAAATGTAGTTCCGTTTTCGTCCAATAAAATCAACTGGTCTGTTGGTGTGAGTTTGGATAAAATCAATTCGCCTTCTTTTTCTTTTTGCTGACTTTCAGAAAGATTTTTGACGTTTTTAATATCGGGAATAATTTCCATATCAAACTTTATATAAAATGACAAACGCTTTGTATAATCATCAATTAATGATTGCAAGGCTTTGTTATCCGTTTTGCCAATCGCAAGTAGTTTGATGTTCATTCTATAGATTATTTATTCCAAATTTTCCACGCCTTTTCTGCCTGAAGCACTAGCATTTCATAACCGTTTTTGGTAATTGCCCCTTTCTTTTTGCCCTTTTTTAGAAACTGTGTTTCTTCAGGATTGTATATCAAATCAAAAGCAATGTGCTTTTGGGTAAAGAAATTATAGGGAATTGGTGGAAACTCTTTGGTGTTTGGAACAGTTCCAATTGGCGTGCAATTAATAATGATTTGATAATTGTCAAAAGTAGTAGCATTGATTCGGTCGTAATCAATCATACCTTCTTTTTGTTCACGAGTCACAAACGTGTAAAGAATTCCGAGTTGGTCAAGTGCAAACGAAACTGCTTTAGCTGCTCCGCCGGTTCCAAGAATTAACGCTTTTTTGTGATGTGGTTGTAATAAAGGTTCCAGGGATTTCATAAAACCATAATAATCGGAATTGTATCCTTTTAAGTTTCCTTTTTTGGTTACCCGAATAACATTTACAGCGCCAATCTGCGCTGCATTCTTTGAAAGTTTATGCAGATAAGGAATAATACTTTCCTTGTATGGAATCGTAACATTTAATCCTTTTAAATCAGGATTAGTGGCAATAAGGGCTGGGAATTCTTCAATGGTGTGAATGTCAAAATTCTCATAAGAACAATCGGCTAAATTTCCCAAAGCAAATTTATCAGTGAAGTATTTCTTCGAAAAAGAATAGCTTATATTTTTGCCGACTAAGCCAAATTGTCTTCGCGACATTTATTCCGGTTTTGTGTGTTTCGCGATATATTCCTGAACAGATTCTCTATCCCAAACAGTTGGGAACAAATCTTTTATAATCGCGTTGTGTTTAAAATTAATGCGTAAAGCATTGCTTAAATGATAGTTTCCTTTTTCCTCTTCGTTCAAAAGCATATGAAAACCTGCCATACGATATTCAATCTCATAATCATCCGGGAAGTATTCTGCAGCTTGGATTAATGTTAAGATTGCGTTGTTGTATTCGCCCATTATTTGCATAATGTCAACCCAAAACAACCAAGTGTCTAGCTGATAATCGCCAAATTCAATTGCTTTTCTGTATCCAAACTCAGCTTCTTCGAAATGGTCCATCGCTTTGTTAATCGTAGCGTAACGTTTCCAGTACAAACGATTTTGGTCATCAATTGCCAAAGCTTTATTTACAAAATACAATGCTTTTTGATAATTTTTTTGGCGAACATAGAAATCTGTAATCGCAATCCAGCCTTTGTCTAGCAATGGATCTTCATGTACTGTTTTGTTGAAATATTTTAAAGCCTGGACTTTGTTGCCCAATTTTTCGTAACATTTACCAATTCGCAACAAAGCATAAGAAGTTGGGTCATCTAACTCAATAGTTTTGTTATAGCTTTCAATGGCATCTTCGTAGCGTTTCAATCGCTCTAAAGCTTTTCCTTTTTCCATGTAAGCGCCAACAAATTCTTCGTCTGCATAAGTAGCAAATTCAAATGAACGCACTGCATTTTCATAATCTTTTACGCCATAATACAATCTTCCCGATTGATGCCAGGCAATTTCGCTGTATGGATTTCGGTCAATATAAGTTTTAAGATATTCGATGGCTTCAAGATTTTGGTCTAAAAACTCAAAGCAATACACTACATTGTATAAAGCAGATTGATCTTCAAAATCTTCTTCCAGACATTTGATGAAGTTTTCTTTTGCCAATTCCAGATTATCCATAAATAGATATTCCATACCAATTAAGTTATAGACATCGGCAAAGTCTTCGGTATATTTTAAAGCGGTTTGTAAAAACTCCACTGCTTTTTCGTGGTTGTCCCTTTTTGAGTAAATATTGGCTTTCTGGATAAAAATTTCTTCATTGGTCGGCTCGATCGCATAAAGTTCATTAAGCAACTTTTCAGCCTGATCCAATTTGTCATCATAAACCAACATTTCTACCTGAACCAATTTTAATCCGGTAGATTTTGGGTGTTGCTCCAATCCTAATTTTAATGCTTTTTTAGCTAAGGTAGCTTTTCCCATATCGAGGTAATGTAGAATGATTTCCTCGAATTCCTCTGAGTCGAAAAATAAAACTTTGTTGGTCTTCAACATCGATTCAAATTTCGATAAGGATAAGTTATAATCTTCTTCGTCGTGATCTAGGTGCATAACAGTAGGGTTTAAAATTATCCTTAATAAAATTAGGGAAACAGGGTGCTTTTTTAGTGAGTTGTAATTATTATTGTAAACAATTTAATTAACAATTTTTTAACTCGCTGAAAATCTCATCCATAGCCTCAAGGATTATGGCGCAACCTTCTCTGATCTCATCTTCAGATATTGTTAATGGAGGAGTAATCCTGATTGCACAGCCTTCGAAAAGCAGCCAAAATAATATCAACCCTTTATCCTGGCATTTGAAAATTACTTTATTGGTAATTTCCACATCTTTTGTCATTGCTGCGAGCATCAGTCCTCTTCCTCTAATCTCTTCTATCAAAGGATGTACCAAAAGTTCCCGGAACAGCTTTTCTTTTGCTAAAGATTGTTTTACATAATCTTTTTCCAGAATTTCTTCCAAAGTGGCTAAACATGCTGCCGCAATGACAGGATGCCCGCCAAAAGTGGTGATGTGCCCCAACTTTGGATCATGGCTTAATAAATCCATGTGTTTTGAGTTGGCTATAAAACCACCAACTGGCATTCCGCCCGCCATTCCTTTCCCAATTATAATTACGTCGGGAACGACATTGTAGTTTTCGAAACCGAAGAGTTTTCCGGTTCGTCCAAAGCCCGGCTGAATTTCGTCGAGAATCAGTAATGCACCTACTTCTTCGCAACGTTTCTTTATTTTGGTCAAGAAATTATTTTGGGGTTCAATAAAACCGGCACCGCCTTGAATACTTTCAAGGATTACTCCGGCAGTTTTGGTAGTTATTTTTTGAATGTCTTCTTCGTTATTGAAGGTAATGAAATCTACATCAGGAATTAGAGGTTGGAAGATTTGTTTGCGTTCTTCAAAACCCATCACGCTCATCGAACCCATGGTATTGCCATGATAAGCATTATAGGACGAAATCAATTGGCTTCTTCCGGTAACTCGGCGAACCAGTTTTAAAGCGCCTTCGCAGGCTTCGGTTCCTGAGTTTACTAAATAGACTTTGTTTAAATTTGGCGGTAAATTCTCCACCAATAATTTGCAATAGGCAACCGCAGGATGCTGTGCATATTCGCCATAGACCATAACATGCGAATATTTATCTAACTGATCTTTAATGGCCTGATTAACTCTTGGATGCTGATGTCCTAAGCTTGTCGCGGAAACACCGGCAACGAAGTCCAAATATTTTTTATTGTTTGTATCGTATATATAGGAGCCAATAGCATGTGAAATTTCCATACCCAAAGGATAAGGCGAAGTTTGTGCCTGGTATTTTAAAAAATCCTCTTTCATGTCATTGCGAACTTTTGAAGCAATCTCGTTATTCGTTTAACTGGTAATTTGTGACAGTATTGCAATTGGAGCACCAATTGAATTGCTCTTCCTGGCTTTGTAAAAAGGTTTTTGTTTTTTCATTGCAATTTTCGCAAACTTCTTCATCAATTTCATTTTCAAATATTTGAAGCGGACAAGCATTGCAGCTCCAAACCGTTATATTTGGCAACACTTCACTAACATACCAGGTAAAAGCATCTTGTTTACACTTTGGACATAGTTGCGTTACCATTATTTCACCATTGGTTTATTCTTATCGTAATTAAGGGTTTCCTTACTTGGTTCCAGCGGAACATTTTCTTTTTCCATCTCAACTTTGCGCTCGGCCTGAATCTTGGCATCAAGTTCATTTTCTTCCGGAGGAAAAATATCGTCCTTGGATTTTATCCGTTCGTCGGCGCGCCAGACAAAACCTCGCAGCTTCCTGGCATTTTCGGGCAAATCCTTTTCAGGATAAATGTCGCCGTCCGGATTGTTAAAAATGGTTATGGTTTCGATGGTGTTTTTATCCAAAATCAAGTTGATTTTGCTTCCGACACTTTTGTTAATACCGATGAGTTCCTGCTTGTCATTCCGCAGGTAGTAAATGACTTCGGTATTTTTGATGATGTCAACTTCGCTGAGTTTATTGTCCTTAAATTTTCCGTAGAGGTTTTGTCCTTTCACCTGATTATAGCCGGTTCCAATAGTATCTTTTGATATGATAAAGGCATTGTTGAGTACTTTGAGCGAATCTAGCTTTTCGGTGCTGTTGTTGCCAATAAGATGCATAATATCACCGGTCATTTGGTTGTCATAATTCCAAAGTATTGGCCTGCCGATAAGTTTTGTCAAGGCTTTCTTTTGATCAGAATGAATTGAATCACATTTGCCGCTCATATCAGTTTTGTAAAAACGAACGTTGTTGAAAGCCCGAATAATCCGTTCGCCCGTTTTTCCGGTAATCAACATTCTCTTTCCGTGAATATACATCGAATCCTTTTCGACCAATGAAATGGCAACGGCTCTTTTGGTAATCATCATCGAATCTCTTTCGGTTTTAAGATTCCGGTAAATTTCGGCATAATGCCCTTTGATAACTCCCTTATTTATAGAATCGGTGATTTTTACGTTAGTGGTTGCCGAAGCATATTCCCGGTTTCGGTCATAATACAAGCTGTCGCCTTCAATTCGTCGGTCTTTGTATTTGATGTACGACTTTCGGAGGAAATAGGCAAAATTCTTCTTTGTATCGTAAAAGCCTTTTTCGGTATAAATAAAATTCTCCTTACTTGTGATAGTCGATGGTCCGAACAAATAGGAGTGACCCGAGTTGGTATAATAATCCAAATGATTTGACTTGATGGTATATTTTGGATTGGTAATCGTAACAGCTGTAACGAATTTAAATTTCTTTTCGTTGGCAAAATATCTTCCTGATTTGCTTTTCAGCGTGTTGTCTTTGTTTGTAATTGTTCCGTAAGTATTGTAAAATGCTACCTGCGTATTTCTGTCAAAATTTATTGTGTCTGTAACCAACGTCGATTCGGGCGAACGCATCACTACATTTCCGGTTGCAAATGCTTTTTTTACTTCCCCATTGTATTCTGCATATTTACTATTCAGAAAAAGGGTATCGCCCTGCGCCATTTGAACATCGCCAAAAGCTTTGATGTAATTTTCCTTTTGAAAAAAATAGGCCTTGTTACAGGTAATGACTACACCTTCCTGCCTTGCCCTGACATTACCGGTTAGTAACAGTGCGTCTGGGATTTTTTCTTGATCTATCGTGGAAAAATCGGAATTTTCAATAATAATATTGGATGATTTCTGCGCGTTTACATTGTTTAATGTAAATAGCAATAATCCGAAGTAAAAAAGTAACTTTTTCAATGAAAATATATTTTGGTCAAATTTAAGAAATTAGCAACAATGAAAATGGTTATTAAGAATTATTTATTAAAACGGAAAAAGCGCAAATCATTTTCAGATTCACGCCTTTTCACCCAATTAACTTTTATTTTTACTCTTTCACTATTTTTTCTACTTTACTTCCTTTGTCTGAAGTTATTTTGATGAAATAAACACCATTTGATTTGCCCGAAATATCGAAAGAAACTTCATTACTGCTAGTTAAATTTGTTTCCAACAATCGTCCTTGGATATCATATAAGGCTACTGTTTGGATTGTTGAACTACAGCTTATATTGATGATAGTATGAGCCGGATTTGGATATACTTTCACACTATTATCGAAATCATGAATCGGATTATTTAATGTAGCAAAAGTTGTCAGCGCATCATTAGTGGTAATTGGCGCGTTATAGTCGAAATAAATTTTGGCCGATTTACTTACATAATCTCCGTTTACCAAACTTGTTTTTGATTTGATTTTGAATAACACATCGCCATGTCCACCAACCGGCGGCGTTCCGCTACTTGGAGCCAAATCGATATTTTGGAAGACGAATTCGACAATATTTTCAGTTATTTTTATGTATGACGGATGTGAGGTTCCTAAAACCTGTAACGAATTGATATCGTATTTGGTGGTGTCAATCACATCTTTTACCACTACATTTTCTGCGGCATAGTTTCCGGTGTTTTCAAAAGTTACGCCATAATGTAGGTATTTCCCAATTTCGGTTGCAGGAAGCGAATCGCCTTCCAGGCAGGTAATTGCATTCGGATCAAAAGCGCCCACTACCGTCTGGTTTAGGGTGAAAGCGTTATCTGTCCAGTTTTCATCAGTAGTAATATCAATAAAGGAAGTGAAAGTCAATATATCACCAATATTTACCGGTGGCGTATCTGTTGGGGAGTTTAAATGAAAAGTTATTTCTACGCTGCCGCTTTGAAAAGGCTGCAAACCAAATACAGTCCAGGATAGATGTCCACTTGAGGAACCAGACGGGAGAACTGATGAAGAAACAAAATCCAGTACCACGTCATCGTAACTGAAGTTAAGAAACACATCTGCTGTCTGATTTCCTTTGTTTTTGTAAACCAATTTGTAAACAGTATCAAACCCTGGACGCGCCGGTGTAAGAGGCATAATTACCATTTCAACATCTTTGTGATTGCCATTTGGTGCCAAACAGAAATTTTGTGTCACTATGTTATTATTATTGTCAGGAAAAATTGTTGATGGCAATGCCGGTGTAAAAGTAAACCACGATGGATTTTCAATATCCAACATCCAGGCAAAAGCTCCCTCATTTGTATAAAAAGTATAATTACCGGTTGCATTTGAAAAAGTATACCCTAAGTCAATAGGTGTGGCTATTTTCACTTTTATATTGGGCTGAGTTGGGTCGCTGGCCTCACAGCCATCATTATCGTTATCAAAAGTGATCACTCCTGTAATTGTGTTGAAATTTCCACCAGGTACAAAAGAGCAATACGAATTAACCACAGTAGTCATGCCTTGTCCGTCGAAATAACTCCGGTAATAATCCGCCTCTTCTTCATCGGCGCAGACAAACTGCAGGTTAGGGTTTGCAGTAATCATATAAGCAGAATTACAAAGACCACCATTTTTTATGTTTAAATAATTCAATGAGTTGCTGTTAGAACATTGCACACCACACAATACCGGGTTGTGGCTTAAATCGAGCTCGGTAAATAAATTTCCATCGCAATTTATGCTTGAAAGACCGGCGAGGTTAGAGACGTCAATTGCAGTGAGGTTTGTATAACGAACATTCAGATCGACAATGTTATCATTATTTGTCAAATCTAACGAAGTAATTGGCAAAGCGGCACAATGAAAACTTGCTAGATTTGTGCAGTTTGACACATCTATACTTGTCATCAGATTCGCTCCACAATTTAAATCGGTAAGCGCAATGTTATTGGTTAAATCCAATGCGCTGAGATTGTTGTTCCGGCAGGATAAATACAGTAAAAGTGGTGATCCTGTAACATCTAAACTGCTGATTTGATTTTGTTCACACCAAACATTATTAAGATTCGGTTTCCCGGTAAGGTCAAGTGTATTGATAAAATTATTACCACAGAAAAGCCTTTGTAAAGCCGGGCAATCGCTAACGTTCAAGGTGTGTATCTGATTGTATTGGCATTGCAAATCTCTCAGGTTTTGCAACCCGCTTACATCAAAAGTATCGATGTTGCAACCGGGAGGCGTATAAAATACTTCCAAATTCAGAAAGCTTTTAATGCCTTCAAAAGTAGTGGTAGCTGTATTGATTGGATCTAATCGATGAGCCAGTAGGGCTTCCGTTACCTGTATTTCGCCGTCACTATTCGCGTCAAGAAGTATAGGACTGGATGCGGCATCAGTAGCTATACTACCGTGCACTAATTCCCACTTGAAATTTGGATCAGGAATGTACACAATATCGGGATTGGTCACAATTAATTGAAAACTGCTAATGCTGGAGCAGCCGGTTGCCATGTTTTCAACCCTGGCATATATGGTTTGGGGGTTGGTAACATTAATATAAGAAGAGGGTGCTACAAAGGGATTTGTATTTACTTCGGCATCTACCAAAGTGGGATGATAACTAATCATCATGCCCGTTTGCCCACCTAAAATTTCTAAACTTGTACTGATTAAGTCAAACTCTGCCTGACCGTCATAAGGAATGTCTACTTGGGTCAAATTGGCTACAGTATTCGCAATCGGAGCTGGATTTATAATTAAATCTAAAGTTGTTGTTGCAAAACTACTATCATTAGTATCAGTAGCTCTTACGTATACGGTTTGTATATTTGGAGTTATGTTGTAATAATTTGTGCCAAATATTTCATTGGCGCCAACTTGAGCATCAGTCAATGTTTCAAAATAACCAATAACCAGATTGGGCTGCCCATTAATTATTTCAGTGTCTTTTAAATGTAAATCAAAAGAGGCAAAGCCGTCGTTGTTAATTGAGTCGCAAACAGTATAAGGTGTTGGTGGATTAATAATCGGATCGGCATAGGCAAAACCCGTTACAAATAATAGAAGTAAGGTAATTGTTCTCATGGGTTGGGATAATATAGGGTTAGTTTTCATAGTCTGGTTTTTTAGAGTGCTTTAATCAGTTCCTGTAATTTTTCTTTTTTGCTTTGCGCAATTGGGATGGTAGTATTATCGGCCATAATCACATAACCGCCATCCGATTTTATATAGGATTTTAGATAAGATAAATTAATCAAATGCGACTGATGAACCCTTTCAAATCCGTGTTCAGTTAATAATTCTTCATACTCCTTTAGCGTTCGCGATATTAATATGGGCTTATGGTTTTTGATAAAAAACTCGGTGTAATTTACTTTGGCTTCACACCGAATAATATCGGATACTTCAAAAAGATGGATACCATCGCTTGTTGAAAGTGCAATCCTCTTGAAATTATCTACCTTCTTTCGTATGTTTTCCAAAAGTAAATCGATATGATCAAATGAATTTGCTTTGCTCGCCACTTGCTTTATTTTAGTAATCGTATTTTGCAATTCCTCAGGATCAACGGGTTTCAGGATAAAATCCAAAGCCGAAAACTTAAAGGCTTTCACGGCATATTGTTCATGAGCTGTTATGAAGACTATATGCGCATTGGTTTTGCTATTATTTAAGGCAATTCGTTCCAAAATGTCAAAACCGGTTCCATCCGATAGATGGATATCAAGAAAGATGACTTGTGGTTTAAATTTTTCTATGGCTACAATTCCCGTTTTTACACTTTCGGCTTCGCCGATAATAGCAATATCATCCGTATAGCGTTCCAATAAGGCTTTCAATCCTTTGCGGAGGTGTTTGTCGTCGTCTATTAAAATTGCTGTTATCATGCTTATGAAATATATTGTATTGGCAATAGCAGTGTTACCTGAGTGCCCGTAATTTGGTTATTTTTTGTTAGTTCCTTAATTTCTATTTGCGCCGATTTGTTGGTAGTCGCTTCCATAATTTCCAGACGCTTTTTGGTAATTTCCAATGCCATCGATTTATGTGCTGTCACTGAATTTTCCTTGAGTTGTTTGGATTGCGTTAAACCGATGCCATCATCTGTAATGGTACAAATAAGCTGCTCATTTTTTACATCAAAGTTAATCTCAATTTTTCCATTTCCTTCCTTTGGAACCATACCGTGAAGGATGGCGTTTTCCACAAATGGCTGTATCAATAATGGCGGCATTCCCATATTAAATTCTACCGCGTCGCTGGATGTTATTTTGAATTCAAATTTCTGATGGAAACGCAATTGCTCCAATTCCAGATAATTTTGCAAACTCTCAATTTCTTTGTCTATCGGAATAATCGCGCCTTTGGAATATTCTAAGGTAAGCCGCATCAATTTGGAGAATTTGGACAAATATTTCAATGCCGAATCGGTACCGTTTTGCACAATAAAACTAGAAATTGACCCCAGGCAATTAAAAACGAAATGCGGATTCATTTGCAGGTGCAAAGCTTTTTGTTCGTATTCGGCGACTTCTTTCTGCAATGTTAAACGGCGTTTTACCTGTCTGCGGTTATAAATCAGCAATACCAAACCAATCAACAATAGCGCGCCAAGTATAGAAAAAACAGTAAATTGGGTTTGCCTTTTATTTTTTTCGGACAAAAGTGCTTCTCTTTTTTTGTATTCAAAATTCATTTCAGCCTGAACAAATTTTTTGTTATTCTCCTGATTAGTAATGCTGTCGCGGGCAACAATATAATTTTTGTAATGTTCCAAAGATTGTGCAGGATTGTTGAGATGTCCGTACAAATCGCTAATCAGTTTTTCCGAATGGAAGGTTTGGTCCAAAATACCAATTTCCTTAGCATAAGTCAACGATTTGGAGGCATAAGCCATCGCTTCATCATACCTTTTTTGGTCAGAATACAGTTGGCCTAAATTATACAATGCCAACGAAGCACCAAATTTATTTTGCAGTGATTCATACATTTCCAAGGCACGATTGTAATAGCCTGTTGCCCGACTGATATCATTTTGTTTTTTATAATAATCGCCTAGATAGTTGTTAAGCAAGGCATAACCACGAACATTATCGACGGTTTTAAAATATTTCTCTGCTTTTTTATAATACTGAAATGCATTTGACAATTTGTTTTGTTCAAAATAAATCACACCGATATTGGTGAGCGTAACAGGAACGGTTTGTTCTCCGGTTTGCTCCTGAATTACTAATGCCTTTTTAAAATATTCCAAAGCCTTGTTACTATTGCCTTGTGATTTGTAAACAACGCCAATATTGTTATAGGCTTTTGAAATGCTATTTTTTTGATCAATTTCCTGATAGATTTTTAAGGCTTTCTCATAGTTTTCAAGTGCAGCATAATAATTGCTTTCCTGTGAAAAAATAACACCCAAACTGGCATAGCTTCTAGCCAACCCATTTTTATAACTTTTATTTTCCGAATCTTCATCAATTAGTTTTTGATATATGAGTTGGGCTTTGGTAAATGCCTTTTTTGCGGCTGCATAATCACCTATAATAATATTGCAATTTCCCTGATTTATTGCAGCTGCGGCAAGGCCGTCCTTATATTGAATTTTTCGCGCTAAACCTTCCGCCTTTCTTGCATAATAAAAAGAAGAGTCAGTAGAACTTTCCTTGAGTTCGAAAGCTAAATGATTATAAATATTTACTTTCGCCGTGTCAATCTTAGTAATTCGGATTACTCTCTTTAAGCTGTCTACAGCCTTATTTTGAGAATAGGTTGTTGTAGACTGCACAACACAAAATAAGAAGATGGCTATTTTCAGAATGGTTTTCAATGTGATTGCAATTAAATTTCTAAAACAAATATAACCTAAGTTTTGGCTACGCAATCAATCATTTTTTATTCCCGATGTTTTGATTATTATTCATCCGTTTTAACTTATTATTCCAAAAAGTGGGGCATAAACCTTACTACAATTCAGCTATTTCCTTATATTTGTAGTTACGACTTATTGAACCAATTATAAGTTTGAATTAGAGTTATGAAAACAAGTTTAACATTCGCTGTAGTAATGAGTTGTGTTATGGCTAATACCACTATTGCTCAAAAAAAGACCACTATGCCTACCAAACCCAAAGTTACCGCTACGCCTAAAAAAGATGTGGTGTATCAAGTTTTTACCCGCTTGTTCGGGAATAAAAACACTACCAACAAACCTTGGGGAACAATAGAAGAAAACGGCGTTGGGAAATTCAATGATTTTACCGATAAAGCATTACAGGAAATCAAGAAATTGGGCGTGACCTATATTTGGTATACCGGTGTTCCGCACCATGATGTGATTCGTGATTATACTAAATATGGTATTTCAAACGATGATCCCGATGTAGTAAAAGGCCGCGCCGGATCTCCTTATGCTGTAAAAGATTATTATAATGTAAATCCGGATTTAGCGGTCAATCCAGCAAAGAGATTAGAGGAATTTGAAGCGTTGATTGCCCGAACACATAAGAATGGAATGAAAGTCATTATTGATATTGTACCAAATCATATTGCGAGAAATTACCACAGCCTGAGCATTCCGAAAGGTGTTCGCGATTTTGGTGCTGATGACGATACTTCCGTAGAATATGCCAGGAACAATAACTTTTATTACATACCGGGGAAAGCATTTCAAGTGCCAACATCTGATAAATACAAGCCTTTGAATGGCGAACAAAATCCGTTGATTGATGGCAAGTTTTCAGAGTATCCGGCAAAATGGACGGGTAATGGCTCGCGTGAAGCAAAACCGGATATCAACGATTGGTACGAAACTGTAAAAGTAAATTATGGTATTAAACCGGATGGTTCAAAGGATTTCCCTGAGCTGCCTGAAGGATTTGATAAAAAAGATTGTAAAGCACATTATGAATTTTGGAAAGGTAAAGATGTACCGAGTTCCTGGAAAAAATTCCGTGATATTGCTTTGTACTGGACAGCTAAAGGCGTCGACGGTTTCCGTTATGATATGGCAGAAATGGTTCCTTATGAGTTTTGGAGTTATATGAATTCGGCTGTCAAAATGAAAAACCCAAAGGCTTTTTTGTTGGCAGAAGTTTATAATCCAAAAGAATACAGAAATTATATCAATTTGGGAAAGATGGATTATCTGTATGACAAAGTGGAAACCTATGATCATTTAAAAGCCATTATCCAGGGCAACGCAATGCCGGAAAGGCTTTCGGAAATTCAGGAAAACATGGCCGATATCGAGCACCATATGCTGCACTTTTTGGATAACCATGATGAGCAGCGATTGGCGAGTCCGGAATTTGCCGGAACTCCCGAAAAAGGAAAACCAATGATGGTGGTTTCCGCAACGATTAGCTCTTCGCCAACGATGATTTATTTCGGTCAGGAAGTAGGCGAGGACGGTAAGGAAAATGCTGGTTTCGGGACGCATTCCCGTACGTCTATTTTTGATTATATCGGCGTTCCGCACCACCAACGCTGGATGAACGGCGGCAAATTTGACGGTGGGAAACTTTCAAAAAGCGAATCGGATTTACGCGATTTCTACAAACGCTTGCTCAACTTCACACTGAAAAGCGATGGTTTAATGGGTAAATTTAAGGAAATACAAACAATTAACAGAAATGAAACCAAAGCCTATGACGCGGGCATATATTCGTATGTGCGTTGGACAGACAAGGAAAAACTGATAGTAGTGGTGAATTTCTCTTGGGTGACAACCAGCAACTTTGAGTTAAGAGTCCCTGCCGAAGTGATTCAAACATGGAATATAAAAGACGGCTTATACGATATAAAAGACCAACTCTATGGAAGTACGGCACAACTAAAAGTAACCGACGGTAAAGGATTAATACACCTAACAGTCAAACCGAGTGAAAGTTTTATATTTAAGCTTTAAAAGAAAAACCCTTTCAGTGATGAAGGGATTTTTCTTTAAAGTTTAACTTAGGCGAGTTTCTCCGCTACTTTTCCGCTGAAAAACGACTGTATTTTTATATATTGTCTTTGACAAAAGTGGCGCAGTATTCTTTTACTGAATCCCGAACTTTTCGGAATTGCTCCCAAACTTCTTCCTCATTTCCCGTTGCCTTTGCCGGATCAGGAAAATTATAATGGAATTTTTTTGCTTTGGTTGGAAAGAACGGGCAGTTTTCTTTGGCATTATCACAAACGGTTATCACAAAATCGAAATCGAAATCTGCGTATTCATCAATATTGTTAGAAGTGTGGTTAGAAATATCAATGCCATCTTCTTTCATTATTGAAATTGCCTTCGGATTTACACCGTGCGTTTCAATTCCGGCGCTATAGACTTTGGCTTTGTTTCCTGCAAAATGCCTCAGGTAACCTTCAGCTATCTGGCTTCTGCAGCTGTTTCCTGTGCAGAGAACGAGTATCTTTTTCATACAAGTAACCAAATCAGGTTAATAATGCAAAACTTGGGGTCAAATCCAAAAAATAGTTGAAGGATGATAACCGATGAGGTTATTACAATAGGCTTTTTGTATTTGGTAAAAAAATTAGCAGCAATTTCCATCGGGAGCACAACAAGGGGTTTCTATATCGGATAATTGGTGTTTAGGTTTTGGTGTGCCACAAGATTCTTTGGCAAGACAGGCCGTGGCTTTTGAAAGTAAAAGGAAGTTCTTGCCGTCGAATCCTAAATCGTATTTTCCGATAGTGCCGGATTGGTATTCGACTTCGATCTCTAAGTCTCCCATTTCCAATACCTTTTCGGAAAGCGCTATGATTTTTTGAAGTTTCTCCGGCTTAAGCCTGTGCTCATAATCATTGGCATCCCAAAGTTGGAAATTGGCAACCTGCTCTTTTCGGACAGTGCCGCCACAATCAATAAAATGTTTAGAGATTACACCCACTTCGGTCACATGGAAATGTTCAGGCACAAAAGTTCCGTTTTCCAATTTGAAAGCTACAGTTTCTGCAGTTTCGAGTATTTGTCTAATTTCAGATAGTTTCATATTTATTTAGATTTTAAATTAACAACAACTGTATTTCTTTTTCAGTAAGCTGGTTGTAATTACCGAAAAGTAGGATTTAAGGGTTTCAAATGAATTTTCATCAATGCAATAACAAATGGCATTTCCTTCAATACTTCCTTTTATTAAACCTGCATTTTTGAGTTCTTTCAAATGCTGGGAAACCGTGGGTTGGGCTAACGGAAGCTCGTTTACAATGTCGCTACAGATGCAGCTATCAACGCTCATAAGGTATTCCAGGATGGCAACCCTAGCCGGATGGCCGAGTGCTTTTGCTAAAACCGCTATCTTATTTTGTGTTTCTGTAAAGTATTCCGTCTTGGTGGCTCCCATGATTATATTTTTATATTGCAATATTACGATAAAGATTTTAACGACCAAAATTATTTTGGCTTTTTTTGTAAAGTAAAAAACCCTCTCATCGCTGAAAGGGTTTTCTTTAGTTTCGGATAAAATTTTCAGCAAATAAGGATTTTCTCCAACGGCTACCGTCATTTTGCATGAAACGGTAAGCCTTTTTTAGATTCAAACTTTTGAAATTATGTCGAATTACAATATTTTTTTTATTTCTATCTGGATAAAATAAACGATAGGTATTTCTTTACGTAGGTGTTCTTTAATTTGATTAATTATTTGTTCGGGGTTTTTCGGGTTCGCTAATTTTACATTTACGCCAAGGTGGACCAATAGCTTTTCGCTACCAATATACATCGTATCCAAATCAATGACTTCATCAACTTCATCTAGTTTCAGAATTGATTTTCTAATACTTTCTTCTGTCTCAGTTGTAGCAGTTTTACCTACAAGATAATCCTTCACTCCAAATATCAGCATCACTGACGAAATAGCGATTATTACTCCTATCAATATAGCACCTACTGCGTCAAAGTACTCAACTTTTGCGAATTTGTATAAAATCAGCGAAATCAGGCCTATCACGGCTGAGGCCATTCCTGTAAAATCCAGAATAAGGGTATTTTTGGTTTCTACATGAGTTGTTGTCAAGAATATTTTAAAAAAATTTGTAATCTTTTCTTTTTCAAGCAACCTGCGCATGCTAACTGAAAATGCATAGCCGTTGGTAATAATTGATATGCTTACTGCTCCGAATGCAAGGTATATTTTTTCTATTTCTTCCGGATGAAGGAATCGCTGTACTCCAAAATAAATTGATAAGCCGCCTCCGAAGAGTAACATAACAATTGCAGAAATTAAGGTCCAGAAAAAAAGTGATTTACCAAAACCGAACGGATGCTTCTTGTTGGGTCTCAACTTAGATTTTCTAAGCCCTATAAGTAAAAGCCCGGATGCGACAAGATCTGAAAGTCCCTCAAATGCTTCTGCCAGCATAACAGCACTGCCAGTTAAAATCATTACAGTCACATTAAGGATAATATCTCCCAAATCTACCAGAAAAGATGTCCAAACCGCTTTGTTTGAGGAAATTTTTTGTGCCATGTTCTAATTGCAATTTATCAGCTAATTTAAATAAAAAAGTCCATTTTTGTCGGTAGTATGAAAATTATATAATTCGTAAAAGAGATTTTATAACTTGAAAGAAAATCGATATAATAAATTAGCAATTACAAAATTTTAAATAGAAACTTTAAAAACACACAATTATGAAATTACCAAAATTTTTGTTGGCCGCAATTGCGCTAATTGCTTTCAGCACCACACAAGCACAAACTAAAACCACCACTACCACAACCACCAAAGTAACTCTTCCGGATTGGGGAGTGGCAGGTCAGGACAATGCAACGTATTATTATATACCTGGCGCAGAAACGTATTATGACATTCGAAAAGGACAATACGTTTACATGCAGGACGGTAAATGGGTTAGAACCACTACTTTACCGGAGGCCTATAGAGATTATGACCTTTACGATGGCTATAAAGTAGTTTATACTGATGATAAAGAACCTTTCGATGATTTTGACAATGTTAAAATCAAATATGCAAAAGACTTCAAAGGAGATCCGCAAAAAACCTACAAGGTGAAAAAAACGAGAAGCGGTAAAATAAAAATTAAAGAAAAATAAAAAAATAAAAAGCCCTGCATCGCAGGGCTTTTTATTTTACGTGAGAATGCTGTAAACACGAAGTTGAATATTGTAACTGTAAGCATATTTAGTATGGTAATTTTATTGTATCAAATTTTAAATTCAATATCATGAAACTATCAAAATTTTTCTTGGCGGCAATTGCGTTAATTGCTTTCAACATAACTCAAGCTCAGGTGAATCCCACAATTGGAAGAATAAAACCTCCTGATTGGGGAGTGGCAGGAGTGAACAATGCTACTTATTATTACATCCCCGCAATAGAAACATATTATGATATCAGAAAAGGGCAATATGTCTATTTTCAAAATGGGAAATGGAAAAGAAGTGCTACAATGCCAATAACTTATAGGGATTATGATCTTTATAACGGTTATAAAGTAGTTCTGACTGATGCTAATGAACCCTTTAGCGATTACAATGCATTAAGAGCCAAATATCCTATCACCTATCATGGCGAACTGCAGGCAACGATTAGACCAAAGAAATGATGTGCTGCTTTATAAAACGAAAATTCCCATTTTGAATGGGAATTTTTTAATTTATCTTGTTATCGTCTGCTTTCTATCAGGACCAACAGAAACGATTTTTATAGGAACTTCAAGTTCTTTTTCGATGAACTCGATATAGTCTTTTAGTTCTTTTGGTAAACTATCATAAGTAGTCAGGCCAGTTAAATTCTGTGCCCATCCTTTAAACTCGGAATAAATTGGATTAATGTTTTCTTCTTCAATATTGTATGGCAAATGATGAATCGTTTTGCCTTGATAGTTATATCCCGTGCATACTTTTAAGGTTTCAAAACCTGAAAGCACATCACCTTTCATCATCATCAATTGGGTTACACCGTTAATCTGTACCGCATATTTTAGTGCTACCAAATCGAGCCAGCCACAACGTCTTTTTCTTCCGGTTACCGAACCAAACTCGTTACCCACTTTTGCCATTACGTCGCCGGCTTCGTCAAAATCTTCCGTAGGAAATGGTCCTGAACCCACACGTGTAGTATAGGCTTTAAAAATCCCAAAGACTTCTTTGATTTTATTAGGCGCAATGCCTAAACCCGTACAGGCACCAGCTGCCGTAGTATTTGAAGAAGTTACAAAAGGGTAGGTTCCAAAGTCAACATCCAACAAGGAACCCTGAGCACCTTCGCAAAGAATAGACTTTCCTGCTTTTTGGGCTTGCGCCAAATATTCCTCACTGTCAATGAAATCTAATTTCTTTAAGTCTTCAATAGCGTCAAAAAATTCTTTTTCAAGTTCGGGTAAATTGTATTGAAGTTCCACACCATAAAAAGCTATCATTTCTTCGTGCTTGTTGGCCAGTGCACGGTATTTTTCCTTAAAATCGGCTAATTCAATATCACCAACGCGGATTCCGTTCCTGCCGGTTTTATCCATATAGGTTGGCCCAATTCCCTTTAGCGTAGAACCAATTTTAGCTTTGCCTTTGGCAGCTTCAGAAGCCGCATCAAGCAAACGATGCGTAGGTAGGATTAAATGCGCTTTCCTTGAAATAAATAATTTTGATTTCAGGTTAAGATTGAATTTTGCCAAACCGTCAATTTCACTTTTGAAAACTACAGGGTCGATTACGACACCGTTTCCAATAAGGTTGATGTTGTTACCATGAAAAATCCCCGAAGGAATAGTTCTCAAGACGTGTTTGATTCCGTCAAATTCTAAAGTATGTCCGGCATTTGGTCCACCCTGAAAACGGGCAATAATGTCGTATTTGGAGGTTAGAACGTCAACAATTTTTCCTTTTCCTTCGTCTCCCCATTGTAATCCGAGTAGTAAATCTACAGTCATTGTGTGTTGTTGTGTGTTAAGTAGTTAGTTTTGTTATTCAACTCCGGAAGGTTGGTGGCTAAGTTCTAATTTAGATTTCACCGCTGCTTCCCAGTTTACAAATTTTTGAAGGTATTTCAAGGAATTTTTATCCTTTATAAACTTATCTTCAAGCGTTATCACCGGTTCGCCTTTTAATGCATATTCATTGATATTGATATTTCCTATGTATGTTTATTTCCCCTTTTTGGACATCAAAAGGTATAGAAAATCCGGTTAGATCAGTATCTCCACCGTCATAGACTACGTTAAGAGCAACAAGCCTTAGCATCGAAATGGAGTATTGCCCCGGCGGCTTTTCAAACGCAAACAAATAGGTTCTGCCTCCGTCAATTTCACCGTTATGTTTTTTTTTGAACATCTGTGGCTCGAGGTAAATTTTACCGCATTTCTTCCATAACTCCTTTCCTTCCTCTATACATTTCATCCAAAGTACATATCCATCGAATTTCATTTTGACTTCAGGAAATGTTATGCTACCGAAAATCAATCCTTTTTCAGTATAATCCTTGTGGAATCTTATAGGTTCTTCAGGTAAAAGCTGTGCGCGGCATGTAGCTGAAAAATTAAGTAAGGCAAATAATAAAAGAAGGCTGTATTTTAGTCTCATTATTAGCAATGTTATTCTTTTTTATTAGCGTAGAAATAAAGTGAATGGTTGTGGATTTCGATGCCAAATATCTCTTCGATGGTTTGCTTTATGGTTTGGATTCGTGGGTCACAGAACTCAATCACTTCGCCGGTATCGGTCATGATGATATGATCGTGCTGTTTGTCGAAATACGACTTTTCGTAATGTGCCTGATTTTGCCCAAATTGATGTTTGCGCACCAAACCACAATCCAATAAAAGTTCAATAGTATTGTACAAAGTTGCACGCGACACACGATAATTTTTGTTTTTCATTTTGATATACAGATTTTCAATATCAAAATGCTCTTCACTATCATAAATCTCCTGAAGAATAGCATAGCGCTCGGGCGTTTTGCGGTGTCCTTTGTTTTCAAGATAGAGTGTAAAAACATTTTTTACGGTCTCTTGATTTTGGGTATTATCGGAAGCTATTAGTGTCATGCTGCAAAGGTAATTTTTTTGTTTAAGGTATCAAAGTTTAATAACTCATAACTCATAATTTATAACTCATAACTCAATTAGTATATACTCTGGTCACCTTATCAATGCCATCAATTTTTTTGATGTTATCGATGAGTTTTTTCAGAATGCCATTATTCTGTACAATCACCGCAACCTGTCCGTAGAATATTCCGGCTTCTCCGCTAAGGGAAATGCTTTGAATGTTCACATGCATATTATTTGAAATCACCTTAGTCAATTCATTGGTTAAGCCTAAGCTGTCCATACCGGTAATTTTCAAAATAGCTTTGAATTCCTGTTGTGTTGAGTCAATCCATTTGGCCAACATAATTCGGTAGGCATAGTTGGATTGTAACGCAATGGCATTTGGACAATCTTTTTTGTGCACTTTGATACCTTCATTTATCGTTATAAAACCAAACACATCATCACCTGGAATTGGGTTACAGCAGGAAGATAATTTGTAATCCAGTTTGTCATGTTCCGGACCAAAAACCAGCATATCGTAATTGTTGCTCAATTCAGGTTTATTAATGTCTTCAGGATTCGTGCTAGGTGAACGCTTGATTTTATTTCTGAAGAAGTTCATTACCGTATTACTTTTCTGGGCGGCAAAATCCTTGAGCTGTTGGTTTTCTATTGAGCCAATTCCCGCGCGGTAAAATAAATCCAGACTGGTTTTTAGCCTAAAGTAATTCACCAACTCATTAACCACATTTTCGTTGATCGTGATTTTTAAATGTTTCAGTTTTCGTGTCAGTAATTCTTTTCCGTCTTCGGCGATTTTCTTGGTATTTTCGTTAAGGACGTTCCTGATTTTATTTTTGGCTCTCGAAGTCGTCACGTAATCAAGCCAGTTGATGGTTGGTTTTTGATGGACAGAAGTTATAATTTCAATCTGATCACCACTTTTTAGTTCATGATTGAGCGGCACTAATTTTCCGTTGACACGGGTTCCACGGGTTTTAATTCCAATCTCGGAATGTATGCTAAAAGCAAAGTCGAGTGATGTGGCGCCTTTTGGCAAGGACTTTATTTCCCCTTTTGGTGTAAAGACAAAGATTTCCTTGGCATACAGATTCATTTTGAAATCTTCTACAAAGTCAACCGCATTGGTTTCTGAGCTTTCCAAAGCCTCTTTCAATAAGTTGAGCCAGGTATCCAATCCGCTTTCTTCTGTTGCGCCTTGTTTGTATTTGTAGTGTGCTGCGTATCCTTTTTCTGCAATTTCATCCATTCTTTCGCTTCGCACCTGAATTTCCACCCAGCGGCCTTTTGGTCCCATAACGGTAATGTGCAAAGCTTCATAACCTGTCGATTTTGGTGACGAAATCCAATCGCGCAAACGGCTCGGGCTCGGGCGATAATGGTCGGTAACTATTGAATAGATTTTCCAGGCCAGGAATTTCTCATCGTGAAGATTGGATTTGTAAATAATCCGAAGGGCAAATTTGTCATAGACTTCATCAAAAGTGACGTTTTGCGCTGCCATTTTCCTGCGAATGGAATAAATGGATTTTGGCCTTCCTTTCAGTGTATATTCGACACTTTCGTCATCTAACGATTTTTTTAAAACATCAGAAATCGTTTTGATGTATTCGTCCTGTTCTTCTTTGGTTTCCTTTATTTTGCTGACAATATCCTTATAAATATCAGGTTCGGTATATTTTAAGCCCAAATCTTCCAGTTTGGTTTTGATGTTGTACAAACCCAAACGATGGGCTAGAGGCGCATATATATACAAAGTTTCGGAAGCAATTTTTACCTGTTTATGATCAGGCATTGAATCCATGGTTTGCATATTGTGCAAACGATCCGCAATTTTGATTAAAATTACACGCACATCATCATTTAAGGTCAATAGCATTTTACGGAAATTTTCCGCCTGCATCGAGATGTTCATGTCTTTTTTAACCTGGGAAATTTTGGTCAAACCTTCAACCAAATGCGCAATCTTTGGATTGAATTTTTTTTCGATGTCTTCAATGGTCACATCAGTATCTTCAACCACGTCATGCATTAAGGCGGCTGCAATACTTGTGGCTCCAAGACCAATATCGGCAGCTACAATTTTGGCAACACCAATAGGATGGAAAATATAGGCTTCACCCGATTTGCGGCGCTGGTCTTTGTGGGCTTCAACGGCTACGTCAAAGGCTTTTCGAATGAGTTTTTTATCAGAATCGGTTAGCGTTTGATAACTTATACGAAGTAATTCTTTGTATTCTCGGGCAATGGCTTTTTTTTCTTCTTCTAAATCTATTTCAATCATAGCATGTTCAATCAATTCCTAAAATTAGGAATAACAAATGAACTGTGCAACTGAATTGTATTATCGATTGGCGATTTTATAGTCCAGACTGTAATTTCCGGGACCAGTCAGGTAAATGGCTAGATAAATCATCAAATAGAAAAAAGCATTGTTGACTTCTATACCATTGTCACCAGAATTGATTACAGCAAAATTAGCCACAAAGGCAACTATATATCCCATGCAGATTATCAGTGGAATCAATGCTAATCTGGTAAATAAACCAATTATCAATAATAGGCTGCAGAAAAACTCAGCAAAAATGGTCAATGCCAAAGGAGTTGCTCCTGTCATCCCAAGAAAGCTAACTTCTTTAGCCCAAAAATCCGAAGCCACCATGGTTTCAAAGTTTATAAGTTTTTGATAGCCATGAAATGCCATAAGAACACCAATAATAATTCTGATAAGTAAAATACCCAAAGATAAATTGAAGGGTTGGAACGATGTTAATAGATTGTTTTTCATTTGAATTTGGTTTAATGGTTAATTATAAATTAGATTAATTAAATCCGCGTTGTCTTTTGGCCTCAAAAATTAATATCGCGGCAGCAACAGAAACGTTCATGCTGTCAATTTCGCCCTGCATCGGAATGATGATGTTCTGCGTGGCTTTTTGGCGCCAGAGTTCACTCAAACCGGTAGCCTCTGTGCCAACTACCAATGCGGTTGGTGTGGTGTAATTTTGAGTGTGATAGGAAGTCGGATTCTGCAAAGTCGCGCTATAAATATTGATATTGTTTTTGATTAAAAAATCAATTACTTCTTCGGTTGTGCCGGTTGCAATTTGATTGGTAAACAAGCAGCCAACACTCGAACGGACAATGTTCGGATTGTATAAATCGGTTTTTGGATTTGCAATGATTACCGCATCGATTTTTGCTGCATCGCATGTTCTCAAAACCGCACCGATGTTGCCAGGTTTTTCGATGGCTTCCATAACGAGAATCAATGGATTTTCAGGAAGTTTTAAATCAGATAACGCTAACGGTTTGGTTTTGGCTACACCCAAAATTCCTTCAGTGGTGTCGCGATACGCCAGTTTTTGATAGACTTCTTTTGAAATTTCTATTATGGGATTATTAGATTGTTGGATTATTAGATTGTTGGAAAAATTAGATACTTCATTGCAAATTAGAATCGTTTCTATTTCGTATTTGCCTTTGATGGCCAATTCAATTTCGCGCATGCCTTCAATCAAAAAAGTTCCGGATTGTTTGCGGGCTTTTGCTTTTTCCTGAAGCAGGATTAAAGATTTTATAAACGGATTCTGTGCGGAAGTAATTTGTTTCATTAGGATAGCAAAATACCAAAGTTACTGAGATTTTATAATATTCCCCGGGCTTTTATTTCCAGATATTTATTTATCGTATCCAAGGTCAGGTTTTCGGGTTGTGTCAATACGGAATGGATTCCATATTTTTTCAATTCCGTTACAATCAGTTTCTTTTCAAACAAGAATTTTTCGGCAATTACCTTATCATAAACATCCTGGATGGTATCCGATTTTTTGTTCGTAATCTGATGCAATTCCGTATTCTGAAAAAATACGGTTACCAGCAAATGGTTTTTCGCAATTCCTTTTAAATACGGCAGCTGACGGTGTAAACCATCCATCGTTTCAAAATTTGTGTAGAGAATTATCAGGCTTCGTTGATTGATATGTTTTTTAATATCGACATACAAACGCGAATAATCACTTTCAAAATAATTGGTTTTTATGTTGTAAAGATTTTCGAGGATTTTCTGCATTTGAGTTGTTCTTTTCTCGGCTACCACACGATTTTCCACTTTTTTGGAAAACGAAAACATTCCGGCTTTGTCTTGTTTTTTAAGGATGACATTTGATAACACTAAGGTTGCATTAATAGCATAATCAAGCAGGCTCATTCCGTTAAATGGCATTTTCATAACACGGCCTTTGTCAATAACCATATAGATATTTTGTGATTTTTCATCCTGGAACTGATTGACCATAAGACTGTTTTTCTTCGCCGTTGCTTTCCAGTTCAAGGTTCGGATGTCGTCACCGGGAACATATTCCTTTATTTGCTCAAATTCCATTGTATGCCCAATCCTCCTGATTTTTTTTATGCCATATTGGAATAAGTTATTCGAAAAGGCAATTAAATCATATTTACGCAACTGAATGTAGGAAGGATAGGTTGGAACCATTTGATCCTTGCCAAATTTGTATCTTTTGGAAATCAGCCTCAAAGGCGAGGAAACATATACGTTTAGGTTTCCGAAGAAATATTCACCGCGTTCTGTTGGCCTTAATTTGTATTGAAATTCGTCCTGCGAAGCATTTTTTATTTTGCGGTTGATTTCAAAATTGCGCACCTGGAACTGAAACGGAATTTCATCAATGATTTTTGCTGAAATGGTAAAAGTATAATAATTTTTTACCGTTATTATAATTGGATTTTCATCACCGTTTGAAAGTTTTTCCGGAGTTACCCTTTCGGCATCGACTCCGTTTTTACTGCTGAAAAGGATTAAGATATCCAAAACAAAAAACACCAATAAAATATATAATATATAGCAAGTAGCGCTGTACAATGCCGGAAAAATAAAGGCACAACAGAAAAGCGCTATAATACCAATCAGCAAATAGAAAAAGAAATTGTTTATATATAATTGCTTAAGGAAGTTCAATTTTATCTCGGTATTTCGATGCTTTCGATTATTTGTTTAATGATTTCGATGCTGGTTAACCCTTCCATTTCGCGTTCCGGAGTAACAATCACCCTATGCTGCAAAACCGGAATAGCGGCTTCTTTTATATCTTCCGGAGTAACAAAATCACGGCCACGAATAGCCGCAAACCCTTTGGCAGCGTTTAAAATAGCGATGGATGCCCTTGGTGAAGCACCCAAATATAAAAACGCATTTTCGCGGGTATTGACCACCAATTTGGCAATGTATTCCAATAAATTCGGTTCCACCTGAATCTGTTTTACCAATGCCTGATAATTTATAATATCAGAAGCGGATAAAACGGCTTTTATGTTTTCCAGTTTATCGTGATTCTGTAATAAATGTTCGCGACTGATAATATCAATTTCCTCATTTAGTTTTGGATAATCAATATTAATTTTGAACAAAAATCGGTCTAGTTGTGCTTCAGGTAAGCGGTAGGTTCCTTCCTGCTCAATTGGATTTTGCGTGGCAATGATTATAAAAGGCTGATCCATATGATAGCAATGCCCGTCAATGGTAATTTGGCGTTCTTCCATAACTTCAAATAAAGCGGCTTGTGTTTTTGCCGGCGCACGATTTATCTCGTCAATCAAAACCAGATTGGAAAATACCGGCCCTTTTTTGAATTCGAATTCTGATTTTTTTAAATCGAAAACCGAAGTTCCCAAAATATCCGAAGGCATCAGATCGGGTGTAAACTGGATACGGCTGAAATCGACCGAGATAGTTTTGGCAACTATCTTTGCCGTCATTGTCTTCGCCACGCCGGGAACGCCTTCTATCAAAACGTGGCCGTTGGCTAGCATTGCAACCAATAACTGGTCAATCATCTTGTGCTGGCCAACGATTACCGTTTCCATTTCTGTTTTTATTTTATCAATGCTTTCGCGAAGCGGCTCAAGGTTTATCCTTGACTGAAAATTTACATTTTCATTGCCGTCATTGCTTTCGAGGTTTTCTGTGTTTTCCATTAGTTGAGAATTTTTTCTATTGCATTATTGATTTCGATTAAATCACTTTCTATACTTTGATGGTAGCTTTTTCGTTGATAATTTATCAAATATACCAAGTGTTCAATATGTTCTATTTCTTTTCCTGTTTTAGCATGTAATTTTTTGACAAAGTTTTCATCTAAAACAGAAGTTTCGATTAAATATTCATTTCGAATGCGTTCGAGGAAATAGATAATTTTCTTGTCAACCAGGTTTTGATGATCGCCTTCCTGGTAATATAGGTTTCCAATAGTTTTTGTAAAATCGACAGTTGTATTGGATAAGGGTTTGATTATCGGAATAACCCTTTGCTTTCTTTTGGCATTAAAAATCATAAAAATTAGAATTCCGATTAAGAATAAATACCATGCCCATCGCAATGCCGGCTGACTTAAGATATAGCGGTAGGGTGAATCGGATTCAATCAGCCCGTTTTGGTCTTTTACCATCCAATAGAGGTTTCCCTTTGGAACATAGGACACGATTTTTTCAGCATATTCCGAATGATTATCCTTTAATAAATGATAATTCGTAAAAGCGGTTGGTTGCAAATGAATGTAGAAATTACCTTGTCTATGCGGAACTTTAATAAAATTGATATATTTCTTTTTATCTGTTCCCTGATAACCCAAAACGGTAGCCTTAATGGTGTCAATTTTTGAGAAATAATAACTTCCCGCACCTTGATTCAGATTGTATTTTTTATTTCCCAGAGCAGGATTTGCAAGCCAGCAATCCACTTTATTGGATAAATCGAATTGGGATTCAATTCCTATTTTCAAAGAGTCGGTAAATATCTTTGGCAGATTCTGAACACTTAAAAAAGCATTATTTCCGTGGCTCACGAAGTAAAATAATTCCTTAGTCGACTCATCATCAATGATATAATTATCGCAAATATTGAGGATGGTGCCCTTAATTATATAATCCTTTACCAAAGTATCAGCGTCATACAACGGATCTAAAAATTCATAAATTGTTTTGCTTTCCTTTTTAATCTTGTTGGAACTTAAAATTTTCTCTGATTCTCTATCAAAAATATATAATCCAAAAGGAATTTTATCCCTCAGATCATAACTCGGTTTCCAGTCTATCGGCTTTGGCCGGATTGCATCAATATAAATAAAGAATGCAATCAGCACGAGCAGGAAAAATATATATATTTTCAGTGTCCTACTCATCTGTTAAGCGATTTTAAAGTTTTCTCGAAAGCATTTTTGGCATGTAAAAATGTTTGCTCGCTCATTTCGAATTCGCCATACCAAATGTAATTATACAAATAGGAAAGATACTGGAAATCAGTCTTTAAATCAGTTGCATTGATTTCATATAAGTAATCGGAATTTGTTTTTTCGGTGTGCCAATCAATGATATTTTTTTCGGTAAGGCGTTTTAAAAGCCATAGATAATAGTAGCGGATAGCCAATCGGTTGTTGCCATTGGCCAAGGTTTCCTGTATCAGTTTCTCAAAATCTACATAAATAAGGTTTTTTTCGATTTCCTCATCGGTATAGATTTTTCGTGTAGTGGACTTACCAAACACCCATTTACCTTCTTTGTTTAATATGATTTTTACAATCAGATAGATTACGTAAGCAACAATTAATCCTGCAATTGTCTTTAGTGTATATTCTACATATTTTGAGGAAACTTCCATGTTTGAAAGCCCAAAAATCTTTTTAAACCAATAAGCCAGCCATTCCTTGAATCGGTCCCAAATGTTTTTCTCCGAAATTTTTACTTCATATTGAAATTCGTCTGACTTGTATTTTTGTTTAAAGCCATTTTCGAATTTTGGTTTGAAAAGTATAGGCTCACTATCAACATAGATGTCTTCTTCGGTGAATTTAAAGTTGTCCGTTTTGACCACAGCCGAAGAATCCTGTGACCAAATCGGCACAGAAATAAGGAACCAAAAAAAGAAAAGGAATTTATTCACTGCCTATTAAATCGATGGAGTCTTTAGAACTTATATTTTCGTCGTTTTCCCTTCTGCTGTAGTATACCAAACCTTGGTTTATCAGTAAAAGATTATTTAAGATGTAACTCATTAAGATAGATACTACCATAACGATTGTAAGTAAAATTTTTACGGTTGATAAAGCATCTTCCGGTGCAGAACCATTTTTGGTAGATGTTAAGAGAGATACCATTCCGAACATATAGGGAAACATCGTAAATAGCGACATCGCAATCTGAACCATGACATACATAACCATGAGCGAACCAATATTTGGGAAATATTGACTTTTAATATGCCGAAAGCCACTTCCAAATGCCTTAAAAAAAGATTTGTCGCGATTGAGATATTCATAAAAACTAAGTGTAATCCAGCTTACTGCAGTTGGAATTGCAAAAAGCAGCAACGGAATTCCAATGATAATAAAACAAAGTAGAATAAGGACCGTAAAAACTAAAATCAACAAGGGTGTTATTATGAAGATCAAGCCTAAAAAGAAAATTAAAATCCTTCCAAAATCCGTTTTGAATTTTGCTAAGATTTCTTTGGTGCCAAAGTTGTTCCCTTTATTTTTCGAGTACAAATCCAAATAAATTACAGGGATAGAATACGTCAGCATGCTTAATAAAACGATGAATAAAAATAGTAAGAGCGCACCGATAATTATTACTGCAGTATTGGTTTCAGCATATCTCTGGATATACTGGAAATTATTGTTGGTTCGGCCAATGTTTAAGAAAAAATCAAAATAAACCTGAGATAAAAAATAGGTCAAAATAGCTAAAACCATTAAAAAAATTCCGCAAATCGTGAAATAATTTTTTAGATAATGCTTTCCTGTCTGCCTGAAAAACTGAAAGGTATCACTTATATAATCGCCGAAATCCCTTTTTTTGAATAGTGTAAACATAATTATGCATTTATTTTTTTATGGACAATTGTCGGATAAACCAAAAAATAGAAGGATATCAAAACCAATGTCCCGAGGATGATTATGATATTCAGTATTTGTGGCATTTCAATGGCGTATCGGGTAACGAAACCTTCAATAAATCCGGCAGCAATTGTAAAGGGTATAGTGCTTAGGAATATTTTCAAACCATCTTTAAATCCTATTTTAAATGAATTCAAGCGTGAAAATGTTTTGGGAAACAGGATTGAGGCACCCAAAATAAAACCACAGGCTGCTTCTATAACCATTCCGAAGATTTCCATCGAACCATGAAGCCAAATCCCTCTGATGCTTTCTCCGAAAACCCCTTCTTTGTAAAAAAAGTACTGGAATGAGCCCAGCATTATACTGTTTTGAACAAGCACTATAAAAGTCCCGATTCCGGCAAAAATCCCATAAATAAAACAGCGAACGCCAACATATAAGTTATTTAAGGTAATGCCAATAAATCCGCCCCAATTGCTTCCTGTTTTGTATACCGCCACCGGATTTCCGTCTTTGATATTATCCAAAGTCATGTTTACATAACCGTCGCCCAGAATCAGGCGGACAAAATTCTCATCATACTTTGCCGAAACAGCGCCAATGGCTACGGCAGCAAAAAATAAAACAAATGAATAGAGAATATACCTTCTGTATTGATACACCAGTAAAGGCACTTCGGTTTTGAAAAAATAAATCAGCCGGTTTTTTTCCTCACGCTTTGTTTTGTAAATTTTTTGGTAAATCTGTGACGCTAAGTAATTTAAATATACTGTGGTTTTGCTTTTGGGATAGTAGGTTTGGGCATACGATAAATCATTGACCAAATGAATGTACAAACTTGCCATTTCATCAGGATTTTTTTTAGATTTACCAAAAATTGCCTGTTCAAAGTCAAGCCATTTTTGTTTGTTTTGTTTTATGAATGCCACTTCCCTCATGAGGGCTAAAATAGGAATTATGACACAACTTTCTATAAATACGACACAAAATGTTATTATAAATTTCACCTCGGCTTCCGTTGGTGAAAGAATTGGCGCGTATTTCCTTGATTTACTGATTAAAATAGCTTATGTTATAATCATATTTTATGTATTTTTCTATTCATTCAATCTCAATTCAATCATAGATCAAATGGACCGCTGGTCGCAGATGGCTATTTATATGATTTTTTCATTACCGGTAGTTGTTTATTCCTTAGTCCAGGAATCATTGCTTGAAGGCCAGACTTTTGGAAAGAAATTATTAAAAATAAAAGTCGTGAAAATAGATGGCTATCAGGCATCGTTCGGAGATTATCTGATTCGCTGGCTCTTCAGGCTTATTGATATTTCGATAAGCAGCGGTATTATAGGTTTGATTGCTATGGTTGTTAACAGCAAAACACAACGGTTAGGTGATATTTCCGCAGGAACAGCTGTTATTACTTTAAAGAACAAGATTAACATCAGCCATACTATCTTAGAAGATATTGGTGAGGAATACAAGCCAAAATATCCGTTGGTTATTAAGCTTTCCGATAATGATGCAAGGATTATAAAGGAGACGTTTCAGGCAGCGCTAAAAAACTCAGATTATGAAATCATTACTAAGCTTACCAATAAAATTGAAGAGGTAACCGGAATTAAAAATGATTTGGAAAATAAAAAAGAGTTTATCAAAACAATTCTGAAAGACTATAATTACTACACCCAAAATATGTAGTTAGTGATTTAAATATAAAAATCCCTTCAACGGCTCAGGATAATCAACATCGTTTAAAAATAACAAATAAAAGTAAGTCCCGTCTGGAGCATCTTTGCTGCCAACGCCATCTTTTATATAACCATCCCAATTTTCATTATTTTGATTTCCTGTCCAAACCAATCTTCCCCAACGGCTGTATATTTCCAGTTTAAAATTCAGGAAAATATCGCGTAAACCAGCAATAAAAAACGTGTCATTAAAAGAATCGGTATTGGCAGAGACAAAGTTGTAGACTGTTGGCGGACAATTTCTGGTTGTTAGCAAAAAAGAGGTAACGCTGAAACAATGTTCATTGGAAATCCGAACAAAAATTTCTTTTGGTGTTGGCATTGCCTGATAAGTTGTAGTATTTAGAATCGGATTTACATCAGCGGTGGCATCTTCAAGAGTTTCATAAAAAAGAACATCATCTTCGGGATTTATCCTGGCCAAATCTTCGTAGGAAGAAAAATCAAAAGTCCCGCGAGTGAAACCTTCATTACAGGCCAATAAATTTTCCAAAGCATTGAAAGTCGGAGAAATCCAAAGCGAGTCGTTTGCTATTGCCGTATTATTGTTTTCGACCAATTCGGTCACAATTCCTGAACCATTACCTATATCGTCGACCATTAATTTTATTCCGAAATCCAATGCAACCGTATCAGGCAAAACAACGGTAACCTGACTGGTAATGGAACCGTCAATTGGAATTTCCACGGGAGTATTGATAGTTTGATATAATTGTCCATCGATGTAAATTGAAACAGGCGTTCCTGCAGGCAATGGATTGGTTGAATTTAAATTAGAAACAGTGTAATTGATTACAATGATTTTGGAATCGCATTGTTTTACAATGGAGTCAATCGAAACGGTTGCATCGGGCAACTGACTGTTTAATTTGGTGACAACTGCATTAATCATCACAAAATCCTGAAAAGAAGTTAGCGAAATCTCAGCACTTGTATCACCAATGGCGATATTGTTTTCGATATCATAAATATCCAAATCCATATTGTACAAAGTCGAAATGCCGGTTGCCGAATTTGTGCCATTAAAAACATTGTTTGAAGGATTCAACGTATTGCTTAATAAGTTTCCATTCATCCTGAATTCTTCCGTAGCCAAACCGGAATCGCCTTCCCAAGCAAGAAAACCTACTTTGGAATTATTGTCATCAATGACATTCAAACTACTCAAAGTAATGGATAATTCATCAGGAACACCTTGTAAACCATCATAAACATTGATTTGGTTCAAGGGAAGCGCGTTATTTTCATAAATAATTACGATTGCCCAGCCTGCAAAATTGGTTCTTCTTGTAGCATGTAAGTCTTCAAATGCCGAAATATCTAAATTTGATAATGTGTAATCGCCATTTCCTGTAGTCTGAATAAAAGAGGTAATATCCTTAAAGGCACTAAAATAGGTAAAGGTAATGTCGTCAAATACTCTAAACAATGAGAAAGTCCTATCCGGAGTTATGAGCTCCGAGTTCAAATTGACTTCAAAATCGCCATCGCCGCTTCCGGCCCAATACAAATAAGCTTTTTCAATTATATCGGATGAGTTTAAAGAAAGTGTCGCCGTAGAGGAAGTGGTTGTAACCAAATCCAAAGTGGAGTTGTTTTCAGCAATGTTCATAGTATTGCCGATAAACGTAAAGTCGTAACGGCCGTTTAGTTGGTTGTACAGCGATACATTTTGTCCATTAGTTTTAGAAATGAAACAAACAAGAATAATAAAAAGGAAAAAATGTCGTTTTAATTTCAAAGCAAAACGGTTAAGAAGATAAAATTAAACAATATTTTTGGAAATTGAATTTTTAATAAGGACGACTTTTTTAAAATAAATGTTTAATTTTCCAATGTTTAAAAGCTATTTGTGAAAAACTATTCTATTCGACGTTATACTTTAGAAGATTATGCAATTTGGAACAGCTTTGTGAGCAATGCCAAAAATGCTACCTTTCTTTTTCACCGTGATTTTATGGAATACCATTCCGATAGATTTCAGGATTTTTCCTTGTTGGTTTTTGACGAAGATAATCTTATTTCAGTCCTTCCGGCAAATAGAGTAGACAATACGCTTTTTTCCCACCAAGGCTTAACTTATGGCGGTTTTGTTTTTGATACTAAAATCAAATTGGGCGAAGTAATTCAGATTACGAAAGCTGTTTTACTATTTTTGAATCAAAACGGCATTGCCACTTTTCAGCTAAAATTGATTCCGTCAATATACAACGCTTTTTTCTCAGAAGAAATTGAATATGCTTTATTTATGGCTGAGGCCAAATTAATTCGCCGGGATTGCCTTTCGGTGATTGATTTGACCAAGCCTTTTGAAGTAACCAAAACGCGGAAAGAAGGCATTCGCCGTGGCAGTAAGAACAATTTGGTAATTAAGGAAGAACTGAAATTCGACTTGTTTTGGAATGAGATTTTGATTCCAAATTTGGATAAAAGGCACAATTCAAAGCCGGTGCACACAAAAGAAGAAATAAGTTTATTGCAACAAAAATTCCCTAAAAACATTCGTCATTTTAATGTATATCATGAAGGTAAAATTGTGGCAGGAACCACCGTTTTTATAACAGGAAAAGTAGCACATCCGCAGTATATTTCGGGTAACGATCAAAGAAGCGAACTCGGAAGCCTGGATTTTCTTTACAATCATTTGATAACTGAAGTTTTTACAGCTAAAAATTACTTTGACTTTGGAATTTCCCACGAGGAAAATGGACGCAAAATAAACGAAGGCTTATTGTTTTGGAAAGAAAGCTTTGGAGCCAAAACGATTGTTCAGGATTTTTATGAAGTTAAAACTTCACATTACAATATTTTAGAAAATATAATGCTATGATTAAATTCCTCGACTTAAAAAAAATAAATCAACAATATCAGCAGCAATTCCAGCAAAAAATGGAATTGGTTTTGGATAAAGGTTGGTTTATACTGGGCGATGAAGTCAAAGAATTTGAGAATAGTTTTGCCGATTATTGTGGCGTAAAGCATTGCATCGGAGTAGGGAATGGTTTAGACGCTTTGGTGCTTATTTTTAAAGGATACATCCAACTTGGAAAACTTCAAAAAGGCGATGAGGTTATTGTTCCGGCAGATACCTATATCGCAAGTATTTTGGCGATTTTACAAGCCGAATTGGTTCCGGTTTTGGTTGAACCAAAATTAGAAACGTATAATATCAATCCCGACTTGATTCAGGATAAAGTATCTTCAAAAACCAAAGCCATTTTGGCTGTTCACCTTTACGGGCAGTTAGCTGAGATGGAAGCGATAAATGTTATCGCCAAGCAAAATAATTTATTGGTAATTGAAGACGCGGCGCAATCACATGGCGCTGTTTCCAATAATAAAAAAGCAGGAAATTTATCCGATGCTGCGGGCTTTAGTTTTTATCCCGGGAAAAATCTTGGCGCTTTGGGCGATGCCGGTGCCATTACGACCAACAATGATGCTTTGGCTAAAATAATTTTTGCTTTGCGGAATTATGGCTCAGAACAAAAATACCATAACGAATATATTGGAACAAATTCGCGTTTGGACGAATTGCAGGCCGCATTTTTAAATGTAAAATTGCCGCATCTCGAAAGTGAAAATGAGATTCGAAGAACAATTGCCAAAAATTACCTGTCAGAAATCAAAAACGAAAAAATAACACTGCCAACCTGGGATTTGTCAGGCAATCATGTGTTTCATTTATTCGTTGTCCGAACTTCAAAAAGAGATGAACTTCAGGCGTATTTGAAGCAGAACAGTATAGAAACGATAATCCATTATCCAATTCCGCCACACCAACAAAAAGCTTTAGCCGACTGGAATTCGCTTTCGTTTGCCGGTGAACGTCATGTCATCGCGCTTCGGATTCCTGGACCCGGGGCCGCGGCCGTTGCCGATCTTTTGGCCGATGGTTTGGAGGAGGCGAATTTCACGGTCC